>JBFHFJ010000009.1:0-27608 GCA_041583655.1 Haliea sp. | reverse complement strand
CGAGGGAAACAGGAAGCCCCCGAGCGCCGCCATATTCACCAGCGGGAACGGCACCAGCAGGGTCTCACCGGGCTGGTAGTCCCCCGCGGCCATGGTATTGCGCGCCATCGCCCGCCACATGTTATGGGAGCGGGGCACACCCTTCGGAGTGCCGGTGGTGCCGGAGGTCCAGACGATGGTGAGGATGGCATTGGCATCGTCCGGGTGCCGCGCGCGGTGCTGCCGGTAGGCGGAAAGCAGGGTCGGGTCGGTGACGGGGTCGCAGTTGAGGTCGGTGCCCAGTGACCACACCGGTACAGCAGAGAGCGCCTGGCGGGCCTGGGCCGCCAGCCCGGTATCGCGAAAACGGGCCAGGGTCAGCATTGCGGCCGGTTGCAGTGTCGCGGCGAAACGGGCGATCTCGTGGCCACCGTACTGGATTGGGATGGGGGAAATGACCACCCCCAGCTTGCTGGCGGCGTAGTAGCAGAGTACCAGTTCGGTGATGTTGGGCAGCTGCACCAACAGCCTGTCACCGTGCTGCAGTCCCAGTCCCAGCAGCCGCGCGGCGAGGCCGTCGCTGAGCGCATCCAGTTCGGCGAAGCTCAGGCGGCGGGCCGGCAGGTCGGTGAGTTCGGCCTTGTTCGGCTGGTCCACCAGGGCGGTGCTGCCGGCGCTGTCTTTCACCCGTGCCGCGAGGATGCTGTGCAGGGTTTCACTGCCCCAATAGCCGGCATCGGTGAGGGCCCGGATCCGGGCGCTGGAGCTGGTTTGCATGATCTATCCCTCGCAGGCAGCGCGGTACTCTGTCTCCAGGCGGTCGACCAGCGCGGCTATTGGCAGGATCTCCTTGATGGCGCCCACACCCTGGCCCGCTGACCACACATCCCGCCAGCGCTTGGCGTCGCTGGTGGACGCCGCGATATCGATTTTGGCCCCTGAAGGCATATTAGCCGGGTCATAGCCCGCTGCAACCAGGCTGGCGCGGAGCCAGTTGGCCTTGACCCCGGTGAGCGCGTCGGAGCAGATGATGTCGGCGCCGGTGGCGTCCACCACCATCTGCTTGTATTCCGGCGCGGCCATGCTTTCTTCGGTGGCGATGAAGCGGGTGCCCATGTAGGCGTAATTGGCGCCCAGCACCTGTGCCGCCCGCACACCGCGGCCGCTGGAAATGCCCCCGCCGAGCACAATGTCGCCGTCCCAGAACTGGCGCACTTCCTCGACAAAGGCAAAGCCCGCCTGCTGCCCCGTGTGACCGCCGGCGCCTGCGGCGACCAGCACCAGGCCATCGACCCCGGCCTCCACCGCCTTGGCCGCAAAGCGGGTGTCGATGACGTCGGCGAACACCTTGCCGCCGTAGCTGTGAACTTCGTCGATCGCCTCCTTCGGGCTGCCCAGCGCCGAGATCACCAGCGGCGCGCGGTATTTCACCGCCAGCGCCAGATCCTCGAAGCGACGGGTATTGGAGCGGTGCATCATCAGGTTGATGGCCCAGGGACCGTCCTGCTCGCCGCCGACCGCGGCGGTAATTCGTTGCAGCCAGCCTTCCAGTTCTTCTGTGGTGCGGGCGTTGACCGAAGGGAAAGTGCCGACAATTCCCGCCTTGCAGCTGGCAATGACCATTTCCGGCCCCGACTGCAGGAACATGGGGGCCTGGAATACAGGGATTCTGAGCTGGGACAGGGCGCGAGGCATGGAGTCTCCGATAGTAGCTTTTATTTAAAGACTCTCATGGTACGATTTTCCCCTTGCTCGGACAAGACTCCGCTTGTGCGTGGGGGCCGCGCCCTGCGGTCAGTGCGAAAAGTTCTGTCACGACGGCAGGTTGGCGGCAAATGCCCTGAACATTGCTATTGCCGAAGTCGAGTTCCTGTCCGGTGGCTGCAGTCTGGACCAGGCTGCAGCCAGTTCCGCAGGCCTGCTGCCGGTGGCAGCCGGCCCACTCAGCAGAGTCCGCGCCCGGGCCATATTGCCTCCGCCCGCTACCAGGGTCTCGCCATTCAGGGTACAGCTGTCGCTGACCAGCCAGGCCACAACGGGGGCCACGGCCGCCGGGCTCAGTTTCTCCCGCAGGGCGGAGGGCAGGCTCCCCTGGGTCATCGCGGTGTTGGCAAAAGGAGCGATGGTGTTCACCCGCACATCGTGCGGCGCACCTTCCAGGGCAAGCGCCTGGCACAGCCCGATGACCGCCGCCTTGGACGCGGAATAAGCCGGCAGCCCGTGTTCCCCATACAGGCCCGCCGCGGAACTGCTGACCACGATGGCGCCGCTGCGCTGGTGGTACAGGTGGGCAAAAGTGGGGTGCAGAAGGTGTGCCGTCCCCATCAGGTTGATCTCCACAATGCGACGGAACTCCTCGAGGGGCTGCTTGTGGAAGGAAGTGGCTTCGGAGACGCCCGCGTTGGCGATCACGATGTCCAGGCGACCAAAAGCTTCCAGTGCCGTGGACAGCATTTGCTCGCCACAGGCCGGATCTTCGGCGGCGCTGTAGTCTGCGACAGCTTCGCCACCGGTCGCCACGATTTCACCTGCCACGGCGTCCGCACTGCGGACAGTGTCGCCCGGGTGACACCGGTTGTTGATGACCAGGCGGGCGCCGCGGGATGCAAGCTCAAGGGCATAGGCGCGGCCCAGACCCTTCCCCGCGCCCGTGACAATGGCCACCTTGCCGGCCAGATCCCGGTTGCCCTGCGTGTCTTCCTGTCTGCCAGCAGCCACCCTGTCACCCGTAACTTTTATAAATAGACCTGAAGTCTAGCCGCACCCCGCCAGGCTCGCAACACTAATTGCCAGACTTGTGAACCACAGCCGGTCCAAATAGTTGTCTGTGTTGCGACGATGGGCGAGAATGCTGGCTGTTTTCGTCGTAAGCAGCCCTCTGTGGCTGTGGGCGGTTCAGGTGGGATCGTGCTGAATCGTGCGCACGACGCGTCGCCAACGACGGTATTTACGACAGATGGCTCAGCCCAAATTAGTACCCAAGAGTTCAGTGAACCGGGCGCTCAATGCGCTGGGTGACCGCTGGTCGCTACTGATCATCCATCAGGCCTTTCTGGGCACGACCCGGTTCGAGGAGTTCCGGAGCCTGTGCAACATTCCACGCAGTACACTTTCCAACCGTCTGAAGACCTTGCTTGCGAACAGCATTCTCACGCTGCAGCCTGACGGAGATGGCTCGCGCCGACAGGGCTACCATCTCACTGAACGCGGCGAAGGTCTGCTGGGCGCGGTTCTGTTGTCCTGGGCGTGGGGTATCCGCTGGGGAATGATCAGCAAGGGTATGCCGACCTCAATCGTGCACACCTCCTGTGGCAAGCCCATGTTGCCGATGATGGCTTGCGAACATTGCAAGGATGAAATCAGCGTTACTGCCTGCCGCCGGGAAGCGGGGCCGGGGTCCGGCATGGAAAATCTCGAAGTGAAGCGCATGCACCGTCGCCGGCACGCTGCAACCGAGTCCTATGCGGCGGAAGTTGTCGATCTTCTTGGTGACCGCTGGACAGGTATGGTTATTGCCACGCAGTATTTCGGCATTCACCGTTTCGATGCCATGCAGTCCTACCTGAATATCGCATCGAATATCCTGGCGGACCGCCTGAAGGCACTGGAGTCAAACGGTATCCTTGAGCGAAGCCTGTACGAGCTGGTGCCGCCGCGCTATGAATATCGCCTGACCAAGAAAGGCGCAGGACTGTTCCCTCATGCACTGTCACTGATGCTGTGGGCCGATGAATGGCTGGCCGATGTGAAGGGACCGCCGGTCATCGTGCATCACCGGCCTTGCGGACATGTGCTGGGAGCCTCCGTGGTATGCGGCGAATGCCACGAAGTGCTGACCGCGGAAACAGTTGTCCCGCGTCTCCAGTCCTGAAGTTCCAGCCGCTCCCGGCCAGTTTGTCACACCGCTGCCGTTCCCTGGTCACAGCTTCAACTGCTTCGCCGCCATACCCGCGAGAATTTCTTCGGTACCGCCGGCCAGCGCGAATATCCGCGCTTCGCGATGCGCCCGATCCACACGGGAGTTCGTGGTATAGGCGCCGCCCGCCAACATCTGCATTGCTTCGCTGGCGCACAGATTGAGCGTCCGGCTGGCGGTGATCTTGAGCAGGGCGAGATCCGGCCCCGGATGGTTGCCCTGGGCCAGCTGATCCACACAGTGATCGAGATAGGCATAGGTGGTTCGCACCGCGCGGTGCATCTCCACCAGTCGATGGCGTAGCACCTGGTGATCGACCAGTGACTTGCCGAAGGCACTGCGCTGCTTGCAGTGGGTTATCGCTTCAGCAAGGCAGTACCGGCTGAGCCCGAGCATCGCGCCGATACCGCTGAAGCGTTCTATATCAAGCTGTTTGGCCAGCGCAGCGAAGCCGCGATTTTCCTCGCCTATTCTCTGCTCCTCCGGCACCCGTACGTTGTCGAACTGGAGGGTGCCCACGTTGCGGTTATACCAATGTAGCCCCTTGATGGGGCTGCGCTTGACGCCCGCCTGCTCAAGGTCAACAACAAACAGTGAAAGACCGCCCATGCCGGAGGCGCCGGTACGGGCAATGACCAGTGCGTAATCGGCGCGCATGGCGCCGGATATCAACGTTTTTACGCCGGACAATAGGTAGTCGCCGCCACTATAATTGGCCCGGGTGAGGAGGTTCGCCACGTCCGAGCCACCGGAAGGCTCCGTGACCGCAAAGCAGATGCGTTTGTGACCGGCCAGCACTGGCTTCACGATACGCTCACGCAACTCCTCACTGCCCATATTGATGACCGGGGGCAGTCCGATCCAGTGTGTGGCGAGATCGGCAAAGACCATGCCACTGCCGGTACGGTGCATCTCCTCGGCGAGGATAACGCGGTGGTAGATGTCAGCATCCTCTCCGGTTCCACCGACACTGCGGGGAAATCCGAGACCGAAAATACCGTGAGCTACGGCGCTTAGATAGAGGCTGTCAGGAAAACAGGACTCGGCCTCCCAGCCCGCAAGAAACGGTTCGACTTCCGCTGTGACAAAGCCGCGTACCCGCCGCCGCCACTGATCGTGTTCAGGGCGCATGCCACGACACGGGGGGCGCAGGCTGTCGAACAGCTCTTCGGGTGACTGCTCATCGTCTGTTTCTTTCACCATGCACTCCATCCGGCCATGCGCGTTTCACCACGCTTGCATATAAAGACTAAACTATCCTAGACTGCCTGTCATGTGCCTGCCAGCCACCGGCTGGCTTTTGACAATAATCGAACTCGACGAGTATAAAAATGAACCTTGCCATGCTGATGAAGATCGTCAAATTCTACGGGCGATTTGCACCCGATTTCTCCGCTATCGGTTACTACGCGAGACGCCCGTTCTGGGGCAGGCTTGACGCTGATTTCACGGGCCAGACCTGGCTGGTGACGGGCGCGTCGGGAGGCATTGGCCGGGCAATTGTCCTGGAAGCGGCGCGGCGCGGGGCGCATATGATCGCGGTGGCGCGAGATCAGCGGAAACTCGACCAACTTGTGGCGGAAGCGCAGGGCGGTGGCAAGGTGGTGCCGATGGCGGCAGACCTGAGCCTGATGTCGGAAACCGCAGATCTGGTCAGGCGCATACAGGCAGGGGATTACAAAGTGGACGTGCTGGTGAACAATGTAGGTGCGATGTTCCACAAGCACCAGCTCACCCCGGAAGGTATGGAGCTCTCCTATGCGCTCAATATCCTCAACCACTATTTGTTGACCGAGCGGATGATTCACAACGCGCTCCTCAATGCTGGCGGCACTGTCATCAATATGTCGTCAGGAGGCATGTACAACACTCCCCTGAAGGTAGACATCCTCAACGTCACGGACCCCGAGCGCTATGTTGGTGTGGTCGCTTACGGCGTGCAAAAACGAGGCCAGGCGGAATTGACTCGTTACTGGCAGGACAAATATGGCGTGTCGAACGATCTCCGCTTTTATGTAATGCACCCTGGGTGGACCGATACCGAGGGTGTCAAAACCGCTATGCCGCGCTTTCGCAAAATACTGCGGCTCGTTCTGCGCAATGGTTACCAGGGCGCGGATACCGCGATCTGGCTGGCGGCAAAGCGGCCCCAGGCCGATCCCGCAGGATTCTGGTTTGATCGCAAACCGCGCAGCGCACACGCGTATGCGGCGACCCGCAAGACCCGCTATACCCCTGAGGACCTGGCCGCTTTTCTCGAAAAAGATATTGCCGGCGTGAACTGACACCCAAAAAGGAGAACCACCATGCAACATAAGAAAAATAACACCGCGTCTGCAACTCTGCTCAGCGTAGTCCTGGCCTCACTCGTCCAGCTTTCCCCTGCATGGGCAGGAGACAGCGAGGCGGAGGTAAAGACCGTTATCGCAGGGCTTGAAAGCACCTGGAATGATGCCGACATGGACGGCTATCTTGCGGCTTATCGCCGGGACGCAAGCATGAGCCTGACCTACGGGAATTCTGTGGTCCAGGGCTGGGATGCGCTCAACACCCTGTTCCGCACGAGCTATCCTGACGAGGCGAGAATGGGCAAGTTCACCATAGATAGTATCGCGGTGACTATCATGGGCGACGATGCCGCCGTAGCCTATGGGAATTTCACCCATGTGTTTACCGAAGAAACAATCATCGGTGGTTATACCCATGTTCTCACGCGTGAAGCCGACGGGAGCTGGATCATCCAGCATGAACGCACGTCGCGCGGTAAGGTCATTGCCGCGGAGTAATTACTCCGCGGCAACTCCGGTGACGGGCCTGACTTTTCCGTGATAATGCCTCTGCCGTCACTGACCGCCGAGGTCAGGACTTCGGGGGCAGTGGGAAGAAGCCGCTGGTGCGCCGCGCATACTCAGCGAACTCCGGGCGCTTTTTCGCCATGCGCCGCTCAAGCAAGCCCTTGCCCATTGGCCCCATGAGTACCCAGAGCATCATTGCCGGACTTGCCACGGTGATAATGGCCAGGGGATTTTCCATCGCGATTGCGAACAGGCCGATCCAGACACAGGCTTCGCCGAAATAGTTGGGGTGGCGGGTGTAGCGCCAAAGGCCCTGGTCCATGACCCGGCCGGCGTTGTTGGGGTTGGCACGAAAGCGGCTGAGCTGCCAGTCGCCAACGGTCTCAAAGAACATGCCAAGGCACCACAGCGCTGTGCCAGCCCAGGCCAGTGCCCCCAGGTGTGTCGGGGCTTCGCTGGAGACAGAAAAGATGAGTACCAGTGAAACCACCCACATGAAGAAGCCCTGCTGCAGGTAAATGTGAATCAGGCTGTGCAGGTTGTAGTTCTTGCCCCGCTCAGTGATATAGCGGCGAAGGTGAGCATAGCGTGGGTCCTCGCCGCCGCGATTGCGCCAGCCAATGTAGATGCCAATGCGTAGTGCCCACACTGTCACCAGGGTCAGAACCAGCAACTGGCGTTCCGGCACGCCATCGCTGATCGCCCAGCTGAACCATGCCGTAATCGCAAGCCCGAAGCCCCAGAAAATATCGGCGATACTGGAATCCCCGATGGCAACGCTAAGAGCCCACAGGGCCGTCATCATGGCCGCAATCAGCGCCAGGTTGGTCAGTGCCAGTTGAAAAAAGTCTGCGTAGATCATCGGGCTTCCTCTTGGTTAATGCAGTTATTGGATTTCTTTTGGGCCGACAATGAGTGCCCTGGCATTCAGGTGTCAGCGGCTTCGCGGTCCCAGGTGTCGGCGGTTATACCCTCGTTCCTGAGCTCGTGTTTCTGCACCTTGTTGGTCGGAGTTCTGGGCAGAGCCGCCAGGACGCGAACGTAGCGAGGGAGCATGAATTTGGTCATGCGCGGTTGCAGGTATTCGATGAGTTCTTTTGGCTCCAGGTGTGCGCCTTCGGCCGGTGCCACTGCGACCATTACCTCGTCCTCTCCGTGCTCGCTGGGAACGGCATAAGCGGCCACTTCGGACACGGCGGGAAACTCGGAGACCTCCGCTTCTACCTCAATGGAAGAGATATTCTCGCCGCGTCGACGAATGGCGTCCTTCTCGCGGTCGACAAAGAAATAGTTGCCTTCGGCATCCCGGGTCATCAGGTCGCCGGTATGAAACCAGCCATTGCGCCAGGCTCGCGCTGTCGCTTCCGGCATGCCGAAATATCCGGGAGTGATAACCCATGGCAGATCACTGCGTATCACGAGCTCACCGATCTGGCCGTCTGGTACAGGTATATCGTTGCTGTCGACCAGTCGGCATTCGATCCCCGATCGCGGGCGACCGCAGGAGGACTGCACTTGCGTGTTGAGGTCCGATACCAAGGGTACCGACACCTCCGTCATGTTGAAGCCGGAAAAGTAGTCGAAACCGTAACGCTCGGCAAGCCGAAAGGATTGCCGCGTTACCGGTGACAGCACGACTCGCTTCAGGGGGTTATCGGCATCCACATCGCTGGGCGGGTTCTTGTCCAGGAAGCTCACCATGGTTCCCAGCAGGCCAGAGATCGCGGTGGCGCCGGATTCCCGGATCTGTTCCCAGAAGCGCGCAGTGCTGAAGCGGTCATACACTGCGACAGAAGATCCGCGCGCCAGTGCCCCCATGATCGCCGTGGTGCCGCCGACATGAAACAGCGGCAGGTTGACCAGCATGCGATCGTCTTGCCCAAGGTAGCCAAAGCAGACCTGGCCTACAGTATGCTGCTGCAGGTACGTGTTGATGACTCCTTTCGACGGCCCGGTTGTGCCCGACGTATAGATGATCATCATGCTGTCCCAGGGTTGTGCCGGCCAGGGAGCGATTGATGAGGAGTCGCTGTTGGTCAGTACTCCCTCGTCCAGGATGTGAAGAGAGCCGACGGTTATATCCGCGCCGTTCCCACAGCGAATAACTGTAGTCAGGGCACCGGTCTCAATCTCCGCGAGGCGTGGCAGGAGCTCCGCATCCCCGATCAGCAGGCGGGCGCCGGCAAGCGTAATCACATGTGCGAGCAGCTTGCCGCGATAGGCTGTATTGATCGGGACCAGCGTGGCGCCCAGGTAGTTGCTGGCGAACCAGGCCCGCAGCATGGACGGGCCATTGGGCAGCCAGGCCAGGACACGATCGCCCGCGACAACGCCAAGGGCGCTCATCGCTGCGGCAGCCCGGCGCGTGTGCTCAAGGGTCTCGGCGGCCGTCCACGCCGCGCCGTCCTCAAAAACGATCATGGGTTTGTCCGGCTCCTGTGCCGCGCGGCTGTCGAGCAGGGCGGCGAGCACGCAGTCCTCCCGTCGCGGCATCTCCGGGTTGAACCAGGGTGGGTGTGGGGTAGTGTCCGCCATGCATACTCCGTTTTTTGTGTTTGTGATAACCGGTTTGGCAGTGCGTTGGACAATTCCTATGTTATTATGTAACAGTCTCTATTCGCAAGTGAGGTATAAAATGGAAAATAAAGAAAAAAATCTTCAGCTGGGTGAGCGCTTTATGGCGTGTCTGGAAGCGTGTGATGTGGATGCAACCCGTGCGTTGTATAAGCCGGATGCGCGTATATGGCACAATTTTGACCAGCGCTACCAGCCACTGGAAGAGAACCTGAAGTCGCTGCAGTGGATGCACCGCAAGCTGAAAAACCTGCGTTATGACATCAAGCGTCGTGAGCCTATCCCGGATGGCTTCTATCAGGAGCACGTCCTGAGGGGTACGCTTGCAAATGGAGACGAGTTTGCAATGCCGGCCTGTGCGATCATCAAGATAGAGGATGGTCTGATTGCGTCCCTGGACGAGTATCTCGACACAGCGCATACGCGCCCGCTCACAGGCTGAATGGTTCAGTGAGCGGGTTCGGCGCGCTCCCGGCTCGCACGGTAGGGCTTCAGGGCCAGGTAGCCAAGGAGCCCGCCCACCGGTAGCACCACCGCGCTCACCAGCGCCATGGAGTAGCGCAGGTATTGCGGGTCCCCGAATCCGTAGTCGGTGACCAGCGCTACCAGTGTGGGTCCAAAGCCCAGAGCCAGCATATTGCCCACCAGGAAGTACAGGGCTGTCATCTGCGCTCGCAGCGGGTTGGGGGTGATTACCTGCAGCGCCGCTGCGGGTAGTCCCTGGGGAACCGCCATCAGGAAGCTGGTGCATCCAAGGCCGATCAGTGCCAGGGTGCTGTTGGGCATCAGCGGTGTGGCCACGGCGAAGGGTAGTGCCGCGATGGCGGCGAAGCAGGCAGCGCGCAGGATGGCGTCCCGATAACCGTGTTTCTCCATCCAGTCGGCAAGGAAGCCGCCGCTATATACGCCGGCCGTTCCCAGCACGAACATGATGCCGCCATAGGCGAGCCCGATATCCGCAGCTTCCCAGCCCCAGGTGCGGATGAACAGGGTGGGTGTCCATACCATGTAACCTGTAATGGCGATCCCGACCATGGAGAAGGCGAGGAAGTGAAAGACCACTGTGCGGGCGTTTACGCGCAGGAAGGCGAACAGGGCAGCATTCGAGCTGGCATTTCCAGACTCGGGCACGCCGGCGGCGGCGAGCCCTCGCCTCACCGGCTCGCGGATACTCAATATCAGCAGGAATATTGGCAACCCCAGCAGGCCGACGTAGAAAAAGGTCATTTGCCAGGGCTTGATCTCGCCGAGCAGAGGTATCGTAGTGCTGCCCGCCTCGACCACCATCCGGATCACCAGACCACCGATGATCATTGCCAAGCCGGCACCAAAGTACACGCCCATGGAATACACGCTAAAGGCGCGTGCCAGCTGGTGCTTGGGAAAGTAGTCCGCGATGATGGAGAACGCGGCGGGTGACAGGGTGGCCTCGCCAACGCCGACGCCAATGCGTGCCAGGAACAGGTGCCAGAAATTCCGCGATAACCCGCAAACTGCCGTCATCGCGCTCCAGACCGCAATGCCCGTGGCAATGATCGCCTTGCGGTTTTTCTGGTCTGCCAGGCGTGCGATCGGTACTCCCAGCAGTGTATAGAACAGGGTAAAAGCAATGCCTGCGAGCAGGCTCACCTGGGTATCACTGATTGCCAGGTCGGCGCGAATGGGTTCTATAAGCAGGCTGAGGATCTGGCGGTCGATATAGGAGTTGGTGTAGGCGAGCATGAGTACGCCAACCACGTACCAGGAATACAGCGGATTGGGCCAGTCGCCGTCGTCGGGAAGGCTGCGGGCTGCCGGGTCTGGAGTGCTCATACCCGGCACACCTCGACCGGGATCGCGCTCATGCGTGGCAGGCCGCTGTGCATGTCATAGTCGCGGGAATCGTCAATCAGTGAAGCAACGCTGGTGCCGCGGAACACATCATCATCACCCGCAGCACCAGCGGGGAATCCGTGGGCCACGGCTATCACGCCGGGCCGCAGAGTCTCATCGATCGAGGCCAATCCGGCGACGCATCCGTTCGCATTGCGCAATTCAAGTTGTTCGCCGTCGTTGACTCCCAGCTGCAGTGCATCCTCAGGGTGCAGGTAGACGGGATTGTAGGGTCGCCGTTTTTGCAGCGCTGGCACCTGGTGTCCTACGGAGTTGTAGACGGCATGTTCCCGGCGACTGACGAGCAGCAGCCTCAGCGCCCCCGGCGCTACCCCCTGATCTGATTCCGGATCGACAGTGGTGCGGCTCTTCGCTATCTGCCGGAGCTCGGCCATCATGTCGGGGTGGCCGATATTGAGGCGATAGGGCCAGTCCGCCTCGCGCGGCTGGGCAGGCGCGCAGCGATCGGCGAACAGGTGCCCGCGCGGGTGCTGTTTGACTTCTGCGAATGGCACCGGGCTGCGCGCAAGAAACGCCTCGATCAGTTCGTCCGTGGTTGGCGGTGTCTGCATATCCCACTGGTATCCGCGCATCCCGAGGGGAATTTCCAGGCGCCGCGCCAGTTCATAAAAGAAACGCCAGTCTTCAATCACGTCGGATCCTGCTGGCGGTTCAATCAGCGCCGGTTGGTACATGGCCCAGGGTTCCTGGTAACCAATGGAGAGGCCGTAGGTCACCATGCCCTCGTTGGCGAAGGAGATCGCCGGCAGCTCGAACCCGAACTTCGGCCCGATCACATAGTCAGCGAGCTCGGCAGTGGCGGAGAGCTGCGGGTCTATCACCACCAAGAGGTCCAGCGATTCCAGCGCCCTGCGGGTCTTTTCCCGGTTCGGGAAGGCCGCTAGAGGGTTGCCGCCAACAACGAACAGGGCGCGAACCTGCCCCTCGCCGGGCGTCAGGATCTCGTCGGCCAGCGCCGGAGTCGGCAGGCCCGCCGCGGTATTGGTGAATCCGCGCACGCGCAACTGCTCGCCGAAGCCAGTTGCCGGTTGCGGCTTCTCCGCCCGGGCAACACCGGAATACATGCGGAACAGTACTCCGAGGTTGGGCACCTGCTCGCCCGCCTTTACCCAGCGTCCGCAGACAGTATTCAGCGCCAGAAGCAGGTATTCCATTAGGGTGCCATGGGGTGACATGTTGGAGCCGGTGCCGCCGGTGGCATTGCCGCAGCGGCCGCTGGCGAACAGGCGCGCGGCAGCTACAATGTCCGCGGCTTCGAGACCGGCATCGCTGGCGACCACCTCGGGAGCAAACGCGGCGACCGTGTCGCAAAGAGCTGAGAACCCCTCGGTCTCCTGGTCGACAAACCTGTCGTCGTGAAGCTTCTCTCGCAGGATCACATGCAGGATGGCGGCGATTATTTCCACGTCGTGCCCCGGCAGGCACTGCAGATGGATATCCGCGTGCCGGGCGGTCTCGGTACGCCGGGGGTCGATCACGATCAGTCGCATTCCGCGAGCTCGGGCCTCGTGCAGGCGTTTGGCCGGGTTGAATGCCGGAATTCCCCCCCACATTGAGACCAGGGTGTTGGAGCCTACCAGCATGCAGACATCAGCTTCGGCGAATGCCTGCGGACCGCCGCCCCAGCGGCCATGCAGAGCCATGGCAATGGGCTTGCCTGGCTGGTCGATTGTGGCGTTGGTAAACATCATCGGCGAGCCCAGCCCGCCCATGAAGGCCTGCCGCGTCATGACTCCGGCAACGCAGAAGTGGCTGAAGGTGCCGGTATACATCGCCACCGCGCGCGGGCCATACTGGTCGATTATTTTGCGCAGCCGCTCGCCGATAGCGTCGATGGCGGCAACGCTAGAAACCGGCTCCAGAGCTCCGCTCGCGCTGCGCTGCAGAGCGTGGCGAATGCGTCCGGGATCGGAGTGGAAGTGATGGTAGTTGCGACCCTTTATGCAGCTGTAGCCGTGATAAACCGGGTTATCCTTGTCGCCAATCAGCTGTGTGACCTGTCCGTTTTCCAGCGTCACTTTCATCGGGCAAAATGCGTGGCAGAACCGGCAGAGCCCGGGCTTGTCGACGAGCTCTCCTGTGCGCTCTGTCTTTTTCGCTGTGGTCATGGTTGCAGACGCTCCCGTCGTAACTGTATGCCGGCTGTGACGCTATCCCAGGTATCTTTGTCGACACCTTCGTCGCGGAACAGGACCTTGCGTGGCTTGTTGGTGTCGGTCTTGGGAATGCTGCTCACCTGGCGGATATAGCGTGGCACCATGAAGTAGGGCAGCCGCTTCGCCAGGAACGTATGGAGTTCCCGTGGCTCGATAGTGCCGTTGCTGACCACAACCGCCAGTACCTCTTCCTCGCCGTCCTCGCTGGGTACGCCGACGGCTGCTGCCTCGCTGATACCGGGGTAGCGCAAAATTTCGGTTTCGACTTCCACGGACGATATATTCTCGCCGCGTCGGCGTATCATGTCCTTCACGCGATCGACGAAATAGAAGTTACCGTTTGCATCCTGGCGGAACATATCGCCGGTGTGGAACCAGCCGTTACGCCAGGCCCTGGCCGTTGCTTCAGGCATGTTCATGTAGCCTTTGTTCATTGTCCAGGGATGGTCTGAACGCACGATCAGTTCGCCCACCGAGCCGGAGGGCACTTCAATATCCCATTCATCGACCAGGCGACAGGTGATACCGCTGCGGGGGCGGCCGCAGCTGAAGTGCACATCGGAATCAACATCACTGATAAGTGGCGTCGACACCTCGGTCATATTGAATCCTGTGATATGGGAAAACCCGAAGCGCCGCCCCAGGGCAACCGTCTGGTCGTTGATCGGGAACATGGTCATGTAGCGCAGGGGGTTGTCCGTATCATCCCCGCGCGGCTCGGCAGCGGCGATGAAGGGCGCCATGGCCCCGATCAGGCCGGCACTGGTGCAGCAGTTGCCGCGCCGTACCTGGTTCCAGTATTCGCGGGTGTTGAACCCGTCAACCAGGTAGAAACTGCCTCCGCGCACCAGGGCGGCGTAGATCGGGCTGGTGCCGCCGACGTGAAACATCGGCAGGTTTACCAGTATGCAGTCGCCCGCCTGCATGCGGCCGTAATTGACCACCGCAGTAGTATAGAGTTGCAGGTAGGGCGACAGGACGCCCTTGGATGGCCCTGTGGTTCCAGATGTGTAGATCACGCACTGCGTATCCCAGGGCTGGACCGGCTGGCTGTCGTCCAGCGTTGCCGGGTCTCCCTGCAGCACGCTGGCGGAAATGCGCCGAACACTCCCGGGGGAGGCGGTATCCGAATCCTGATCATCCGTACAGACGATATCGCGCAGGTGCTGCAGGTCAAGTTCTGCCAGCCGGTCAAGCAGGCCGCTGTGTGCAACCATCAGTTGGCCGCGGGTGAGGTTGATCGCGTGTTCGAGGATAGCGCCGCGGTAGGCGGTGTTGAGGGGAACGAAAATCGCACCTATGTAGTTGGCGGCAAACCAGAGTCGGACCATGTCCCGGCAGTTGGGCAGCCAGACCAGTACCGGGTCGCCGACACGTACGCCGAGTGCCTGCAGGCCTGCTGCGGTCTCGCGCACAACCTCCCGGCCCTGTGCCCAGGTCCATTCCACATCGTCCTCAAACAGCGCGAGCCTGCGATCGGGGTGATCCCGGGCGCCACGATCAAGCCGGTAGCGCAGAACGCATTCGCTCTTGTCCGGCATCCGTGGATCGAACCAGGGGGGTCTGTGTGTCGCTGCAGTGTTTGCCATGAGCCGCCATTGTATTGTTATTGTGCTGTTTGGTGGCGCCGCGCCTCTGGTGGCGGCGGTGCGGGCCGGGCCTGGATCACTTGAAATCTGAACCTCGTCAGGCCAACCATACTTGCATTTACATACCTAAGGCTATCAGCGGCTTTGCCTGCCGGTCAAGCTTCGCTGAGCCTTCAGGAAAGTAATATCTTGTCGAAAAGCCTTGTACAAAGTAGTATCGAAATGCAAGTTTAAGTACATAGATATTCGGGCAGAAATGCCTGCCGATACTGATAACAAATGGAGAGTACCGATGACGAAGCTGATGGCACGCTGCCTCGCGCCCCTTATGATTACCCTGTCCGCCATGACCACGCTACCGGCCCAGGCCGCTGATCCCGAGGCGGTGACGATGAAGATGGTCGAGGCCTGGAACGACGTGGACCTCGACCGTGTGATCGAGTTGTTCACACCCGACGGTGTGCTGCATAGTATGATGACCGACCCGATTGTCGGCCGGGAGAACCTGCGCCATCACCTGCAGCCTCTGTTCGACGGTATTGAGCAGCTCAACCTGAACCTGAAACGGGTTGTCGTTGATGGTGACACAGTATTCATTGAGCGCGTCGACGAGTTCGTTTTCAAGGGCAAGCGCGGTGATCTGCCGGTAGTCGGTGTTCTGGTCATCAGGGACGGGGCCGTTGCAGAGTGGCGGGAATACTACGACCGGGCCCAGCTCTATGCAGAGATGGGCATACCGGTGCCTGAAAAGAATGCTCCGGCCGCTTCGACTCACAGCGCAAACTGAACAGGATCAACGCTGGCGCCTGGGCGGCCAGGGGAAAAATCCGCTGGTGCGCTCTATATAGTCGGTGTAGCCCGGGCGCGAGCGTTTCAGGCGGCGCTCCAGCAGGGCCGCGCCGCTCCACTTGATCAGGATGAAAGTGAGAAAGATCGGGGAGATCACGGCCCAGCGCCCGCTCGCTGTCTCCGCGGCGACCAGGTAGAGTCCCCACCAAACGCAGGCATCGCCGAAGTAGTTCGGATGGCGCGTGTAGCGCCACAGACCGCGGTCCATGACCGCGCCCGCATTGTTCGGGTCCGCTTTGAAGCGTGCCAGTTGCCAGTCCCCCACGGTCTCGAACAGGATGCCGATCACCGCCAATGCGGCGCCCAGCATGGCGAGGGTTCCCAGTGCTGTTGGCTCGCTGTCAAGTTGCCCCAGCTGCACTGGCAATGTGACCAGCCAGAGCAGCGGCCCCTGAGTGAGAAATACCTTGCGCAGACTGAACAGGTGCGGATTGCCGGGCGCTTTTGCAAGCAGCGCCACGTAGCGGCGGTCCGGACCTTCGCGTCGCCAGCGCAGAAGCAGGTGCAGGCCAAGCCGCACCCCCCAGACCGCTGTCAGCAGCACCAGCAGTTGCTGGCGCTGGGGGGCGCCTTCCACCATGGCATAGGTGGTGCCGGCCAGGATAACCATGCCCAGCGCCCAGAAACTGTCGATGAATGAGACGTCTCGCAGGGGAATGCTGGCCAGCCAAAGGGCGACCATAAGGGTCATTACGATCAGCAGGTTTGTGCCGAGGACGGTGATCAAGGTTTCCATGAACTGGTTTCTCCAGTGAGCTAATGACCTAGCGGCCGGTGGAAATTTCCGTCGCGTGCACGCTGGCAGCCATGCGTTTCTCCAGCGTTGCCGGGTCGCGGTGCAGGGCGGCACGCATGGTAAGTGCGAACAGGTCGGTGTCCATCTCGCGAATATTCTTCCGGATTGCAGCGATACCGGCCCTGGCTATATCCTCCGGCTTCTCCTTTTGCCCGGCTACATGGCTCGCCATGCGCGTATCTACAGAGCCTACGATCAGGCAGCCGACGTGTGTGCCCTGCGAGGCAAGCTCCGCACGAACGATTGTTGTGAGCGCATGAGCGGCAAACTTCGACGGGCTGTAGCCCCCCATGTTGGGCACGGCGAGAATGGCTCCGACCGACAGGATATTGATAATTGAGCCGCCGCCGTTCCTGGCCAGTAACGGGGCAAACGCTCGCGACATGGCCAGTGGCCCGAAATAGTTGACGTCCATTTCGTTGCGCGCCGCGACCATCGTGCTGGCGCCTATCAGCAACTCGTTGTTGAAGGCCCCGGCATTGTTGATGACAATGGAAACGTCGCCGCAGCTGGCCGCTGCCGCGGCGACCGAGCTTTCGTCAGTAACATCCAGTGCGACCGCAACGGCACGATCTGGGAATTCCCGCTGCAGATGGTCGGCGCTTTCGATCTTGCGCGCTCCGACGTAAACCTTGCTGGCTCCGGCCGCCAGCAATTCGCGTACGAATGCTTCGCCAATGCCGCGGTTGCCGCCGGTGACGATGGCAACGCTGTCTTTCACCTCCATGGGTTTACTCCTTGCTGTTTATTGTCTGTCGAGAGCGATGACGTGTTCAGGTGGCGGATTGCTGTAAAGCGCCTCCACCTCGTCCGCGTGGTTGTGCATCGCCATAGCCTGGTTTACCGAGCCCTTGTCGGATATTTCATGGCGGTTGGCACTCAGGGGCTCGCGCAGGAAGGCGAAACGACTGATCCTGCTGCTGTGCCCGGGGTTGTTGGTATTGTGTCTGTCGAGACTGGTCTGCAGGTGGGTGATCACCGCGGGGTGTGCCAGCAGGGACGTCAGGCTGGCTTCTGCGGCTCCGGAAATGCGCCGCAGTCCAGCCTCGCTGGGAACTCCAAGCACCGCCAGGGAGTCGCGTCCTTCGCCACACAGAACGAGATCGGTTACCGCGGGGGCCAATGCCTCTATCAGGCGTCCGCGCAGTTCGCCACCGGATACCCAGGTGCCGGTCCCCAGCTTGAATTCTTCGGCCAGTCGACCAGCGAAGGTCAGGCCCTGGGCGGGGTCGTCCTCATCGTGGAAGCGCGCGGTATCGCCGGTACGATAGAAGCCCTCCTCATCGAATACCTCGGCGGTTTTGTCCGGGTCGTGCAGGTATCCCGGCGTCAGGAACGCGCCGCGCATGCGCAGTTCGTAGCGATCTCCAAGTGGAATCAGCTTGACCTCCGCTCCAGGTGGCGGCAAGCCAATGCCTACCTTCTCGGTGAGGAAATAGATGACCAGGATGCCGGAGCAGGTCTCGGTAGAGCCGTAGCCGGTGGTAAAGGCGATGCGGTGCCCGGTGTGCTTCACCGCGAGCGACTGCAGGCGGTCCTGTACGCTCTGAGGCAGTGCGGCGCCGCCGTACAGGACGAGCCTCAGCTTGCTGAAAAATGTTTTGCAGAGCGCGGGGTCGGCTTCCAGGGCATCGGTCAGCATGGCGTAGCCCGCGGGCACGTTGGCGAAGTAGGAGACCGGGATTTCCGAGAGGTTGCGCACTGTTGTGTCGAACAGACCCGGCATCGGTTTGCCGGCGTCGATATACAAGGTGCCCCCGAAAACGGAGGCCGCGAGAAGGTTGGATGTTCCGGCAACGTGGCTCCAGGGCATCCAGTCCAGCATCACCTCGTCCCAGCCCAGAGCCCGGCCGAGGACGCTGTGGGCAAGGTGCAGGTTGGCCGCCTGCATGCGCTGTGTGTGAATGACCGCCTTGGGACGGCCGGTGGACCCGGAGGTAAGCATATAGGCCACGTGGGCGTCCGGGTCCGGGTGGGTCAGGGCGTGACCGATCGCATCAGCGGGAGCAGTCGCCATGATGTCGGAAAGCGAGAAAGCCTCAATCGACATTGCGCCCGGATCGGAGCTGATAACCAGCACATTGTCGGGGAAAGTTGACAGTGCCGGCTCCATATCCGCCCCGCCCTCAACGTAGACCAGCGCTGGCTTCACGAGATCAACCACATGCCTGAGCCGGGCGAAGTCACCGCCAATATGGGCATAATTGACACTCACCGGACACACCGGTACGCCGGCGGCCATGGCGCCGAGACGCAGGATTGCGTGATTAACTGAGTTGCCGGCCAGGATCATCAGCGGTGTTTCCTGGCCCATGCCCCGGGCCAGTAGCCATTGCCCGATCGCGCGCACCCTTTCCGCGGCCGTACCAAAGCTCACACGCTGCCAGTCGCCGCCACCTGGAGCGCGCTCGGCCAGGAAGTCTCTCCCGGGTACGGCGGCGGCGTTGGCCAGGAACCGGCGGATAACTGTTGGTTCGTAGGCCGCCTCTGGATCCCGGCTGTACAGTATCAGTGTGCCGTCATCTCGCCGCTGCAGATCGACATTGACCGCGGGCAGGTCCACCGGCCGGAAAGGGATGCTGTGAAGGTCCTCACGCGCAGGCGTATCGGTCATAAAATCTACCTCTGTAGGGTGTCGCCGGATTGGTCAGAAACGCTGGTAGGACAGGTCGTCCCTGCTTTTCTTGCCGTGACGCATCTTCGGGTCTTCGGGATTGAACATGCCCAGGCACCAGGTCTCGTTGGATGGCTGGTCGCGGTTCCAGTCGAACACCAGTCTGCGGTGGGCAATCTTCCACTCGCCGTCCCGGCGCTCGAAATGGTCAACACTGCGGGCACCGGTAAAAGTATCCACGTCCTTGCCGTCGCGGTGGAAGCGGGCGAAGGTGATCACGTAAGTTTCTACCCAGGCGGTGTCACCATCCAGCTCAATGTGCTGGTTACACAGGTAGTGAGCCATGGTTCCCATCTTCTGTATGCGACCTATGGCACCGTCGATATAGTCGTGAGCCGGACCATTATAATTGGGGCCGTGCTCCTCAATGGCGTCCAAGTGGTAACAGGACTTCATCAGGTCGGCATCGGCGCGGTCTACGCCGCGTGCGTGGCGGGTCAATACTTCGCTTATTTCCTGCTTGGCCAGAAACGCTTCCAGTCGACTATCTGTTGGTTTTGCGCTCATGTTCCCAGGTTCCTTGTTGGAGTTATTGTGTGCGCGACAGGCGCGGTGAATAGTGTGGCGTCACGGGAAATGTCAGCAGCCCGGGCGGCGCGGCCACGACATGCGGAATCGCCTGGGTCACCATGCCCGCGACGCCGTATTGAACAGCGGTAGTCCGGACTCCGGTATTCTCCGGCTCCACCAGATCCATCCTGATATCGATGCCGGGCTTGCCCCGAATGGTTATTTCCCAGTGGCTGAAGTGCTCATAGCCCGGTACATCCCGGCCCATGACCCAGTTAACCGAATGAGTGATCACGCGCTGCTCGCCAATCATCCCGTGGATCTGCCAGTTGGTCGCTGCCACGGTGCCGGCGCGGATAATGCCGGCGCGGGCTTCGATATCCCGCGGCGCGAGTGTCACCTCGTGGGCACTTTGCATGTGGGTGAGCGGCAGTTCCAGACGTTCTGCGAGGGCGCCGACGCACTGCCGGTACATGGCGGTGAACAGCTTGGCCAGACTACCTTCCTTGAGGTCGACATCTTCGGGCTTTGCGCCCATGCCCAGGACGCCAAAGACATAATTTGCGTTCGGCATATCGAGGCAATCGTAGACCTCGCGGCAGAGAATGCTGTCCAATTCAGTCAGCATGCCGGAGACGGCGGGCACCATGCGCTCGGCGATCAGCCCGGGATTGATTCCGGTCCCGATCAGCGTACTCCCTCCGCGTGAACAGCTTTCGGCGAGCCTCGCGGCATACTCGGCTCCGACACTCGCAGGATGGAAGTAATTGTTGATGGAAATGACATTCTTGCCGGATTCGAGCAGGCGGCAGACATCGTCATCGTGGGCATCATAGGGGAACCGCAGTAGCGGGCAGTGCAGTACGACGTCGGCGTCCAGCGCGAGAATGTCTTCGATGTTGCGAGTCGCCCTTATCCCGGTGGGGTCACGCCTCGCAATCTCTCCGGCATCGCGTCCTGCCTTGGTGTCACTGTAGACGTACAGGCCAACCAGTTCGAGATCGGGGTGATCGATCACGGCACGCAGGCAGGTCTTGCCCATGGCCCCTGTGGCCCACTGTACCACGCGGTAGGGGCGTGAGGCGTTCACTGGTTCAATCATCCAGGGGCTTGCCGTTCATCTCGAAGTAATCGCGCATACCAGTAATTTTTCCGCGGCTGTTGAATTCCACGATTCCCATATAGGGGTGTCCAACACGTTTCCCGCTGGCGACTTCCCGGTACTCCTCGTACCCTTCGACCAGAAGCTTGTTGCCGTTCTGGGCCCAGCGGTCGATCCGCCAGATTACGTCGGTCATATCCTTGAAATATCTGTCGAGAAAGCGCTCCATCCATTCCAGGCCCTTGAGTGGGCGCGCGCTGGTGTGCGGAATGTACTCTATGTCAGGTGAGAAGAAACTGAGGAACTTCTCCTTGTCACGCTGACTGCTTGCCGCCATGAGTTCATGCATTGTGTCGATATACTGTGCTGCCATGCGAAATGCCTCGGGGGTGATCTTTATGGTTTTATTTGCCGCTTCCCGAACCCGCTGTGCTCGCCGGCGCTGCCAGGTTTTCCGGTTCATAGTAATCACGCCAGTGGGAAATGAGTCCGTCCCGGAACTCAAAAGCCTGCATGAAGGGCTGGTGGATTGTTCGCTGGTGCTCGTTGTCCCAGAGTTCCTCGTGGCCTTCGATCAGCAGCAGATCGCCATTCTCAGCGAAATTGAAGATATCCCAGCGTTTCTGGTCATAGTTCCCGGAGTAGTTGTTGAGGAACTTGCGCATCGTTGCCTTGCCTTTGACGGGCCGGGAACCAATATGCCAGAAGTACTCTATATCGTCGGTCAGGCATTCCAGGACGGCATCAATGTCGCGTTGCTCCCAGCAGGCTATCAGGTGCCTGATGGCTTCAATCTTCTTGCCCATGCAATTTCTCCTTATAGTTTTTAAATGAAATCTACTATGTTGGGGAGTGGACGGCAAGACCAAACGGCAGTCAGATTGATTATTCCGAATATGATGAGGCTGGATTTGTTATGCGATAACAGGATGATACATTGCTATATCAGTATATTGGCGAGAATTCCTCACGATGGTGGCGTAGGGGTAAATGCCTCTGAAAGGGTCTGAGGGTAAGTGCGCCCTGAATCTATACCAGCTGAGATGCTTGACAAGTATCAAAATGCAAACCATTATCCGCTGGCGACGATAATAATTATCCAGAGGTCCAATTCATGCAAAACAATACCCGTGTATTCAATCTCTCTGTCTCCGCACTCTACCCCAGGACTGTTCTCGCCAGTGCTGTCCTGAGCGCCTGCGCAGCCATGACGAGCACCGCCATGGCCCAGAACCAGTCCGGTTTCGCGCTGGAGGAGGTTATGGTGACCGCACAGCGTCGGGAGCGCGGCCTGCAGGACTCGCCGATCGCCGTGAGCGCGGTGAGCGGAGAATCTCTCCGGGCGGGGAATGTTCTTTCCTATGCTGACCTCGCTCGCAGTGCGGCGAGCGTCACCTTCACCGAGGGCTCGCCCCTGGACCAGGAGCTGAACATTCGCGGTGTGGTGAGCGTGCGGATCGACTCGCCGACCGCTGATCCGTCCATTGGTGTTTTCGTCGATAACGTGTATGTCGGTCGAACAGGCCAGCTGAATACAGACTTCTATGATATTGAGCGGGTGGAAATTATCCGCGGCCCGCAGGGCGTGTTGCTTGGCAAGGGCGTGGTGGGTGGCGCCTTCAGTATCGTTACGGCTGCACCCGAGCGGGAGTGGGGCGGAGAAGTGTCCGCTGGCTATGGCAAATACAACGACCAGAAAGTGTATGGTCATATCACAGGGCCGCTGAGCGAATCGCTGTCGGGGCGGATTTCCTTCCAGACCCAGGAGCGCGATGGATTCTTCCGCGATATCCTCAACGACCGCGACCTGGAAAACAAAAGTTCCACCCAGCTCCGGGCCCAATTGCTGTATCAGCCGCCAGAGCAGGATCTCTCGGCGCGACTTGTTATCGAGTACGCGCAGGACGACAGCAATGGCATTCACCGGATCGGGGAAAACATCAACCCTGATCTGGCGGGCTCCAAATCCTTCAGCCGCGGCCGGGCGGTAGTGGCCGCGGCGCGGGGCGGCCTCAGTCGTCGCGAGAGTCTGTCTACACATCCGACGTTTGCAGGAGATACAGAGCCAACCTCGCAGTTTCTCGACCGTGAGAACTGGTCGCTCAGTCTGAATATCGAGAAAGGTCTGGCAAACAACATTACCCTGGTCAGTGTTACGGGTTACCGCGATGGCACCTCGGGCAGCCTCTATTCGCAGACCGGCATTGACCCTCGCAATCAGTACAACCTGGCGGACATGACGGTGCCGCTGGTTTTCGACAGCGTCGTTACCGAGTATGAGGATTTCGAACAGTTCAGCCAGGAGATAAACCTGGTTTACGACAACCCGGAGAGCCGGTTTGACTGGCTGGTCGGGGCGTACTACCTGACCCAGGACGTGACGAAGAACGACATCTTTGCCGCACACTCGCAGCCCGCAGTGTTTGATCCGCCGATCTTCGCCCAGACCCTGTCGGGCGAGTCTCGCTGGTTCAACGATGGTGGCACCGATACCGTGGCGATATTTGGGCAGGTTGGCTTCGCCTTCAACGACCAGCTCAAGCTTACCGTCGGTGGGCGCTATACCGAGGACGAAAAGGATGGGACAGCCCGGGGGCTGTCCACCAAGACCGGCGACTTCTTCAACCCCGGCAGCACGGTCCCGCTGACGCCGCTGAGTGCAAGTTACACGCTGGGTGGTGGTTATACGGCCAGCTACAAGGACAGCTGGAGTGAGTTTACCCCCCAGGCAATCCTGGAGTACAACCCCGGCGAGGGATTCCTGGCCTATGTAAACGTGGCCAAGGCATTCAAGGGTGGCGGTTTCGAGGATACGCCGTCCAACCCGATTGCCGCGACGATCTCCTTTGACCCCGAGACAGTGACCAGCTACGAACTCGGTGCCAAGATCGACTTCTGGGACAACCGGGCCCGGGTCAATGCCGCTCTTTACTACATGGACTACGAGGACCTGCAGGTTACCCAGACTAACGCGGACTGCCTGTGCAATATCACAGATAACGCCGCGGATGCGGAGATCACCGGGCTGGAAGTTGAACTCCAGCTGGCCTTGACCCGATCGTTGCGTGTGTTTGCCGGCGGCAACTACATGGACACCGAATACGTCGATTTCGTCGATAGCCTCGGAAGGGACAACTCAGGTAATCGCCTGCAGCGCACGCCGGACTATACCTACAACATCGGGTTTGACTACTCGATTGACGTGGCCGGACGTTCGGATGCGGTAAATCTGTACATGAACTACTCCTATCAGGGTGACTTCAACTGGGATCCGGACAACATTACCGAGGAGCCGGCCTTTGGCCTCCTGGATGGTCGGATTTCCTACCACATCAATGAAGATGTCACCGTGTCAGCGTACGGAAAGAACATCCTTGATGAGGACTACAGGACGTTTGTCATCAACTTCTTCGGCGATGAAATAGGTTCACTGGGAGCTCCCAGAACCTACGGTGTCGAGCTGAACGTACGCTTCTGATCCTGAAGGGGAGGCCGGGTGGGCCAGCGGGCCCCCCTGGCCTTCAACTGGAGGGCGCTCAACCTATTCCTCAAGACCCTGGTGCTAAGCCTCCGGGGCGAGGGCAGCTGCCTGCAGCCTGTCCGACCTCTTTCCCGGGCACGGCAGCACTCAGGTCAAAGCCGTGCGTCCCGGGTTCCCCCTGCAGCTATAACTTGCCTTGAATCGGTGGCTGGTTAATGAAAATGGATGCAAAGCCCGAATGAATAGTTCCAGTTACCGGTGGTTGGTGCTTGTTTTCAGCTTGCTCTTCCAGTCTCTAAGCTTCGGGCTGGTCTTTTACAGTTTCGCAGTGATGTTGCTGCCTTTCCAGGCTTCGTTCGATGTCCTGCTGAGTGAGGTCATGGTCGCTACCGTGTGCCTGCAGGTTGGGCTTGGAGTCTTCAGTGCCCTGCTGGGAAGATTTATTGATGCCTGGTCGCCACATGTCTATGTCAGCCTGGGCGGCGCATCCCTTGCCGCGGGGTTCATTGCCTGCTCCGTGCTGGACAGCTACTGGGTTGTGCTGGTTGTTTACGCAACGCTGTTCCCGATAGGTCTGGTGCTGTCAGGGACGCTGGCTGCACAGAGTCTTGCCGTGCGCTGGTTTCCCGAGCGCCGGGGGCTGGCACTGGGTATCTCATCCATGGGGACGTCCCTGGGTGGGTTCTTCATGCCACCGCTGGTTGCTGGCTTGCTGGTTATCGGCAGCTGGCAGTCGGCCTATCTGATGCTGGCAGCCGGATGTTTTCTCGCGATATGCCCCCTGGCCTGGTTCCTGTTGCGCCGGCCAGCGCCGTGGGGGCAGGCGAATACCGGTGCAGTGAAAGCGGTGGACCTGCGCTCCTGGACCAATCATGAAATCATGCGCCAGCGTGTATTCTGGATCCTGATTGCCGGTTTGAGTCCTGTGGTTGCCGCTTTTACCGCCATCCAGTTGAACATAGCAGCCTACGCCAGGGATGTTGGGCTGGACGCCACCAATGGCGCCTTGCTCATATCTGTCATAGCGCTTGCCATGATGGCTGGCAAGGTCTTCTTCGCGAGCCTGTCTGATCGCTTCAGTCACCGGATTCTGTTTGCTCTTGTGGTGCTCGGTCACATAGCCGTCATTCTGTTGCTGCGCATCGAGCTGTCGTTCAACGCCCTGGCGTTGGTCATGATGGTTTTTGGCTTTTCTGTCGGGGGTGTCCTGCCATTGGCGGGGGCGATAGTTGCGCACTCGTTCGGCTCCGCTTCCTTCGGCAGGGCAATGGGGCTGGTCACCCCGTTTGTGGCCGCCTCGTCGGCTATCGGTCCTATCATCGCAGCCTCCGTCCGTGACCTTACCGGAAGCTATGGAGGCGCATTTACGATGTTTATCTACGTCCTGGTGCCGGGGATGCTGCTGGTCCTGCTTTTCCTGAAGGAGGATGCGGGCCCGTCTGCACGAGAAGTGGAAACGCAGGATCGTTGAACCCTTCAGGGGCGCCTGTTGCGGTAGGCGGGCAGGTGGTGTTGGCGCCTGGCCTGGCTGTCTCCTTGCGTGCCTGACGAGGCCCTTGGCTGCCCCGAAATTTAAACTTGCATAAAAATACCTCGCATCTATAATCAATGAAAATCCTGCCCTGGCGTGGACATTCTCCTCGTCAGGCATATGCCCCGGGAGAGCCCTATGCAGAGCCTCAGCAAAGTCAGTGAATACCCTTCCGTCGACCAGTGTATCGGCGGTGTTGCCGAGTTTTCCGACACCCAGCCGTGGATCTACACCCTGGACAACCCTTACCTGCACGGGGTCTATGCCCCTACCTCGAACGAGCTGGATGTCGCTGGCCTCGCGGTGGAGGGTGAGCTGCCGGCGGACCTCGAAGGTGCCTATTTCCGCAATGGTCCCAACCCGGTCTTCAAGCCCAAGAACCGCTACCACCCTTTCGATGGTGACGGCATGGTGCACGGGGTGTACTTTCGCGATGGCCGGGCCGCCTACCGGAATCGCTACGTGAATACCGTGGCCCTGCAGGGGGAGCGGGCCGACGGACGTTCGGTCTCACCCGGGGTGATGGGCCCATTCGATTACAGCGTGTCGCCCTTTGGTATCAAGGACACCTCCAATACGGACATCTTTATCTACAACGGCGACCTGATGAGCCTGTGGTACAACGCCGGCCATCCCTACCGCCTGAATGCCCACGATCTCTCCACCAGGGGCTTCTACGATCTGCAGGGGCGCCAGCAGCGGCGCATGTCGGCCCACTCCAAGGTCGACCTGGCCACCGGCGAGCTGCTGTTTTTTGACTACGGCGACGAGCCTCCCTACATGACCTATGGGGTGGCCGACCCCAGCGGCAAACTCCTGCACGAGGTGGAGATTGACCTGCCGGGCCCGCGTCTGCCTCACGACATAGGCTTTACCACCCACTACACGATCCTGCACGACCTGCCGTTCTTCCACGACATGAACGTCCTGCGCCGGCACGGCTACCGGGTGCTGACCTTCCACACCGACATTCCCACCCGCTTCGGCCTGATTCCGCGTCACGGTGCCGGCAGCGAGGTGCGCTGGTTTGAGTGCGAGCCCTGCTACATCCTGCACACCAGCAATTGCTGGGAAGAGGGCGACTGGGTGGTCATGGATGGCTGCCGCTCCACCAATCCGATGCCCGATGCCCAGCCGGGCGAAGGCGAACTGGCTTCCATGCTTGCTTACATGCGGCTGGAGGCGAACAACTACCGCTGGCGTTTCAATCTGCGTACCGGCGAAGTGCGGGAAGGCCCGATCGACGACCTAAACACCGAGTTCAACAAGACCAACCCGCTCTACCACGGGCGCAAGAGCCGCTACGCTTACCACCAGCGTATACCGCTGCATCACGAGGGCGGCTACACCCTGCGGTTCACGGGGCTGGTCAAGTACGACAACGAAACCGGCCAGCGCTGGCAGTGGGACTATGGCAAGGGCGTGTTCGGCAGCGAGGCGGTGTTCGCGCCGCGCCGTGGTGCCACCGCTGATTCCGGTGAGGACGACGGCTACGTTATCACCCTGGCGACAGACAGCAACAACTGGCAGTCGCACTGCCTGGTGTTTGATGCCCGGAATATTGAGCGGGGGCCGGTGGCGCGGGTGCGGATGCCGCACCGGGTGCCCTATGGGTTCCACGCTACCTGGGCCCGGGGCGAAGATCTCTACTGAGCTGTAACCGGGTCAAACTGGTTGCGCTTGCCGGCGGATAGGCAACCTCCTGGATGCCACCCCTTCTGGCGCGCCCCAGATCCCGCCTTTCTTCGCGGCGCCGGTGTTCG
>JBFHFJ010000008.1:0-28330 GCA_041583655.1 Haliea sp. | reverse complement strand
GCTGCTTGAGGTACAGCAGGCGCGCCACCGCCTGCGGGTTATCGGGGTCGCAGCTCAGGCCCCAGACGGCCTCGGTCGGGCATGCAATCACGCCGCCCTCGGCGAGGGCGCGCACAGCGGCGCGCACGTGCAGGATGGAAGCCATGGTCAATCCAGAAAATACGGCAACAGCGCAACCGAGGCAACGGCTGCTGGGGGTTTGCTCATGACGGGCTCCTGTGGCGTGGTGCGGACGCTCAAAGAGCGCAAAATTTACCGGCTTGGCCCGCCCGAGGCAAGCGCGGTTTCAGCACCGGATATAACCGCTCCCGTGGCGCACGATGCGGCGGTCGAGTTCCAGCGCCGACAGCGCTGCCAGCACTTCCGCCACGGACCGGCCCGAATCCTCCACCAGGGTCTCCACGGTTACCACCTCATACCCCACCAGAGGCAGAAGCCAGGACTGGCCCTCACCCGCCGCGGCGGTCGCGGGCGCGTCCTGCGCAAGTTCCAGCTGCCCCTGGAACAGGGCCCCGAGCTCCGCCAGGATATCGTCGACACCCTCCACCATGATCGCGCCGTCACGCAGCAGGCGCAGGCAGCCGCGGCCTCCCGCATGGCCGGGGAACCAGGGTACGGCAAAGACTTCCCGGCCCTGCTCCAGCGCCATGCCGGCGGTGATCAGGGAACCGCTGGGCAGCGCCGCCTCGACCACCAGCACACCGAGCGCGAGCCCGCTGATGATCCGGTTGCGAGCGGGGAAGTGCATCGGCAGCGCCGGCGTCAGGGGAGCGAACTCGCTGACCAGGCAGCCATTCTCCAGCAACTGCCGGGCCAGCTGTTCGTGGCGCCGGGGGTAGATGGTGTCGACCCCGGTGGCCATGACCGCAATACTGGCGCCGCCTCCGTCCAGGGCGCCGCGATGGGCGGCGCCGTCTATGCCCAGGGCCAGACCGCTGGTGATGGCAAGGCCAGCGCGAGCGGCGGCGGCGGCCAGTTCCCGTGCAAGCCGCAGACCGGGAGGACTGGCCTTGCGGCTGCCCACCACCGCCAGTTGCGGCACCCGCAGCAGGCCTTCGCAGCCGCGCAGGTACAACACGGGGGGCGGGTCGTGAATGGCCGCGAGCATGGGCGGGTACTCCGCCGAGCCCAGGGTGACAACCCGCGCATCGGCAGCGAGCAGGGCATCGAGCTGGCGGTCAATGTCCTGCGGCGCCTGCGGATGATGGCCGCGCCGCCGGGCCGTGGCCAGATCCGCAAGCGCCGGGGCATCGATACCGGCAGCGGCGAGGGCAGCGGAATCGGCCTCCCAGATCGCCGGCGCGGATCCAAAGGACCGCAGCAGGCGCCGGAGGCCGGCGTTATTGAGGTGGGGGAGGCTGTGCAACAGCAGGCACAGCCGGGCGTGGGCAGCATCCATACATCATCCTTGACGTCATGTCTGTTCCGTTTGCAACCTGCAGGTGCGACAACCGATCCGTGGCTGCCGCGGCCCCGTCAGGGGTTTCTGACCTTGTCCATCACCTTGAGCGGGCGGCTGGCTCTCAGCACCAGCCCGTAGCTGGCCTTCTCAAAGGTCTCGAACACCATCAACAGGCCGGCGCGGGTATCCGGCAGGGTCACGTTCTGGCGCGCGACCTGATCGAACACGACCCCACCGACCTGGTAGATCGCCAGCACGTGCCCGACCTCGATGCCATCGCGCTCTCCGCGGTTCAGCACCACGATATTGCCCTGGCCAATCTGGTTGACCCCGCCGTCCACCGCAATCATGAAGCCGTCGGTGACTTCCACCGCCGGCGCGCGGGGCTGGAAGGTGGCATCGAGGACCTGCTCACGCTGGGGTAACAGACGGTCTGCAATGCGCACCTCTTCCGTCACCCGGGTGATATCCAGCTCGGTCACTTCGTCGCGGTTGCTGCTGACGAGGCGTGCATTGCCGATGTCCATCGCCTGGTAGCCGAGCAGCTCGCCGGTGATAGGGTCGCGGTAGGTGTCCCCCGCACGATAGATGCCATAGCTGCGCTCGCCGTCCGGGAAGGGTCCGCGACCATAGACCCGGTCGCCCGGGGCGGCGATCAGGCGATTCTGGTCGCCGGCAACCACGTAGGCCGAATT
The DNA here is from genome assembly GCA_041583655.1 of Haliea sp. Lineage (GTDB taxonomy): Bacteria > Pseudomonadota > Gammaproteobacteria > Pseudomonadales > Halieaceae > Haliea. The sequence continues at coordinate 26,233 of JBFHFJ010000008.1, read as the reverse complement.
GTTCAGCTCGTCGGCGCCGAGAATGCGGTGGCCCTTGAGAAACGCGCCAATCTGGTCCAGCGGAATCAGCGGGATGGCGAGGTCGAGGGAGGATACCCGCATGCCGGGTTCAAGCTTGATGTCCCGCCCCCGGCGCAGCCGCAGGCGGGGCTCGCCGTTGACCCAGGTAAGGTAGAGTTCATCACCGGGGTAAATGAGATGGGGGTTGTTGATCTGCGGGTTGACGTCCCAGAGCTCCGGCCAGCGCCAGGGCTCGCGCAGGTACATGCCGGATATCCCCCAGAGGGTATCGCCTTTCTTGACGATGTAGGTATCCGGGACATCCTCGTTGAGCTCTACTGCCGCCTGCAGCCAGGAACTGAGCAACAAGCTGCCGAGTAGTACCAGGTAAACCGAAAAAGACTTCGCTCTCATGATTCCGTCCAACCTGCCCCTGTTATCATCCGCCCGCCATACCGGCGCAGCATTCCCCGCCTGCAGACAAGTACGCAGCCGGTGGAGCGGCGCTGGGCACTACCTTGCCAGCAGTTATATAATAGCCACAGTTTGCGGCGGGCATGGGCCCGTGGCAAGCCCCAATGTGACTAATTTACCATCCGCTGGCAGCGTCCCAAAGGCAGCTAACACCATGGCAGTACTAGACATTCTCGAGTTTCCCGACCCACGGCTGCGTACCAAAGCCAAGCCGGTGACAGAGGTCACGGACGCCACCCGCACCCTGATCGACGACATGTTTGCCACCATGTATGCGGCCCCGGGTATCGGTCTGGCGGCAACCCAGGTCAATGTTCACCAGCGGCTGCTGGTGATCGATATCACCGAGGATCACAGCGAACCGCTGGTCTTCATCAACCCGGAAGTCACCGTGCTTGATCCCACCCTGGGCGAATATGACGAAGGTTGCCTCTCCGTCCCGGGTTTCTACGAGACCGTGGAGCGGCCCCAGCGCATCTCGGTCACGGCCCTGGACCGCAACGGCGAGTCATTCACCCGCGAGCTGCAGGGTCTGCTGGCCATCTGCCTGCAGCATGAAATCGACCACCTCGACGGCAAGCTGTTCGTGGATTACCTGACTCCCCTCAAGCGCCAGCGCATTCGCCGGAAGCTGGAGAAAGATCAGCGGCGCCAGGCCTGAACGGTGGCCAGTGACCCGTTGCGCCTGATATTCGCCGGCACGCCTGACTTCGCCGCCACCCACCTGCGGGCCCTGTTGAACACTCGCCACAGGGTCGTCGCAGTCTATACCCAGCCCGACCGCCCCGCCGGACGCGGGAAGAGACTCCAGGCCAGCCCGGTCAAGGAAGTCGCCGCGGCCGTGGGCATACCGGTATTGCAGCCGCCCAGCCTGCGCAACGCCGAGGCCCAGGCCGAACTCGCGGCGCTGGGCATCGATGTCATGGTGGTGGTGGCCTACGGCCTGATCCTGCCCCAGCCGGTGCTGGACGCTCCGCAGCTCGGCTGCATCAATGTCCACGCCTCGCTGCTGCCGCGCTGGCGCGGCGCAGCGCCCATCCAGCGCGCCATTGAGGCCGGGGACACCGCGACCGGCATCACGATCATGCAGATGGATGCGGGCCTGGACACCGGCGACATGCTGGCGCGGGAGAGCCTGCAGATTGCGCCGGGCACCAGCTCGGGCAGGCTGCACGATGAACTCGCCGAAATCGGCCCTGCTCTCCTGCTGCGGGTGCTCGATGACCTGCCCGCCTACCGCGAGGCGGCCACGCCACAGGACGATGCCGGAGCCACCTATGCCCGCAAGATAGACAAATCCGAGGCCGCCCTGGACTGGCGTTGCGGCGCTGCGGAGCTGGCCAGGGCAGTCGCCGCCTTCAATCCGTTCCCGGTATGTTTCGGCATCCTCGGGGGAGAGCGGGTCAGAATCCTGGAGGCCAGCGCAGAGCGGGCCCCCGCGGGAAGCCGGGCCGACCCCGGCGCCATCATCAGCGCCGACCGTGATGGCATTGTCGTCGCCTGCGGCGAGGGCGCCCTGCGTATCCGCCAGCTGCAGCTCGCCGGCGCCAGGGCGCTCCCGGTAACAGACATCCTCAACGCGCGGGGCGCCCTGTTTGCCCCGGGCTCCCGGTTTGAGCACATCGCCCCCCGGGACAAGCACTGATGGCCGTCGATACGCGGGCGGCGGCAGCCCTCGCGATCGCCGGGGTGCTGGAGGGCGGCTCCCTGAACCAGTTGCTGCCGCCGGCACTGGACACGGTCAGCGAGCGGGACCGAGGTCTGCTGCAGCAGCTGTGCTACGGCACCCTGCGCTTCCACCCCCGGTTACAGCCACTATTGCGGCAGCTGCTGGGCAAGCCCCTGAAGAATCGCGACCGGGACATTGAAGCGCTGCTGCTGCTGGGCCTGTACCAGCTGGAGGAAACCCGCATCCCCGACCACGCCGCGGTCGCCGCCACGGTCGCCGCCACCCGGGCCCTGAACAAGGTCTGGGCCAAGGGTCTGTGCAATGCGGTGCTGCGCAACTATCAGCGCGGGCGGGAGGGGCTTCATCGCAAACTGTCCCCCGCCGCCATGGCCGCGCACCCCGATTGGCTGTTCTCCGCCCTGCAAGAGGACTGGCCATCCCGGGCGGAGGCCATCATGGCCGCGAACAACGACCAGCCGCCGATGGTACTCAGGGTCAACGGCAGCCGGGACGCCTACCTGGAGGCGCTGGCCGCAGCCGGGATAGGTGCCGCGGCAGGCAAGCTGGCGCCCGAGGCCATCTACCTGGAGCAATCCGTGGACGTTTCGGCCCTGCCGGGTTTCGCTGCCGGGGGGGTGAGCGTGCAGGACGAGGCCGCGCAACTGGCGGCGCACCTGCTGCAGGCCTGCGCCGGCGAGCGGGTGCTGGACGCCTGCGCCGCCCCCGGAGGAAAAGCCTGCCACCTGCTGGAGCTGGAACCCGCCATCGCCCTGACCGCGATGGACGTGGACGCTTCCCGGCTGGACCGGGTACGCGACAATCTGCAGCGGCTGTCGCTGCAGGCCGAGGTGCTCCAGGGCAATGCCGCAGACCCGCCGCCTTCGCTGCAGGCGCAGAGCTTCGACCGCATTCTGGTGGACGCCCCCTGTTCAGCCACCGGTGTCATCCGCCGTCACCCGGACATCAAGCTGCTGCGTCGCGCGGATGATATCGTCGCGCTGGGCAAGCAGCAGCTGTTGATTTTACAGGGCCTCTGGCCACTGCTGCGGCCAGGGGGCACGCTGCTGTACGTCACCTGCTCGGTGCTGGAGGCGGAAAACAGCGCCGTGATCAAGCGCTTCCTGGCCACCACGGAGGACGCGTCGCTGCAACCGGTGCCGCTGCCGGGGGAGCAGCGCGCCTGTGGCGTGCAACTGCTCCCGGAAACTGGCGGCCCGGATGGACTGTTCTTCAGTCTGCTGCAGCGTCGCCAGTGAAAGCGGCCCCGCGCGCACTATTTCCGTAGGCGCCACTTACATTCCACCAGTCTTTTCATTAAGGTGCAGGAAATCTCAGGGGAAGCACCCCAGCAATGAAGATCATCATTCTCGGCGCCGGCCAGGTCGGAGGCACCCTTGCCGAACACCTCGCCAATGAACAGAACGACATTACCGTCGTGGATACGGATGCTGATCGCCTGCGGGAACTGCAGGACCGGCTGGATATCGGCACCGTCACCGGCGGCGCGTCCCATCCCGACACCCTGTACCAGGCGGGCGCCGAGGACGCCGACATGCTGATCGCGGTGACCAACAGCGACGAGATCAACATGATGGCCTGCCAGATCGCCCACTCGCTGTTCAACACGCCGACCAAGATCTCCCGGGTGCGCTCCCCCAACTACCTCGCCTACCAGGACCGTCTGTTCACCCCTGACAACGTTCCGGTGGATGTGATCATCGGGCCCGAACAGCTGGTCACCAAGGCCATCGTCGAGCTCATCGCCAACCCCGGCGCCCTGCAGGTTCTGGATTTCGCCGAGGGCCGGATTCAGCTGGTGGCGGTGCGCGCCTATCACGGCGGACCCATCGTCGGCCACGAGCTGCAGGACATCCGCGAGCACATGCCCAAGGTCGATACCCGGGTCGCCGCCATCTTCCGCCGTGATCGCGCCATCATTCCCGAGGGCGACACGGTGGTGGAAGCGGACGACGAGGTGTTCTTCATCGCCGCGCGCAAGGACATCCGCAAGGTGATGTCGGAGCTGCGCAAGGTCGACAAGCCCTATCACCGGGTGATGATCGCCGGCGGCGGCAACATCGGCGCCACCCTGGCCCAGAGCATCGAGGGGCGCTACCAGGTCAAGGTCATCGAGCAGTCCTATCCCCGCTGCCGGGTCCTGTCGGAATCACTCAAGCACACCATAGTCCTGCATGGCAGCGCCTCCGAGCCCCAGCTGCTGTCCGCCGAGAACATCGAGGCTACCGACGTCTTCTGCGCCCTGACCAACAACGACGAATCCAACATCATGATGTCGATGCTGGCCAAGCGCATGGGCGCGAAAAAGGTCATCACCCTGATTACCAACCCGGCCTATGCCGACCTGGTGGGCGACGAGATCGATATCGCCATATCCCCCCAGCAGATCACCATCGGCAGCCTGCTGACCCACGTGCGGCGCGGCGACATCAGCAATGTGCACTCCCTGCGCCGCGGCGCCGCGGAGGCCATCGAGGTCACCGCCCGCGGCGATACCTATTCCTCCAGGGTGGTGGGGCGGCGCCTTGACGAGATCAGCCTGCCGGAAGGAGTTACCATCGGCGCAATCGTGCGCGGTGACGAGGTGCTGATCGCGCACCGGCACGTGGTCGTGGAAACCGGCGACCATGTGGTGCTCTTCCTCCTCGATCGCAACAAGATCTCGGCCGTGGAGAAATTGTTCGCGGTCGGTTTCGGCTTCTTTTCCTGACCCCGCTGCCGTGCACCTGACCATCTCGATGCGAATCCTCGGGCTGCTGCTGATGCTGTTCAGCAGCACCCTGCTGGTGCCGATGGGGTTCGCCCTGCTGGATGACGACCACACCCTCACCAGCTTCTCCAGCGCCCTGGGGCTGACCTTCGCCGCCGGCCTGCTGCTCTGGTTGCCGGTACAGCATGTCCGCCACGAACTTCGGATTCGCGACGGGTTCCTGGTCACCTCGCTGTTCTGGACCGTGCTGGGCATTGCGGGCTCCCTGCCGTTCATCCTCACGGAAGGGCTTCAGTTGAGCCCAATGGATGCGATCTTCGAGTCCATTTCCGGGTTGACCACAACCGGCGCCACGGTCATCACCGGGCTCGACGAGCTGCCTCGCTCCATCCTGATCTACCGGCAGCTCCTGCAGTGGCTGGGAGGGATCGGGATTATCGTGATCGCGGTGGCGGTGCTGCCCATGCTCGGCATCGGCGGCATGCAGCTCTACCGTGCAGAAATTCCCGGGCCCACCAAGGACCGCAAGCTCACCCCGCGCATAGCGGAAACCGCGAAGGCACTGTTTTTTGTCTACCTGTCGCTTACCGTGGTCTGCGCCCTGGCCTACCGGGCGGCGGGAATGAGCGGATTCGACGCGCTGGCCCACTCTTTTTCCACCGTGGCCATTGGCGGCTTCTCCACCCACGATGCCAGCATGGGCTACTTCGAGAGCAACAGCGTCCTCCTGATCTGCAGCCTGTTCATGGTGATCTCCGGCCTCAACTTCGGCCTGCACTTCCTGTCCTGGCGCCGGCGCAGCCTGAGTGCCTACCGGCAGGATTCCGAATCGCGCTTCTTCCTTGGCGTGCTGCTGGTCGGTATTGCCATCACCTGCAGCTACCTGATCCTGAGCGACGTCATGTCCATCGAAGACAGCCTGATCCACGGCCTGTTCATGACCATATCCATCGCCACCACCACCGGTTTTGCCACCCACGACTTCAGCGCCTGGCCCACTTTCCTGCCGCTGATGCTGATCATGTTTTCCTTCATGGGTGGCTGCGTGGGTTCCACTGCCGGCGGGATGAAATCGGTTCGCCTGATGCTGATCGCCAAGCAGGGCATCCGCGAACTCAAGCAGCTGGTCCATCCGAAGGCGGTGATTCCGCTGAAGATCGGCCGCCACCGGGTCGAGGCGACCGTGGTGAGCGCGGTCTGGAGCTTCTTTGCGGTCTATATGTTCATCTTCGTGACCATGATGCTCGCCCTGCTGGGCACCGGCCTGGACTTCACCACCGCCTTTTCCGCGGTAGCCGCCTGCCTCAACAACCTCGGCCCGGGGCTGGGAGAGGTGGCGGCCAACTACGCCGGCATCGGCGACGTCGCCAAGGGCCTGCTGTGCCTGGCCATGCTGCTCGGGCGCCTGGAGATCTTTACCCTGCTGGTGCTGTTCACGCCAATGTTCTGGCGGCTATAGCCTGCCGGCCTCCGGCAGAACGTCCTTGATCCAGCGCCCCGGTGGCAGGCGTGCGTGACCGCGCCCGCCGCGTTTGCCACGGCGCCGAAACAACTCCGGATATACTGGATTTATTCCAGCAAATTCAGCCGTACTAATCCCGAAACGCATGCGTAATTTTACCTTGTGGGGAGACATGGACCGGACTAATGTGAATGTAACGTGAAACGCGGCCGGTCGAACGGTTCCGGCACGAGTTCGTGGAGTACGGGACCCGGTTCGGAGGCCCGCCCCCGGGCGAGGCGTTGCGTGAATGCAACACTACATTACTCACAGGAGTTCACTGAAATGAACGCTTTGTCAAATAGCCGAGTGGGCGACAAGCCTCTCTCCCTACTCGCGGTGGTTGTTGCCGCAGTACTGCTCACCGCCTGCAGCAGCGTACCCGAGCCCGTCGGCGAGATGGCCTCTGCACGCGCCGTGGTCCGCAATCTGTCAGACACGGAAGCGCGGACCTATGCGGCGGTAGAAGCAGACCGCGCGCGCACCAAGCTGCAGCGGGCCGAGGCCGCCTTGAAAGCGGAGAACTTTGACGAGGCCCGCCGCCTCGCCACGGAAGCGGAAGCCGACGCCGAGCTGGCGCGGGCCAAGACCGATGCCGCCAAGGCAACCCGTGCGGCGGCCGAACTGGAACAAAGCATACGAATCCTGCGCAGCGAGATAGAGCGCGCGCAGTCCAAACAGTAACCAGCGTAGCGATACGGGAGCACGGATCCAATGAGACTACACTACAGGTTTCTTCTCGGCGCTACGGTTGCCGCGTCAGTCTTTCTCGCCGGTTGCGCGGGAGCGCCCCAGCGCAGCGAGGCATTATTGTCAGTCGAACAAAGCTACGAGCTGGCGAAAAACGACCCCAACGTAATCAGGTACGCGGCTGAACCCCTGGAGCGGGCGGGAAAATCGCTGGAAGCGGCTCTCGCTGCGCGTGACAAGGCAGAGGCCGAGTCGCTTACCTACATCGCCGGCAGCCAACTCGCCACCGCGCGGGCAATAGCCGAGCGCCGCGCAGCGGACAACAAGATCAGCGAGCTCAGCAAGGTGAAGGATCGCGTGCAGCTTGAAGCCAGGGAGGCGGAGCTCTCCACCGCAGCCAGCAGGCTTGAAGAGGCACGCCGCCTGGAAGCGGAGGCTCGCAGCAAGGAGGCAGAGGCCCGTCGCAAGGAGGAGGCTGCGTTGCAGCAGCTCGCCGACATGCAGGCGAAGCAGACCTCCCGCGGCATGGTGCTGACGCTGGGCAGCGTGCTGTTCGCCACCGGCCGCTCCGAGCTGTTGCCGGGCGCACTGGGCTCTGTGGACCGGCTGGCTGCGTACCTCGAGGAAAACGAGGACAAGACCGTGCTGATCGAAGGGCATACTGACAGCACCGGCAGCGATACCACTAACCTGGTTCTGTCCCAGGCACGCGCCGATGCTGTGCGCATGGCCCTGATGACTCGCGGTATTGCCCCGAGCCGTATCGTCGCCACCGGCCTGGCCTCCAGCCAGCCGGTTGCCTCGAACGACACCTCCGCTGGCAGACAGCAGAACCGGCGCGTGGAAATCATCATCCAGTAATTTGTTCCCGGGAGTGTCGGCGCCATCTGGCGCCGCGCTCAACCGACTGACGCAGAACACAGCAGGCGTCAGTCGGCTCCCTCCACCATCCGGCTTCCCGGAATCGCACCGCCCGACAACGACCGCAGCTGACAACCGGGTCTTACTTTCTGCTCCGGGACACCAGCTCGTACGCCGCCGTAATCTCCTGGGACTTCTCCGTAGCCACCTTGAGCATATCCTCGGGCACCCCCCGCGCGATCAGCTTGTCAGGGTGGTTCTCACTCATCAGCTTGCGGTAGGCCTTCTTCAGATCGCGGTCGGACACGTCGGGGCTGACGCCGAGGGCGGCATAGGCGGCCTTGAGCCGGTCCGGCCCGGCGGCGGCGGTATCAGCACCGGCGCGGTGATGGAACTGTTCCTGGGCCTGGGCCATGCGCAACAGCTGCTCAAGCTGCGCGGGGTTGAAGCCCAGCAGCCCGGCGATGTTTTCCAGCACCCGGCGCTCTTCGGGCTCGATGCCGTGGTCGACCAGCGCCAGCGACACCAGGAACATGAGCAGAGTCTGGCGCAGCTGGGGCTGGCGCCCACAGAGCTCGAGAAAAGCCGAGATCGTGGTCCGCACATCGAACTGTGGCGCCGCACCCTGCTTGAACAGGGCGATTGCGCTCTGGCGCTGCCCGGCGTCCAGGCCCATCTGGCGGATGATCATTTCCGTGTGGTCGATTTCCTGCTGCGAGATGCGCCCGTCCGCCTTCGCCATGTGCCCCAGCAGCAGGAAGATGGTTTCAAAAAAACGGGTCTTGAGGCGGGCGATATTCTCCGGGGAATTGGCCTCCATGGTCCGGCGCAGGCCGCGGTCGAACTGGTGGCCGACAAATACGCCCAGGACGAGGCCAATGGGGCCGCCTACCAGCAGGCCGATAAGACCCGCCACCACTTTGCCGTAGAACATGGAACTCCTGTCGCCGGCGCAAACTGCGCCGCTGTTTCGTTTCGGGGAAGGCTGGTGCGCGCATACAATGCACGTCAAAGTGCCTGTATACTAACCAGCTTTTTTGCAAACCGCGAACAGGAATCACCGTGGCTACAGCCCCAATGACCTTCCAGGATCTGATTCTCACCCTGCAGCAATTCTGGGCAGGGCAGGGCTGCGTCGTCCTCCAGCCCCTCGACATGGAGGTCGGCGCCGGCACCTTCCACCCGGCGACCTTCCTCCGCGCCATCGGCCCGGAGAGCTGGAACGCCGCCTATGTCCAGCCCAGCCGCCGGCCGACTGACGGCCGCTACGGTGAAAACCCCAACCGACTGCAGCACTACTACCAGTTCCAGGTGGTGATGAAGCCGTCTCCTGCAGAATTCCAGGATCTGTACCTGCAATCCCTGCAGGCACTGGGTATCGACAGCGCCGTGCACGACATTCGCTTCGTCGAAGACAATTGGGAGTCGCCCACCCTCGGTGCCTGGGGGCTTGGCTGGGAAGTCTGGCTGAACGGCATGGAAGTGACCCAGTTCACCTACTTCCAGCAGGCCGGAGGCCTGGAGTGCTACCCGGTAACCGGCGAGATTACCTATGGCCTGGAGCGCATCGCAATGTACCTGCAGGCAGTGGACAGCATCTATGACCTGGTGTGGGCGCGGGGCCCTTCGGGCATCGTCACCTACGGCGATGTCTACCACCAGAACGAGGTGGAAATGTCGCAGTACAACTTCGAGGAAGCGGACATCGACTGGCTGTTCGGCCAGTTTGACTACTGTGAGCGCGAGGCCCTGCGACTGATCGAACTCAACCTGCCCCTGCCGGCCTATGAAATGGTGATGAAAGCGTCGCATACCTTCAATCTGCTGGATGCGCGCCACGCCATCTCGGTCACCGAACGCCAGCGCTATATCCTGCGGGTCCGCACTCTGGCGCGGGGCGTCGCCCAGGCCTACTTTGACGCCCGGGCGGCCCGCGGCTTCCCCATGGCGGAGGAGCGCCTGCGCAATGAAGTACTGGCGGCAGTGAGCAGGGAGGCTAGCGCATGAGCAATACGGAAACCCTGCTGGTTGAACTGGGCACCGAAGAGCTCCCGCCCCGCTCCCTGAAGACTCTCGGCCTCGCGTTTCGCGACGGCATTGTCGCCGGCCTCAGGCAGCGGCAGCTGGACCACGGCAACGTGGAGTGGTTCGCCTCTCCCCGTCGGCTCGCGGTGCTGGTCCAGGAGGTAACCCTGCGGGCTCCTGATCGGGAGCAGGAGGTGCAGGGTCCGCCCGCCGACAAGGCCAGGGATGACAGCGGCGCGTGGACGCCGGCGGCCCTCGGCTTTGCCCGCAAGCAAGGCCTCGAGCCCGACTCACTGTCCATTGTGGACACGCCCAAGGGGCCTCGTCTTTGCGTGCGCAATACCCTGCGCGGCGCCAGTGCACGGGACTGCCTGAACGACATCATCCACGACAGCATCCGCGACCTGCCGATGGCCAAACGGATGCGCTGGGGCGCGTCCCGGGTGGAGTTTGTGCGCCCGGTTCACTGGGTGGTCGCCATGCTTGGCACAGACTGCAACCACGGCGAGATCCTCGGCCTGCCCACTGGCAACGTCACCCGCGGCCACCGCTTCCACAGTGCCAGGGACATCACCCTGCAGCGTCCCGAGGACTATCCGGGCCTGCTTGCCGAAGCACGCGTCATCGCCAGCTTCGAAGAGCGCCAGGCCATGATTCGGGAGCAGGTCGAGGTGGAGGCGAGCGCCCTCCAGGCCACGGCCGTCATCGATCCGGAACTGCTGGACGAGGTGACTGGCCTCGTCGAGTGGCCGGTCGCCCTGACCGGCAATTTCGAGGAGCGCTTCCTGGCTGTGCCCGCGGAGGCCCTGGTATCCTCGATGAAGGAACACCAGAAATATTTCCACCTGGTGGACGGGGAGGGCAAGCTGCTGCCCCACTTCATTACCGTCTGCAACATCGAGAGCAGGGATCCGGTCCAGGTCATCCGCGGTAACGAGCGGGTCATTCGCCCGCGCCTGAGCGATGCCGCATTCTTTTTTGAAACTGACAAGAAACGACCCCTGCACAGCCGGGTCGATGGCCTGCGCAATATCGTTTTCCAGCAGCAACTGGGCACCATCTATGACAAGTCGCGGCGAATTTCCGCTCTGGCGGGGCGCCTGGCGGGGATGCTGGGCAGTGAGGTTGATGCAGCGCAGCGTGCCGGCCTGCTCTGCAAGGCAGACCTCGGTACGGAGATGGTTCTCGAGTTTGCTGACATGCAGGGGATAGCGGGCGCTTACTACGCTCGCCACGACGGGGAGCCGGAGAGCGTGGCGGACGCCATGGAGCAGCAGTACTGGCCGCGCTTCGCCGGCGATCGCCTGCCCGAGGGACTGACCGCCGCCGCCGTGGGCCTGGCCGACCGGCTGGACACCCTCGTGGGGATTTTTGGCATCGGCCAGCCGCCCACCGGCTCCCGGGACCCGTTTGCCCTGCGGCGCGCTTCGCTGGCAGTGCTGCGTATTCTGGTGGAAAAATCCCTGGACCTGGACCTGCGCGACTGCCTCGCCCTCGCCGTCGCCGGCTACGCGCCCGGGACACTGGCCACCGGCACCGGGGAACAGGTACTCGACTACATGCTTGAGCGGTTCCGCGCCTGGTTCGAGGAAGAGTCGATACCGGTCGAGGTGTTCCGCGCAGTGAGCGCCAACAGCCCGAGCCGGCCCCTGGACATCCAGCGGCGGGTGTATGCGGTGCACGCATTCAGCAAGCTGCCCGAGGCCAGCGCGCTGGCGGCGGCAAACAAGCGGGTGGGCAACATCCTGGACAAGCTGGACCCGGGTTTTGACTTTGGCCGGGTCGACCGGGAGCGCCTTGTCGATCCCGCGGAACAGGCCCTGGCGGAGCGCATGGCCGATCTGGAAAAGGTCAGCAGCGAGCACCTGGAGCGCGGCGCCTATACCGAAGCGCTGAGCTGCCTGGCCGCGCTGCAGGTTCCCGTCGACGCATTCTTCGACCAGGTCATGGTGAATACCGAGGACGAAACCCTGCGCAGCAATCGCCTCAACCTGCTCCATGGCCTGCGGCAGCTGTTCCTGCAGGTGGCTGATATCTCCCAGCTGGTGGTCAGTCGCTGAGCGGCTGACCCGGGCAATGCGCTACACTGGCAGCGAGGCACAGGAGACCGCATGCCAGCACTCTCTTTTCCAGCGCTAGACCAGGCCTGGGTACTGCCCACGGCCGCGCTGATTGTCGGACTCGCAATCGGCGCCGCCACCGCACTCATCATCCGGCTGCGCCAGCTGCAGCGGCAGAACGGCGAACAGGCCCAGCGTCTGGCGCAGCTCGGCAATCGGCACCAGGCCTTGCGCAGCGAGTACGACCGCCTGCTGGCCCGGCAGCGGGAACAGGAGCGTCTGCACAAGGCCCAACTGCAGCTGCTCAAGGAAAGCCGGGAACAGCTGAAGCTGGAATTCGAGCACCTGGCCAACCGCATTTTCGAGGCGCGGGGCAGGCAGTTCAACGACAACAGCCGGGCGACGCTCAGCGACCTGTTGCAGCCTTTCCGCGAGCAGATTACCAGTTTCCAGCAGCGCATCGACCAGGTTCACTCCGAATCCCTCAAGGGGCATGCCCTGCTGGAGGGGGAGTTGCGCAAGGTGCTGGATGTGGGCCTGCAGATGACTTCCCAGGCCAGCAACCTGGCCAGCGCCCTCAAGGGAGACAAGAAAACCACCGGCAACTGGGGCGAGGCACAGCTGGAACGGACCCTGCAACTGGCCGGGCTGGTGGCGGGGGAGCATTACGAAACCCAGGCGGCAATGCGCGACGAGCAGGGCAGGCGCAGACTGCCGGATGTGCTGATCAAGCTCCCCGACAATCGCCACCTGGTGATTGACAGCAAGGTGTCGCTGGTGGACTACGAGCGCTCAGTCGAAGCGGAATCGGAAGACCAGCGCCTGGCGCTGCTCGACGCCCACGCCCGCGCCGTGCGCCAGCATCTGGACGATCTGGCCGGCAAGGGCTACGCCAACCTGCCGGGGCTCGGCAGTCCCGATTTCGTGCTCATGTTCATGCCCGTGGAGCCCGCGTGGATCGAGGCCATGAGGCACAACCGCGACCTGTTCAACTACGGGTACCAGCGCGGCGTGGTCCTGGTGTCCCACACGACCCTGATGCCCGTGCTGCGCACCGTCGCCAACCTGTGGATAGTGGAGAGGGGGAATCGGGAGGCACAGGAAATCAGCCGCAGCGCCGGCGACCTCTACAACCAGGTCTGTACCGTGGCAGAGCGTCTGCAGCGCCTGGGCAACAGCCTGCAGGCGGCGGCCAATCACTACAACAGCACGGTTACCAGCCTCAGTGGCAAGCAGGGCCTTGCCGGCAAGGTCGACCGTTTCCAGCAGCTGTCGACAGCAACCAGCAAGAGCATGCCATCACTGGAGCCGTTGCACCTCGACATCGATACGGACCGGCTTGAAATCGGTGCCGACCCTGCCGCGGAGAAGCCCGGCGACGCCGCGCCAGGCTCCTGGTCCTAGGCTGTCAGGGGGCGTCATCCGCCGGGCGGCGCTGGCCGTCGCGGGCAACCATGCGTATGGTGCGCTGGCAGGTCTCCAGCCAGGTGGCGGCGGGCTCGGTTTTCAGGGCCCGTACACAACCCCGGTCGGTGACACAGGCAATGCTGGTCTTGTTTGGCGTCCAGTCTCCCTCGGAGAGGCGCGGCTTGCGTTTACTGTAGAACCACAGCCCGCGACGATCCTGCATCACGTAGCGTGCATCCTCGGGCAGAAAAACCTTGCGCCCGTCGATAACCGCGAAGACTTCCAGATCCTCGCTCTGGCTGTGTCCCAGTGCAGCGGTAGGAGTAATGGTCAGCATACTAGCCCCCTTGTTAACCTGACATCCGTGGCCTGTCTGCTCGACAGTGGACTCAGTAAAGGGCAGCGTCCTTCGCACGACAATCGGCAAACAAGCGCTTTGCGGAGGGAATTTCACTGGCAGCCCGGGATGCGACCATTTTTTTACATTTATTCCGGGTCTCCCACGCGAATATGCCGCCATTTGGACAAATTTTTACATGGGCCATGCGCGGATTCGGCGGCCAGGGTTGTTTGCAGGGCGCCCAGGTCCGGCACCACACAGCTGTCTCCCCCCAGCCGGAAGGCCGCCAGGGTGACCGCAGCCCCGCCGTGATCCCCGGCGGTCGGCTCGGCGAAATCGGCCGCTGTCAGCACCCTGTACGCCAGACCGTGGTCACGCAGACTCACCGCCCAGTGACCGCCAGCCAATGCCTGCAGACCCCGGATGACTGCGAAAATACCGCGGAGGTGCCCAGAGCCTGGCTCCACCGGAGGGTACACAGGCAGCTCGCAACCGCGCCACGCCAGACGGCCGGCGTGTAGCTCTCCAGCTGCCAGCACCTCGGCGATGCTGTTCAACGGTACCACCCAGGTTTCCCCGGAACGGCAGGGCAGCAGCACACAGTGCAGCGCTTGCCCGGCGGCCGCATCCACCTCAGGGCACCTGCAATGTATGGCCGGTGAGCTGGGCGATCTGCTCCACCAGCATGGGGAAATTGAAGGGTTTGCCCATATACCCGCTGCAGCCGGCCTGTTCCGCCAGGGCGCGATGCTTGGGTCCGGTGCGGGAAGTGACCATGATCACCGGTATGGACTGCAACCGCTCCGAGCGACGGATTTCCCGCAGGGTCTGGATGCCATCCTTCACCGGCATCTCGATATCGAGCAGGATGACATCCGGCAGGCGGTGGGAGCTGGCCAGCAGTTCCATCGCCGCGAGGCCGTTTTCCGCGGTGACCGTTTCCAGGCCAAGTCCCTGCAGCTGGCTGGTGGCAACCATGCGCTGGGTGCGGGAGTCATCGACCACCATCACCAGCAGATTGACATCGGCAACGGGTTCCAGGGCCAGGGATGGCAGCCCCTGTTCCGGCTGGCTGTTCACCAGAAGATTGAGGTTCAGGGCTACAATTGCGCGACCGTCGGCACTGGTGGTGCCGCCGGCAACCCAGGGCAGGCCCGCAAACTGGCTGCCCAGGGAGCGAATCACCAGCTCCAGTGCCTGCTCAACCCGGTCGACGGCGATAGCCATGTAGTTCTGCTCACTGCCGGCGATGATTACCGGTACGGTCGCGCCCCAGTGGTCGCGGTCGGGCAGAGGGCTGCCCGAGCACAGGGACGCCAGGTAGGAAGGCTCGCAGCGCCTGCCCAATAACGGCAGGTGAGCCCGCTGCTCCACCGCGTCGAGGAACTCCGCGACCGGCACATGCTCCACGCCGACCAGGCCGTCGAAGGGAATGGCGTAGGCCGTATCACCCACCGTGACCAGAAGGGCGCCATTGACGCTGATGTTGGACGGAATGCGTATCCGGAAGGTGGTACCCCGGCCCGGCTGGGACTCTATCTCGATATCACCACCAATCCGCTGCAGTTCACCAAGCACGATATCCATTCCCACACCGCGCCCGGAAATCTCGCTGATCGCCGCCGCGGTGGAGAAGCCTCGGTGGAATATCAGGCGCTGCGCTTCCCGGTCAGTGAGGCTGTCAGGGTCAAGGTCCAGCCCTTTTTTGCGCGCCTGATCGCGCATGCGTTGGGGGTCAATACCGCGGCCGTCATCACTGAGCGAGACTATGTAGTCGGCCCCCTGCTTGCGGACGTCAATACTGATCAACCCCGTGTCCGGCTTGCCGGCGGCCACGCGGTCCCCGGGGGACTCGATGCCGTGATCGAGCGCGTTGCGAACCATATGCTCCAGAATGATCTGGCAGCAGGCATGGCTGTCGCGGTCCAGCTTGCCGGCCTCGCTCAGGACCCGGAACATGACGGCCTTGCCCAGCTCGGCACTGACGGTGCGGACGATACGTCGCAGGCCCGGCATTAACCGGGAGACCGGGACCACCCGCGCGGCGCGGATTGATGAACCGAGACTACCGACTACCCCTGCCTGCTGTTTCAGCAGCGCTTCCGCAGCGGAGGTGTGGCGGCTCGCGAGGCGGGCCAGCTCATCGAGGTCATCGACTGCTTCCCGCAGGATGCTGGCTGCTTCGTGAATATCAGAGTATTGGTCCATCTCCAGCGCGTCTAGATCGCTGCTGGGCGGGCCGCCATGGGCCGTGACGCTGAGCAGCGCCCGGTCGGAAATTCTGCCGATATGCGTGCGCAGGGAACCCAGCCGGCCGAGGAGCTCCCCGGTGGCGCGTTTGCTTTGCAGAGTGCTCTGCGAGGCACGCACGCCGAGTTTCTGCACTTCGTTGCCAAGGTTGAGCAGGTAGTCCAGGGCATCGGGGCTGATGCGAATGGTCTGCTGGGCGCCAAGCGCCTGGGCGCCTTCGTCGGCGAGCTGCCTGTCCTTGCTGCGTTCGGTCGCCGCCAGTGGTTGCTGCCTGGCTATGGTTGCCGCATCCGCGGTGTCGGTGTGCGCCACCGGAACGGGTCCGTCGGCGCGGGTGGGCAGCTCGCTGGCAACGTCACTGCGGGTCGCCTGGATGTGATCGTAACCGCGCACCGTCGAATCCAGCCATGCGTTGACGATGCGGAAGAACTGCTGCTCTTCGCCGGGGGAACAGGGCAGGCGATCCAGGAGTGTCTCGAAATTGTGGATCAGGGTGCCATAGCGCTGCAGGCCCACACCCTTGGCAATGCCTTTGAGTGTATGCAGCACCCGGGACACGGTCTTGGGTGCTTCCACCCCGGCGGGGTCGCGCTCCCAGGCGCCGAGTGCGTCCTCCAGCTTTTCCAGTTCCGTGTCTGCTTCCTCGATGAACGCGTCGAGGAAATCCTTGAACAGTTCACTGCTACCGCGGGTGCTGTAGTTGAACGTGATATTGCCGGGTACGCACCAGGACAGGTCTTCCGGCGGGATCTCCAGGGATACCGGCTCCGGCTGCGGCGCAACCCGGGGCTGCAGCTCCGCCTCGGCCAGTGAGTGCGCGGGCGCGGGTGCGGGTACCGGCTCGGGTTCGGGCTCCAGGTCCGGTTCCAGCTCCAGCGCCGGTTCACTCTCCAACTCGGGTTCAGGCGCCAGCGTCCCACCTGCCGGATCCGGTTCGACCGTGGCGGGCATGGCCACCACCGGAGTTTCACCGACACCGGGGGTTTCTTCAGGTTCAGCGTGCGAGTCAGCTTCGGCCGCCGCGCTGAGGGCCGCGGACAGCTCGGCTTCCTGGCTGACCGTATCCAGGTCGAGGACTTCGGGCGGTGGTCCCAGGTTGAGCAGGTCTACCCCTTCCAGGTGACCGAGGTCCTCGCCCGGCAAATCCCGGGGCGCACCGCGCTCATGGCGCACGGCAATGAATTCCTGCCGTTCTCCCCCGTGCCTGGAGTCAGCATCGTGTTGCTGGCTGCCGTAAATTCCCCTGGAGTCATCAACGGAGGTGAGGACGATCTCCTCTTCGATGAAATCTGCGAGGTCGTCGGCCATCGCGCCGCCCAGCATGTGGCGCGAACCGAGGCGCATCTCCTCGTCCGTGAGCGCGGCACCATACGGCTGCTGCCGATCACGGGCCAACGCAAAGATTTTTTCCTCCGGTTCATCGGTACGCCGCTCAAGCAGCCAGCGCAACGCATATTCGCCCCACTGTTCCTCCAGGTCGCGGGCCCAGGGTTCTGCCAGGATGGCGTCCGGTGTCGAGTCCATGTCTCTGCCCTCCATCCTCGCGCCTCTAGCGCAGACCGGCGCAGCGGCCACGAAGGCTGCGCACAGTCGTCATGTTGAAGTCACCGGCACCGCCACAACTTGCCACCAGCTCAGGCAGGGCGGTGACGATCTCGCGCAGCAGGACGGGTAGCTCATCGGTAACCGGCCCCGGGCTTTCCAGCACCCGGTCCAGCATGTCCTGCACATCGCGGCCCAGTTCGGCCAGGGTGTAGAGTCCCACGGCATTACCGTTACCCTTGAAGGTGTGGAAGTGGCGACGGATCTCCCGCAGCTGTTCATCCTTCCGGGCCTCTGCTTCCCATGCGGGCAGCAGCGCCTGCAGCCGTTCGATGATCTCCGCCGACTCCTCCAGGAACACCTCCCGGAAGGCCGCCGACAGGGTCTCTTCCGGGAGTGCGGACGGCGCCTGATCCGCTGCTTGCGCCGGTTCCGCCAGCGGCGCTGCGGGAGCGGGTGCCGCGAGCCGCGAAGCGCACTGTTCCGCCACCGCCAGCATTGCCCCGAAATCTTCCACGGGGTCGCGCAAACGGCTTTCCAGGTACAGGGTCAACCAGACCAGCGAGTCGGCAAAGGCTCGCAGCCCGGGGGTGTCTGCGCTGAGTTCAGCGCTGCCGCGGTCGTTCTGCAGCCAGTGAAGACAGGTGGACACGACAGCTGCCTCCCTGGGCAGTCCGGCGAAGCTCAGGGCGTCCTTCATTGGCAGCAGCGTCTCGCAGGCGGACTGCAGGGACTGGGTATCCAGGGACTGCTGCAGCTGGTCCTGCATCAGCGTCAGCTGTTTGCAGGTCGTGGCCACAAGGCCCTCAAGACGGTCAAAAGCTTTCACCTCAGGGGGAATGAAGCCATTGTGGCGAAGCCGGTCGGCGAGCGCTATTTCGGTGTCAACCATGGCCCCGGCAATGGTCGCCGCCACCTGTCGCCCGCGCCGGAGATCCTGGCTGAACCGGCCGGCATAGACCTGCTGCAACAGGTCGCGGGCGGATTGCATATCCTCCGCGTGTTCAATTTCATCCGCCGCGATCAGGCGCAGGCGGATATCCTCAATGACCGAATCGAGGTCGGGTAGCGGCGCCGAGTGTCCCTCGACGGCGGCGAGGAGGTCGGCCGCCTGCAGGCGATCCACCAGCCCGTCCAGCATTGTGCGCGCGCCTTCCAGCGCGGCGATCAGGGCGTCATTGTGAATGAGGCCCCGCCCGGCTTCCTGCAGGGTGTTTTCGTCAATGCCAAAAACCTGCCAGATGTGCCCAACATACAGGGGGCGGGCCCTGCAGGACGCCATATAGTAGAGCAGCTGCTGCAGGTAGCTGTCGTAGTCCATGGCCGGATCCGCGGCGCTGCCGTGCTCGCGCGCGTACTTGATCATGAATGTGCCTGCCTTGAAGATCTGGGCGATACATTCATCGGGTTCCACCAGTCTGCCGGCAATGGCCTCGCACAGGCCCACCAGAAGCAACCAGAATCGTTCCTGCACCGTACCGCGGAACAGCCCGTGCATTTTGTGGGCAATACGCGCCACGGTGCGGACGTTTTCCACGTTGTTCTGCGGCCCCAGGGCGGACTTCGCACCCTGCAGGTAAGGCGCCAGCAGCACGTCCGAGCTGCGCCGAATGGTTTCCGACACCGGCTCTGGCGCACCCCTGCTGATTCCGCAACCCTCCGCCAGCGGCATGTAGAAGAACAGTGCGGGTGGACGGATGCGCTCGCCCTCCCAGCGCCGGAGATTGTTGACGCAGGGCTCCAGGCCCCGGCCGCTGTCCATGCGGACCCGCTGGACATGGTCCAGGTAGGCTGGCAGGGTCTTGATGGCACGCATCAACCCGCCCATCGTGAGATTGCGCCGCTCGGCGACCACCTGTTCGCGCAACAGGCGAAGGAACCCGCGCTCCATTTCCAGCGCCAGCATCTCAGCCTTGTGCAGGCGGATTGCGGCAAGAGCCGCGGTGATGTGGTGCACTTCCCACAGGCATTCCAGCAATGGTTGCTTGCGCGACGTGTCCCGGCTGTACTCGACCAGAGCGGCCTCCACCTGGTCGATTGAGGCCAGCAGGGGCGGCAACAGGCTGCGCAAGCCGATGATGTCGACGGCTCTGGCGCTTCGCCGGTTATCCATCTGCTCAGCCATTGGCCGGGAAACCGGGCGCACCATTGACTGCACCACCACGCTGGTCTATCCGCAAACGCGCCAGGTTCTTGCCCAGGGTAGACAGGGATTGCTGCAGGGCCACGACCCCCTGCTGGAGTGACGCGGCGTTCTCGCCCAGGCCATGGTTTTGCTCCCGAATACTGTTAAGTACCGCGTTGAGCTTGCGCACGGCGTCCACAGACCGGGAGGTTGTAGAGCCCATGGAGTCGACAACATCCAGCATCCTGCCGGCGCCCCGGTTGATGTCTTCCAGCGAGCCATCGATGCGCTCCGCAAAATCCAGGATCGTCACCACAGCGCCCACGGTATGTTCCAGGCTGTTGAGGTTTTCCGCCGACAGATTTTGCAGCAGGCGGACTTCGGTGGTGATCTTGCGCCCTTCTTCCTCCGCCTCCCGCAGCAGGTCACCGATTGCCTCAGCGATCCCCAGGAACGGCCGGCCGTGCTCGCCCGCGCGCTCGGCCTCAATACGGGTATTGATGGCGACCACTGAAATCTTGGTGTTGAGGGACTGGATGTACTCCGCCGCCGTGGTCACGGACTGGATCAGCTCGCCCTGCCGCTTGGCGGATTTAGAGGTCTCCTGGATTGATTCGCGCACGTCCGTGGAAGCCCGGGACATGTCTGCGGCCAGGGCCTGGCCCCGACTCACCAGCTGGCGGTGTTGATTCATGGCCTCCCGCGCCTGCTGGCTGACCGCGGCGACATCCTCGACAGCATGCAGGTCCTGCTCCAGTGAAGCCCCGGCCTCCTGCACCTGGCGAGCGAGCGCGGCACCGAGCTCCGCGCCATTGCTGCTGTGCCGGCCGAGTTTGTGCAACTCGCTCACCAGCCCCTCGAAAGGACTGCGAATACTGGCCACCAGCTCTCTCTGCTGTTCGAGCGCGGCATTCAATTGCGCGGCAAGGGCAGCGCCCGCCGCTGAATCGCAGCTGGCAGAGGCGGTGAGATCGCCATCGGCCAACCGCTCAAGGGCTGCCGTGATGCCGGCGAAGGCAGCCGGGCCGCCGCCGGCCCTGGCCTGCCAGAGCAGCACGGCGGCGACTGCCAGCAACAGGCACAGCACCGCGGTCACGAACAGCAGCAAGCCGCGCGCGCCGGAGTCACCGCCAACATTGCCCAGCGCGATGCCCAGGACGACCAGGCAGGCGAGAAGCCCAAGGGTGAGCGCGGCAAGTCCCGCAGCCAGGGGTAGGGAGGGAGTGGTCTTACTCATGTGCGTGATCCTCGGCAGTGGCATCCGGCCCTGCAGCCGTATCTGAGAGAGCGCCGTCCGTTACCAGCCGGCCGATATCAAATAGCCCCAGGAAGCGCTCTCCCTGCCAGAATCCGCCAGTGCAGCAGGCCGCAAGGGGCCCTTCCATGGGGGCGTCGGGGTCGTACTGGTGCGCCAGCAGTTTGATATTGCCCTCCACCCGGCTCAAGGTAATGCCGACATGGCAGCCCGGCCGGTTGATCACCAGGCAGTATTCCCGTCGTCGCCCGGGCGGCAGGCGCTGCCCGAACAGGCCATCACCGCAGTAAACAGGCAACAGCCCGCCCTGGTGGCTGGCAATGCCCAGCACCCAGCTGCGGGTACCCGGAATCTGCGTCAGCGGGGGCACGGCAATAACAGCCTCGATATCACCCGCCGCGACCAGCAGCGGGATACCGGCGATAGCCAGCAGCGCTCCCCGCCAGTATTCCGGATCGGGCGCCGCCAAAGGCAGGGCCGACGCACCGTTGGCGTAGCGCGCCTGCAGGGAAGTCAGCGCAGCATGGGCGGCGGTCATCTACGCCACCTCACTCGCCCGCGTATTTTCATAAATCAGCTGGCGCAGGACCGGGTCCGGAGGAATTTTGCTGACATGGGCGGTAGCGCCGCGGGCCTGTCCGCGGGCGATATCGAAAACGCCGTCCGATGAGGAGAGCAGCACCACCGGCAGGTCCCGGGTGTCCTCTCCATGGCGAATCAGGCTGCAGGTCTGGTAGCCATCCAGTTCCGGCATGCTGATGTCGAGGAAAACGATATCCGGGCGGAACCGCCGCAGCAGGGCCAGCCCACGGTAGCCATCCTCCGCGGTCTCAACCTGACACCCCATCTGTTTCAGGGTGTGCGACATCATCATGCGGATCGTCTTCGCATCGTCGACGATGGCGACGCGAATACCCGTGATGTCCTGGAGTTCTGTTTGCTCGCTCATTGTCATCCTCATATCTTGCCGCGACGGACAGTATTTTGGTTGTAACGCAGGCTCTGCAAGCACTATTTGTCATTTTCCCGACTTGTGCCCGCAGCGCCAAGCGCAACGGATCAGGGCTCTGTGGGGAACATCACGCTGCGAAATGGCTCCATATGCCCCGCCTGGAAGTCCTGCCACTCGTAAATGTTGAACTGTTGCATCAACTGCAGGCAGCGCTGGAAAACCACATCGGCATCGTAGCTGGAGGGGGGAATTGCGTACCGCTCAGTGAGCCGGGCAAAAATCCGGGCAGCAATGTCCCGCCGCCCCGGATCCTCCCTATACAGCAAATGCTCCACCGGCGACGCCACGATGGGTGAACCGTAGACCAGAAAGGCCTCCCAGCGCTGTGGATCATGCCCCGATCCGAGCCGGGCGACGAGCAGCCGCACCAGCGCCTGCAGATGCCGGCGCGGAGGCAGCTCGTCTCGCTGCAGCCAGCGCCTGACTTCCGCTTCCTTCCATTCCGGGTTGATCGCCAGCACTCCCAGGACACGCCCTTCAATGCGGGAGGGGACAATGGCTGCCAGATCCAGCAACAGGTTGAGGCGGGCCGAAAACCCAAGCGGATCCAGATCCACCTCCTGCAGCAGCCCGCGATACTCCGCGGCCAGTTGTTCGGGGACAGGTGTGTCGCGCATGTTCTCAGCCATTGCTTGCTGCCAGACCGGTGGGGAGTGCAGCGGCCCGCCACTCCTGCAGGCGCTTGCCATAGGTGGGCCGGGATACCCCCAGCAACTGCGCCCGCAGATCCACCGTGGCACCATCGGAATGGGCCTCCAGCAGCGCAAGCAACAGGTTCTGACCCGCGAGCAGGGGGCTGTCGCCCCCGCTGCCGAGTCCGCGGATCCAGTCGGCGACCAGCCGCGCCGGATCCTGCCACAAGGCGCAGCCATCGCGCTGCGCCTGGCGAGACTCGATGGCAGGCACCCAGCGGGCGATATTGCGCCGGCTGGTGTGCAGGAACGCGGCACCGGGACCGTGCCGCCCATGGTACCGGGCCAGTGTCGCGAGCACGATTTCGTCATCCAGCCAGGTGCCCAGTGGCAGTGGCTCGCGTTCCGCCAATAGCTGGTTGACCCTTTCCGCCAGTACCTGCGACAACTCTTCCCAGGCACTGGGATTATAGGCGTCGCTGGCGCACGGGTAGCCGGGAGAGCCCCGCAGGGGCAACTCCAGGCTGCCGCTGGCCACCTGGTCGCCCAGGAAGAGCTTGAGATCCACGGCGGTGATCCACTCGGAATCGGGCTTCTGCTCAAGGGCGCGCGCCACCCGTTGGCGAATTTCGCTGATATTGCCATGCCAGGGGTGCCGCCGCATGGCCTGCTCGGCATCCGGCGTAAAACCCTTGACCTCAATACTGCGGCTGACGCATTCCTGGGAGAGGATTTTCCGGGCCCAGCGAAGGATGGCCTGCTGGCGGTGGCGCATCGGCGGCACCCATATCGGATAGGCCGCGAATACGCTCGCCAGTTTTCGCTGCAGCACTCCCTCGGCGACCAGCCGCTGCAGGCTGTCGGGAAACAGCCCGATGAAGCGGACCGCAGGCAGGTAGGTCGGTGTGTCCGCGTCAGCGAGCAGTCGGGTCGCCATTTGCCGCGCCAGCGTCGACTAGGCTTCTGCGCCCAGCAGATGCGGTGACTTGAATACCAGGGTTTTGCCGGCTCCGGCCAGCAGCGCCTGGCGGATGCGGCGGTTGGCCTGTTCACGGCTGCGGAACTCACGGCAGTCAATGGCAACCAGGTTGCCGCCTACCCCGCCGGCCTGGGCATGGAGAATACGGGCGATATACATTTTGCCGGTGCCGCGTGCGCCAATAATGGCGACAGGCGTGTCTGTCCTTGCCAGGAAAGCCGCCTGGTCGACCGCCCCCTCCATATTGTCGAGGACATAGCCGTCCAGCTTGTCTGCGGATTTCAGCAAGTGTTTACCCGCATTTTGAGTCCGCGCAGTTCAGGCAGGTCATGCAGCCATCCAGCAGAACCACGGCGCGCGTGTTGCATTTGTAGCAGAGCGTGGCACCCGGGGGAAAGGGCGAATCATCCCCCTCTGCGGGAGTGGCTCCGGTGGTCTCCGTGCTGCCTGTTTCGCCCATGAGTTCCCGGCGCTTGTCATCAATGAATTTACGCTGGTGCTCGTCCAGCTTGGACTCTATCAGGCCAATATGCTTCATGTGGTCTTCAATGGCGTAGCCGATCTCCGCCACTATCGAAGGCATGAACACGCCGCCCTTCTTGAAATAGCCGCCGCGGGGGTCAAACACCGCTTTCAGCTCTTCCACCAGGAAGGTGGCGTCGCCCCCCTTGCGAAAGACCGCGGAGATCAGGCGGGTGAGGGCCACGACCCACTGGAAGTGCTCCATGTTCTTGGAATTGATGAAGACCTCGAAAGGGCGGCGCAACTCGTGCTCGGTGCCTTCGTTGAGGATGACGTCGTTGACCGTGATGTAGAGCGCGTGCTCGGACATCGGTGTTTTTACCTTGTAGGTGGAGCCCACCAGCCTCTCCGGCCGCTGGAAGGACTCATGCATGTGCACCACATTGCTGGCAGGCACTGCGTCACGCTCGCCAGCCACCGGCTCCGGGGTAGCGCCCTGCTGCAGGACCTTGTAGCCGACAATCTTGCTGCCGATTTTTACCGTCATGATTCTCTCCAGGCTCAGAACTTGCCGTAATAGCCTTCTTTCAGGGCATCGAACAGATTCGCTGCCGTGTGCATTTCCCCATCGTATTCCACTTCCTGGTTGCCCTTCAGCTCGACGACGGAACCATCCTCGAGCGTGAACTGGTACACGGTGTTTTCCAGGTCCTGTTCCTTCACCAGCACACCCTGGAATGCCTCCGGGTTAAACCGGAATGTGGTGCAGCCCTTGAGACCCTTGGCATGGGCGTAGAGGTAGATGTCCTTGAACTCCTCGAAAGGATAATCCGTGGGCACGTTGGCCGTCTTGGATATGGAGGAGTCCACCCATGTCTGGGCGGCGGCCTGGATGTCCACGTGTTGCTTGGGTGTCACGCTGTCGGCAACGATGAAATAGTCGGGCAGCTTTTCCTCTTCAAGTTCACTGAAGGGCATGGCGCGGGGATTCACCAGGCTGCGGTAAGCGAGCAACTCGAAGGAAAATACATCGACTTTTTCCTTGCTCTTGCGGCCTTCGCGTATCACGTTGCGCGCGTAGTGGTGGGCGAAGCTGGGCTCGATACCATTACTGGCATTGTTGGCCAGCGACAGGGAGATGGTGCCGGTGGGCGCGATGGAAGAGTGGTGGGTAAAGCGCGATCCCTTTTCCGCCAGTTCCTCCACCAGCTCCGGTGCCACCTCTGCCACCCGCTGCATGTAGCGGCTATAGCGCGCGTGCAGGACCTTACCAGGCAAGCGGTCGCCTGCGACAATGCCGTCCCGCACCATTTCCGGACGCGCGGCGAGCATTTCGGGCGTGACCTCGAACAGGTCCTCCATGATCGGCGCCGGACCCTTCTCCTGGGCCAGCGCTACGCCCTGCTGCCAACCCACCAGGGCCATCTCCCGGGAAACTTCCTCGGTGAACTGCACCGACGCCTCGTCGCCATAGGACATCCCCAGCATGGTGATGGTCGAACCGAGACCGAGGAAGCCCATGCCGTGGCGGCGTTTGTAGCTGATCTCATGCCGTTGCTGTTCCAGGGGCAGGCCGTTGATCTCCACCACGTTGTCCAGCATACGGGTGAACACCGCCACCACGTCGCGATAGCGATCCCAGTCGAAGCGGGCCTTTTCGGTAAAGGGGTCCAGCACCAGGCGGGTGAGATTGATGGAGCCCAGCAGGCAGCTGCCGTAAGGGGGGAGGGGTTGTTCGCCGCACGGGTTCGTCGCACGAATATTTTCCAGCCACCAGTTGTTGTTCATCTGGTTGACCCGGTCGATCAGGATAAAACCCGGCTCGGCAAAGTCATAGGTGGATGCCATGATCATGTCCCACAGCCTGCGCGCCGGAACTGTCTTGTAGATCCGGCAGGCAACTTCCCCGCGATCATTGCTGACATAGCCCCAGGTGACCGGGAACCGGCGCCAGAGCACCTGTGGATCACTGGCCAGGTCCATGCCCGACTCCTCCGCCTCCCTCGCTGTCACCGGAAAGCTCAGTGACCAGTCCGCGTCAGCCTTTACTGCCTCGATGAACTCGTCGGTGATCAGCAGGCTCAGGTTGAACTGCCGCAGTCGACCGTCCTCGCGTTTGGCGCGGATAAAGTCCATGACATCGGGGTGATGTATGTCGAAAGTGCCCATCTGCGCGCCGCGGCGACCACCGGCCGAAGACACGGTAAAGCACATCTTGTCG
>JBFHFJ010000007.1:0-28853 GCA_041583655.1 Haliea sp. | reverse complement strand
TCTGCGCCTGCGCGCAGCCAGGGTGGGCTCAGGCCAGTGCGGCCTTCGCTTGCTCCACAATCGCTGCAAAAGCCGGCTTGTCGTGCACCGCCAGGTCCGCGAGGACGCGACGATCGAGACCGATATCGGCTTTCTTCAGGCCATTGATCAGGCGGCTATAGCTGAGGCCGTTGGCGCGGGACTGGGCGTTGATACGCGTGATCCACAGCGCCCGGAACTGGCGCTTGCGCTGACGGCGGTCGCGGTAGGCGTACTGGCCCGCCTTGGTAACAGCCTGCTTGGCAACACGAAACACTCGGCTGCGGGCACCATAGTAACCCTTGGCCTGTTTCAGGATTTTCTTGTGACGGCGGTGAGCCGTTACACCACGTTTTACGCGAGGCATGGTCTTCTCCTAATTCTCGATGATAACCGTTAGCAGGCCCGCAACATGCGGTCTACATGCACTTTGTCGCTGGCGTGGACCATGGAGGTCCCGCGCAGTTGACGCTTGCGCTTGGTGGTCATCTTGGTCAGGATGTGGCTCTTGTAAGCGCTCTTGCGCTTGTAGCCACCGGCCGTTTTCTTGAACCGCTTGGCGGCCCCGCTGTGAATTTTCGCTTTTGGCATCGTCAGATACTCCGCATTGGCATCAATAAAAAGTGAAGAAAAAGGGCATTCACGGGCCCTAGCTCTTCTTCTTGGGTGCGATCACCATGGTCAACTGCCGCCCTTCCATTTTCGGAAACTGCTCGACAGAACCCAATTCGGCCAGATCGGCTTCTACCCGCTTGAGTAGCTCCATGCCGATTTCCTGGTGAGCCATTTCACGACCGCGAAACCGCAGCGTGACCTTGGCCTTATCGCCTTGCTCCAGAAAACGCACCAGGTTGCGTAGTTTTACCTGGTAGTCTCCTTCCTCCGTCCCTGGACGAAACTTCATTTCCTTGACTTGTGTCCGCTTCTGCTTCTTCTTCTGCAGGTTTTTCTGTTTCTTGGCCTCGAACACATGCTTCCCGTAGTCCATCACCTTGCAGACCGGGGGTTCTGAATCAGCAATCAAAACGAGATCCATGGTGGCCGCCTCTGCCGCCGCCAGTGCCTCTCGCAAAGACACAATGCCTACCTGTTCACCATCGGCGCCAATCAGGCGCACCGGGTCCGACGTAATCTGGTCATTGATCAGGGCTTTCTTTGAGGCGCCCTTGCCGATATCTTTCTTAATGCTGATTCTCCAATACAATACGGCCGCGACGCGCCACATCGTCCGCGAGCAGCGCTTCCAGCGCATCCAGGGTCAGTGAACCCAGATCCTCGCCACGACGGGCCCTCACGGCCACAGTCTGTGTTTCCACTTCTTTGTCCCCCACCACCAACAGGTAGGGAACCTTCTGAATTGTGTGCTCGCGGATTTTAAAGCCGATCTTCTCATTTCTCAAGTCCGAATGAACCCGAAAGCCCTTGTTTTTCAAGGAATCTTCAACTTCACGGGCGTATCCGGCCTGTTTATCGGTAATATTCAGCACAACTGCCTGGTTTGGAGCCAGCCAGGTCGGGAACACACCCTCGTAGTGCTCGATCAGGATTCCGATGAAACGCTCGAAGGAGCCGAGAATGGCCCGGTGCAGCATGACCGGCACCTGCCGGGACCCATCTTCGGCCACATACTGTGCCCCGAGCCGCCCGGGCATGGAAAAGTCCACCTGGATCGTACCGAGCTGCCAGACCCGGCCAATACAGTCCTTCAGGGAAAACTCGATTTTCGGACCGTAGAACGCGCCCTCCCCCGGCAGTTCCTGCCAGGGCAGGCCGTGGGCATCCAGGGCATCCGCAAGGGCTTTCTCGGCCCGATCCCAGTCACTCTCGGAACCCACCCGCTGGGCGGGGCGGGTCGAAAGCCGATAGATCACTTCGGTAAAGCCGAAGTCCGCGTACACCGCGTGCAGGAAGTCGATGAAGCTGGCGACTTCCGGCTGGATCTGTTCTTCCGTGCAGAAGATATGGGCGTCATCCTGGGTAAAGCCGCGCACCCGCATGATCCCGTGCAGGGAGCCCGAGGGTTCGTTGCGGTGGCAGCTGCCGAATTCAGCCAGGCGCAGGGGCAGGTCCCGGTAGGATTTCAGGCCCTGGTTGAACACCTGCACGTGGCAGGGGCAATTCATGGGCTTGACCGCGAACTGACGCTCCTCGGACTTGAGGGTGAACATGTCATCGCCGAACTTGTCGGCGTGGCCGGAGCGCTCCCACAGGGACATGTCCACCAGCTGTGGCGTGCGAATCTCCTGGTAGCCATGGGCACGCTGTGCCTGGCGCATGTACTGCTCGATGGTCTGGTAGACGGTCCAGCCGTCCGGGTGCCAGAACACCATGCCCGGCGCCTCTTCCTGGGTGTGGAACAGCCCCAGCTTCTTGCCGATCCGGCGGTGGTCGCGTTTTTCCGCCTCCTCGATACGGGTGAGGTATTCCTGCAGCTGCTTCTTGTTCGCCCACGCGGTGCCGTAGATGCGCTGCAGCATTTCGTTGCTGGAGTCGCCGCGCCAGTAGGCACCCGCGACCTTGGTCAGCTTGAAGGCCTTGAGCTTGCCGGTGCTGGGCACGTGGGGGCCCCGGCAGAGGTCCATCCAGGGACCCTGCTGGTAGAGGGAGAGCTCCTCGCCCTCGGGCAGGCTCTCGATAATCTGCACCTTGTAGTGCTCGCCCATATTGCGGAACAGTTCAATGGCGCGCTCGCGGCTCAGGACCACGCGTTCCACCGGCAGGTCGTCCTCGACGATCTGCTGCATCCGCTGCTCGATTTTCTCCAGATCTTCCGGGGTGAAATGGTGACCGGAGGCGAAGTCATAATAGAAGCCGTCTTCGATCACCGGGCCGATCGTCACCTGAGTGCCCGGGAACAGCTCCTGCACCGCCATCGCCAGCAGGTGCGCAGTGGAGTGGCGGATGATCTCCAGGCCGGCCTCGTCACGCTCGGTGATGATGGCCAGGCTGGCATCGTGCTCGATGATGTGGGAAGTATCTACCTCGCGGCCGTCCACCACGCCGGCGAGGGCGGCCTTTGCAAGGCCCGGGCCGATGTCGGCGGCTACGTCGTGGACTGAAACGGGCTGGTCAAAGTGACGCTGGCTGCCGTCAGGCAGGGTAATCGCGGGCATGCGCTTTCCTTCTATCAGTGGTGACCCCTACTAAAGGCCACGTGAGTCAGCTGCAATCAGAGATCGGGGGCTGAGGTTCGTTGTTGTCCCGAACCAGTAAATTCAGGGCCGCGAAGTGTAGCACAGCAGCCGGCTCAGGTCACAAGTATGCTGACCAGCAGCAAACCGGCAAGGCCGACCAGGAACAGCAGGTAATAAAGAACGCCCAGACACAGGCCCTTCCACACGGTCATGCGCCAGGATTGGCCGTAGACCACGCGCAATGACAGGAGAAAATAGGCCGGCAACCATAAAAACAGGAGAGCTTCCAAAAAGCCCAGCAGGTGCCCCAGCCAGCGCAGGGCAGGTGCTGCGGACGCTGACAGGCGAGTGTCGCCGAACTCGAGCCCGATCAGGAGCAGCACGGCGAGAAACAAGAATGCGTGGCCGTACAGGGTGTGAATCAAGTGCTCCACATAGTAGCGACCGGCAAATGGATAGGCCAGCTTCATCAGCAGGGCGAACAGCGGCACCAGCAGCAGCGTGGTTTGCGGTATGTTCTCCAGCACGTCGTTGGCAAAGTCATTCGAGTCACTGCGAATCTTTTCGACGCTCTTCTCCAGCCGCGCCTCCAGCCTGCGGTTGTCCTCCTCTGACAACCAGGGAAAATCCAGCGACAAATCGTTGCCGTCAAGCGCAATGATCCTGTCCGCGGGCTCCTGCGCCGGGTCCATTTCGCCGACGTTTGCGGCCTCCACGGGCGAGGCTGTGACCAACCCCCGCTCGCCGGTGACATTGAGCAGCCAGATCGTGAAGATGCAAACGAGGCTGGTAAACAGGAACAGGCGCAGCGGCGGTACAAAGCGCCTTCGCTGACCCCGCAGGTAGGCGTTAGTCAGGTAACCGGGGCGCACGATCAACGCCAGCAGGGTCCGCATGACCCGCGAGTCCAGGCTGATCGTCTCACGGAAAAACTCCGCCACCAGGGAACCGAAGAAACGGACTGCCGACCCGGCCTCCTGCCCACAGTGGTGACAAAAGGGGCCGGCCATTTGCGCCCCACAGTTCTGGTACTGCCCTTGCGGGCCGAAAGTCCCCTCCTCCGTCACCTTGCCCCTCCCCCGGTGCTTTGCGCGTTAGCGTACACGATAGGAATGCGGCCGGGAAAGTCGCATGAACCGGGGAGCGGCGATTGCCCGGGGAGTGCGCTATAGTCAGCGCAGAGACTTCCACGAAAAGGACAGCCCATGCGCGCCCCGCCACCCGTTGCCCAGGCCGACAGTGAAAGCAGCATTGCCTCCTGAGCGGCATCAGGAGCAGTACCGCCAGGCAGAGTTCCTCGCGGCGCTGTTTGAGGCCATGCCGGACCTCTATTTCCTGATTGACCGCGACGGTACGATTGAGGACTTTCGCGGCTCGCAGCCCGAAGATCTTTTTGTGGCGCCCGAAGCCTTTCTCGGAAAGCGCATGACGGAGGTGCTACCTGCGGACGTTGCTGCAAAATTCACCGCGGCGGTCGCCCAGGCCACCGCCTCCGGCGAGCTGGTCACCCTGGAATACCAGCTGCAGATCAGGCAACAAACCCCCTGGTACGAGGCCCGGATCGTTCCGATACGCGACCACAACCAGCTGGTCTGCCTGGTGCGCAACGTCACTGAACTCCATGCTGCCCGGCAGCAGATGGAAGCTGTCGCCCATTACGATTCCCTGACCGGGCTCGCCAATCGATCCATGCTGGACAACCTGCTGGAGCGCAGCATCCGCACCGCCCGGCGCAATCGCAAGCGCCTGGCGATCATGTTCATCGACCTGGACCGGTTCAAGGACGTCAATGACACCCTTGGCCACGCCGCGGGTGACGAACTTCTCAAGCAGGCGGCCCGCCGCCTGCAGACTGCCCTCAGGGACAGCGACATCCTGGCCAGGATGGGTGGCGATGAATTTGTCGTCGTGCTCGATGAGCTGGAGAACACCGACGATGCATCGGCGGTAGCCCGCAAGCTGATGGACGGCATCTGCAGCCCCTTCCACATTCAGGACACGGAGATTCTCCTCAGCTGCAGTATCGGGATCAGTGTCTACCCGGATGATGCGGAGACCGCCGACATGCTGCTGGCTTTTGCCGACACGGCGATGTACCGGGCGAAACAGGGGGGTCGCAACGACTGGCGCTTTTACACCGCTGACATGACCCAGGCGGCCACCGAGCACATGGCGATGGTGGATGCATTGCGCGTGGCCCTCGACAATGACTCCCTGACCCAGGTCTACCACCCCCAGGTCGACTTCATTAGCGGCAAGGCAGTGGGCTTCGAGGCGCTGGCCCGCTGGACCAGCCCGGATTCCAGCAGTGTCCCTCCCAGCCGGTTTGTCTCCCTCGCCGAGCAGGCGGGCCTGGCCCGGCGCCTGGACGCCTGGTCCCTGCGGGCCGCCTGTA
Source organism: Haliea sp. (assembly GCA_041583655.1). Lineage (GTDB taxonomy): Bacteria > Pseudomonadota > Gammaproteobacteria > Pseudomonadales > Halieaceae > Haliea. The sequence goes on along the minus strand of JBFHFJ010000007.1, from coordinate 23,306 downwards.
AACAGCTGCGCCAATGGCTGGACGAAGGCCTGACACCCGGTCAGGTTAGCGTCAACCTGAGCATACACTCGCTCAATGGCGGCGACTTCCCCCGGGTTCTGGCTGCGGCACTGACAGAGTTCCAGTTGCAACCCTGCATGCTGCAGATCGAGATCAAGGAGATTGCATTGCTGAGCAGTCGCCCTGATGCCATGGAGCGCCTGCACGCCATTATCGCCCTGGGCGTCGACATCGCCGTGGATGACTTCGGCGCGGGCTTCGCGGCGCTGGAATTCCTGCGCCGCCTACCGGTCCGGACACTCAAGATAGACCCCGCGTTCATGCATCACATCCCCGAAGACGAGGAGCGGACGAACATCACCAACACCGTCATCGCCATGGGTCGTGCCCTGGGGCTCAAGGTGGTCGCGAAGGGCATCGAAAGCGCAGCCCAGGCGGACTTTATCCGCAGGCAGGGCGACATTTTCGGCCAGGGCTTCTACTTCGGTCAGCCGCTGCCCGCCGACCAGCTGGGCACGCTGCTCGACGGCTGAACCGCGCGCGCGACGACCACGTAACGCAGCGGGCCGTTGGTCGCTGTGCTGGCGAAGGGGTAACAGGTCACCAGCAGAAGGTGGGGCCTGTCCACGTGCGGCGGCTGCAGGAACTCGCGGCGGCTGTCCACCACACGCGCTGTTTGCACCCGGTACTCCCGTAAATTACCACCGGCCAGCTCCAGGGACAGCGCCATCCCCGGCTTGAGCATCCCGAGAAAGCTGAAATGGGTATCGCGATGCCCCGCCAGCACCGTCCAGTTGCCGGGGTCTCCGGCGAAGGCCTCGTGCATTCCCGGCCCGAAGGCAAGCGCCTGGCCACTGGTACCCGCCAACACAACCTGGTCCTGCCCCAGTGCCGGCACCCGCAGGCGGGCAACAGGCCAGGTATCCGCCCAGGGCCAGGGCTTGCGCGCCGCACCGGTGGCAACGGATTCAAGCCAGGCGCGGGCAAGCAGCTGCTGGGCCACTATCGCCTTGGCATGGATCCAGCCCGCTTCCCCGAGCTGCCAGGCCGCCAGCAGCAACAGCCCTGACAATGCGATGCGACGTGCCGGCCTAGCCGTGCCTGTCTGGAACATGGTCCACCTCCGGCCCGCGCATGACCCAGAACAACAGGGCGATGAACAACGCCAGACAGCCCAGGAACAGCCTTGCGGCAGCAGTGGTCGCTGTCTGCGGGTAACCAAACACCTGCTGGGCCTGCCCGCGCGGCCGCGTCCCGGGCACGGCAGCAACCTGCAGCGGCAAGCCGGGCGGACGCGAATGCTGCTGTTCAACCGCGATGAAACTGGTGTAGGGGCTGAGCAGCTGGTGCTCCAGGGCCAGTTCAAGTACCTCAGCACGCACGCTATCCCCGTTCACACCCTGATAGCGCTGGTCAAGGATCTGTTCGATTCGCTCACGCGCCCACAAACTGGCTACCCCGGGCGCACTGCCCGCAACGCTGTCCAGGTCCACAGCCTGTTGCCAGGACTGCCCCTGGAGCTCTCCCGACACTCTGATCACACCAGACTGCGGCGGCATATTGAAGCGCACCAGACGCAACAGAGGCGCACCTGCGTACAGGTCGGGAACCGGACCACCTGTATCGATCACCGCCTGCGGCCAGTCGACCGTGATCCCGGTCAGCAGCGGCGCCGACAGGTAGTCCAGCAAAGACCCGACCCGGGCGCCGACTTCAGCCTCATCGCCGATGTGCAGATGCTGGCCCCGGCCCAGCAGGGCCGCCTTGCGCAGGAACCAGCTGTTCGGCGCCGAGCCGATGCCTACGGTAAACAGGCGGCTGTCCCCAAGCTCCGCGGCAATGGTATCCAGAATGGCGTGTTCATTGCCCACGGCACCGTCGGTCATGAACACGACCTGGCGCAAGCGGCCGCCGCTGTCGCCTCTCGCCGGCTGCGCGAGGGCACGCTGCAGGGGTGGCAGCATCTCGGTACCGCCCGCCGCGCGCAACCCGCCGATAAACACCCGCGCCTGTTGCAGGGCGTGTCGATTTGCGGGTCTGGGGTCGGAAAACAGCGTCCGGTAACCGTGATCGAAGGCGATGATATTGAAGCGATCTCCCGGCCGCAGCCCATCCAGCGCAGCCACCAGGCTCTGTCGCAGCTGCTGGATGGGAACACCGCCCATGGAACCGGAGGTATCGACGACAAAGACCAGCTCCCGCGTGCGGATGCCACTGTCATGCTGCACCGGTGAGGGCGGCATCACCAGCAGCAATCCATAGTGTTCGCCTGCGACCTGCTCCGTGAACAGCGCCGCCTGCGGCTGGCTACCGGTGGCCGGCTCCCAGTTGAGAACAAAATCCCGGTCCATCTCGCTTGGCCCCCTGGCCAGCTCCAGGTGGTAGAGACTTCCCTCGCGGCGCAGACGCATCTGGTGGTAGGGGCTGTCGACACGGGCCAGTGGCAGCCCGGCGTCAAGTCGCACGGCAATGGTCAAAGGATTGAGAGGTGCTGCATCGGAGCCCGCCCGGGAATGCAGCCAGCTTGCCAGCAACGGCGCATCCGGCACTTCATCAGTGGCCGAAACCTGGGCCAGATACCAGGGTATTGGCTGCGGAGCGCCTGCATCACCGGTCCCGCCCAGGGCCCGCCCAGGAATATAGCGCCGGGTCAGGGTCATGGGCAGGCGCAGACTGAACACGCCCTCGCTGTAGCTCACCGGCTGCACGAACTCGAGGCGCACGGTGACCGTTTCGCCGGGAGCCAGGTTGGCAATGCGGTTGCTGAACAGGTTAGGCCGCTGCTGCGCTACCAGGCTGGCTTTGCGCCCCGCATCCCGGGCGGCGGTATAAACCGTCCGGGCTTCCTGCCGTTCGCGGATCTCGCCATTGATCCGTCGCTCACCCACCAGGATTTCCATCGCGCGCACCGCCGCCTGGCCGGGAAGAGGAAAGACGTAGACGCCCTCGGCCCAGTGCTCACTGGAATTGCGGAAGCTCTGCTCCAGGGTAACCACCGCCACCATGCCTGCAACGGTAACCTGTACTGAGCTGTGCTGCATGACCGCAGGCATCGGCGCCAGGCCCGAACTGTGCAACAGCAGGTGCCCTGCTCCGGGCTCTTCGCTGGCCGCCCTCGCCACACTCGCATCGAGCAGGATAGCGCTCAGCAAGCAAGCGGTGAGTATCGGCAACAATCTAAAGCAGAACCACCGGCCGCACGCCGGCAGCCCCGGGCCAGGGGTGGAACTGGTGTTGAATCTGCTTGTGCTCACGGCGCTCTCCCGCAACTGATGTCGGGAGTATTGAAGCCTGCCAGCTTGGCAATCCGGTGGCGCAACTGTGGCAGTCTCCTGCGCAATCATGGCGAATTGTGGCCGCCGCTTGAGTACGGCCCGGGATTCTGGAACCATGGCGACTTTCCGGGCTCCGATAGTTCTCTCTATGCCCCACCATATCGCCATTGTCGAAGACGAAGCCGCCCTGGCGGAGAACTACCGGGACGCCCTGCAACGCCAGGGTTTCCGCGTCTCGGTACACCGTGACCGGCACAGCGCCAGCGCCGCCTTCCTGCGCCAGTTGCCGGACCTCGCCATTATTGATGTGGGCCTGGGCGACGATATCGAGGGCGGCTTCGATCTCTGCCGCGAACTGCGCAGCCAGTCACCGGAATTGCCGATAGTCTTCCTGACGGCACGGGACAGCGAACTGGACATCATCTCCGGGCTGCGGCTGGGCGCCGACGACTACCTCACCAAAAGCATCAGCCTGGCGCACATGCTCGCGCGTATCGTGGCCCTGTTCCGCCGGGTCCGGGCGCTGCGGGTACCGGAACTGCGCGAGCACGTGATTACCCAGGGGCCGCTGAGCCTGAATGTGGAGCGCATGACAGCGTACTGGCGTGAGCAGCCGGTGCCGCTCACCGTCACGGAATTCTGGATGGTGCACACCCTTGCGCGCCATCCCGGCCACGTCAAGAACAGACAGCAATTGATGGAATGCGCCAACGTGGTGCTCGATGACAACACCATCACTTCGCACGTCAAACGCATCCGGCGCAAGTTCGAGAGCCTGGATGACACCTTCAGCGCCATCGAAACCGCCTATGGCATGGGCTATCGCTGGCGTGGGAACTGACGCGTGAGCCTGCGCCGCCAGCTGACCCTGGTCAGCCTGCTCCTGCTTACCCTGCCCTGGGCAGGTTGCCAGTTCCTGCGGGAAATGGAGGGCGCCCTGCGCGAGGGCCAGGGTCGGGCCATCGCCGCCACGGCTGACGCGATCGCCGCCAGCCTTACCGACCAGCCCCAGGTCCTCTACCCCCACCCTGAGCGCCGGCGCTCGGCGGATGACCTGGAGGGTTCAATCTATGCCCCGGCCCTGGAGCTGGACCCAATGCTGGACGGCTATGAAGACGGCTGGCCCGAGGCCATCCAGGGCACCTTTGAGCACCTCGACACCCGCTCCCCGACCTTGCGCTACCGGGCCGGGGTCCGGGGCGACACCCTGTACCTGATGCTGCAGATCGCGGATACCAGCGTCACCTACCACGACCCGGGACTGAGCCCGGAACCCAATGGTGACCGGCTCATCCTGGTCACCTGGCTGGACGGTCGGCGCCAGGAATACGTCATTGCCACCCCCGCACCGGGCAGCGTGGTGGCGCAATATGCGGGCAGGCGCCACCCGGGCGCGGATGCGCGCCGGATCAGGGGATACTGGCAGGATACTGCCGAGGGTTACGCGCTCGAACTGGCGCTGCCCCTGGCTCTCACGGGCGGGCGACTCGGTTTGTACGCCATTGATGTCGCCGGCCATCGCAGCAGCGGCTGGCGAACCGCCGGCAATACCGGCCCGGTAGACCAGGCCGCGCCACCCTGGCTGATCTACCCGCCGGGGGAGCTCACCTCGCAGCTGGCCCGCTTTGCCGCTGGCGGGCAGCGCCTGCTGGTTACCGACCGGCACGGCAGGCTGCTCGCCACCGCAACCGCCAACAGCAACAACGCCGCCACGGGGCCGACGACCTTCTGGCTGCTGCGGGCCCTGTACCGCCGTATTCTCGTGGAGCCGGCACTGACCGGCCAGCCGGAGCCGGCGATCAACGGCACCCTCGGCGGCGAGGAAGTCAGTGCCGCCCTGGCCGGTCACCGTGAGCAGCGCTGGTATCACACCGAAACACCGGGGCGCAGGACGCTGTCCGCGGCTGCGCCGATCCGTGACCGCGGCACTGTCATCGGCACCGTCGTAGTGCAGCAGGGCAGCGAGCAGTATCTGTCCCTGACTGATCGCGCCTTCAGTCGCCTGCTCGGCTACAGCGCGCTTGCCCTGGGCATCGCCAGCCTGGGGCTGCTGGGTTTCGCCAGCCTGCTTTCCTGGCGTATCCGCAGGCTCAGCCGGGCCGCTGACCGCGTGATGGGCAACCAGGGCATGGAGCTGGCCCACTTTCCCCGCAGTCGCGCCCGGGATGAGGTCGGCGACCTGTCCCGCAGCTATGCCCGTCTGCTGGATGAAGTGCATGCCTACAATGAATACCTGCGCACCCTCAGCCACAAGCTGTCGCACGAATTGCGCACCCCGATTGCAGTCATCCAGTCATCGCTGGACAATCTCAGTACCGGAGAGGGCGACCCCGGCGACAGCGTCTACATCAGCCGCGCCCGGGAAGGCCTGGCCAGGCTCAGCCATATCCTCAACGCGATGACCGAAGCCAGCCGGCTCGAGGAAAGTATTGGCCAGCGCGAGCACACCAGGCTGGACCTGGTGCCACTGCTGCGGGAAGTGTGTGCGGCCTACCGCGGCGTCTACCCCGGACACAGGCTGGTACTCCACTGTCCACCAGGCCCCGCCCATATACTGGGCGCCGCCGACCTGCTGGTGCAGGCCCTGGACAAACTGGTCGACAACGCCGCGTCTTTCGCCCCGGCAGGAAGCGACATCCTGATCAGCCTGACCCCCCGGGACCAGAGCTGGGCGCTTGCGGTCAGCAACACCGGCCCGCCCCTGCCCGCGGACATGCTGGGGCGACTGTTTTCCGCGATGGTATCCCTGCGCCGACGCACGGCCGCCGAGTCGGTGCACCTGGGGCTGGGGCTGTATATCGTCAAGCTGGTCGCGGACTACCATCACGGGAGTGTTCGCGCGGATAACCGCGACGATGGCACGGGGGCCGTATTTACCCTGGTCCTGCCCGCCGCTAGGTGAGAAACGCCAGCTGGCGCAGCTCTGCCAGTTGATCGCGCAGGGCAGCGGCCTGCTCGAATTCCAGGTTGCGGGCATGCTCCTGCATCTTTGCTTCCATCTGCTGCAGCTTGCGCGACAGGGCCGCAGGGCTGAGGTTGGCGGCCTCGGTGCTGAAGGCCAGCGACTCCTCCGCCACCTTGCGGCCTTTCGTCCTGGCCTTGGTGGGCATGCGGCGGGCGCCCTCCATGATGTCCTGGACCGACTTGAAGACGCCGACCGGCGTAATGCCATGCTCCTGGTTATAGGCGACCTGCTTCTCCCGCCGCCGGGCGGTCTCTGCCATCGCCCGTTCCATGGAGCCGGTAATCCGGTCCGCATAGAGAATCGCGCGCCCGTTGAGGTTCCGGGCCGCCCTGCCAATAGTCTGGATGAGGGAGCGGTCAGAGCGCAGGAAGCCTTCCTTGTCCGCGTCCAGAATCGCCACCAGTGACACCTCGGGCATATCCAGGCCCTCACGCAACAGGTTAATGCCCACCAGCACATCAAATTCGCCCAAACGCAGGTCGCGGATAATCTCCACCCGCTCCACCGTTTCAATATCCGAGTGCAGGTAACGCACCTTGATACCGTGCTCGGCAAGGTATTCGGTGAGGTCCTCCGCCATGCGCTTGGTCAGGGTGGTTACCAGCACCCTCTCACCGAGGGCGACATTCTTGTGGATCTCCTGCAGGAGATCGTCCACCTGGCTGCTGGCGGGGCGCACCTCCAGCTCGGGGTCGATCAGGCCCGTCGGGCGCACCACCTGCTCCACCGTGCGCCCTGCGTGTTCAAGCTCATACGGCCCCGGTGTGGCCGAAACAAACACCGCCTGGGGCACCAGTTGCTCCCACTCCTCGAACCGCAGGGGCCTGTTGTCCAGTGCCGAGGGCAGGCGGAAGCCGTATTCCACCAGTGTCTCCTTGCGCGAGCGGTCGCCGCGGTACATGGCCCCGATCTGCGGAATGGTGGCATGGGACTCATCGACAATGACCAGCGCGTTGTCCGGCAGGTATTCGAACAGGGTCGGCGGCGGCTCACCGGAGGCGCGGCCAGACAGGTAACGGGAGTAGTTCTCCACGCCGTTGCAGTAGCCCAGCTCGCGGATCATCTCCAGGTCATAGCGGGTGCGCTGCTGCAGACGCTGGGCTTCGACCAGCTTGTCGTTGTCCTTGAGCTGTTTTACCCGCTGCTCCAGCTCCACCTCAATCTGGGTGACCGCGTCCAGCATTACGTCACGGGTCGTCACATAGTGGCTCTTGGGAAATATCGTCACCCGCGGCACCTTGCGTTCGATGGCGCCGGTCAAGGGGTCGAAGAAGTAAATGTTTTCGATTTCCTCGTCGAACAGTTCCACACGCACCGCCTCGCGCTCGGAATCCGCCGGGAAAATGTCAATGACATCCCCGCGCACCCGGTAGGTGCCGCGATGGAAGTCGACATCGTTGCGGGTGTACTGCAGTTCCGCGAGATGCCGCAGCACCTGGCGCTGGTCTATCATTTCACCCCGGGACAGGTGCAGGATCATCTTGAAGTAGGATTTCGGATCTCCCAGGCCGTAGATTGCCGACACCGTCGCCACCACCAGGCAATCCTCCCGCTCCAGCAGCGCCTTGGTGGCGGACAGACGCATCTGCTCGATATGCTCGTTTACCGATGCGTCCTTCTCTATGAAGGTGTCGGATGAGGGGACATAGGCCTCGGGCTGGTAATAGTCGTAGTAGGAGACAAAGTACTCGACCGCATTGTCCGGAAAGAACTCCTTGAACTCCCCGTAAAGTTGGGCTGCCAGGGTCTTGTTGTGGGCCATGACAATCGTGGGGCGCTGCAACTGCTCCACCACATGAGCCATGGTGAAGGTCTTTCCCGAGCCGGTCACACCCAACAGGATCTGGGATGCCAGGCCCGCATTGACTCCCTCCACCAGGCCGCCAATGGCCTTGGGCTGGTCCCCTGCCGGGGAGTAGCTGGAATGGACCTTGAACCGTTTTGACATGGACTGGGGACCCGCTCTTGGCAAACAACCGCGTATTATGGTGCAGTGGATGCGGAATTGCAGCCGCGGCCCACCACCCCTTTCACCTGGCCCGCCGCCAGCCGATTTGGCAGACGCCTGCCGCCGCAGCAGGCGCCGGTCTATCGGCGGTGAAAAATACCCTCCGCACTGTTGACCTGCCCGGGGCTCATCATTAATATACGCGACCTCGGTTAACACCATTCCGCCTTAGCTCAGTTGGTAGAGCAATTGACTGTTAATCAATGGGTCGCTGGTTCGAGCCCAGCAGGCGGAGCCATATTCAGCTGAAAATCAAGAGGTTACAGGAATGTAGCCTCTTTTTTTTGATGCCCAGAGCCCCCCTTACGCCGCCCGAGCCGTCTTCACACTTGCCCATACATACCGCGCGACTCCCTTCGCGCCCGCCGACGCTCACCATTAACCAGGCCACATTAACGATGAAAACTGTAGTCATTAACAACGAACCTGTTGAGCTCTACAAGATCCTCAAGTTTGAGGGACTGGTGACCACCGGTGGTGAAGCCAAGCTGCTGATCGGGGACGGCCGGGTGCTGGTCAATGGGGCGATAGAAACCCAGCGGCGCAAAAAAATCGTGCATGGCGATATTATCGAGTTCGGCGGGGAAAAACTTCTGGTGAAACGACTGTAGAAAAATTCCGACATCAACTTGTGAAAACCGGATTATTTATCGGTCATCGGAAAATGTTCAGGCGCGTGGCAATTTAAATACTGAACAAAAACAGCCGCTGGCGAGATATGTTTTATTTAATTCAGCGGCTTCCCGGCAAGGGCTTTGTGATTTACCCGTCATTGTTTTTTCGAATCCAATCCGGCATCTGCAATTAAATACGCGCCTCACAAAAATGGCGGCCAGCACCAGAAAACCCAGGAAAAATGTTTTCTTGGTTCCGCCAACAGATATTCACCTGTCGTTAATTAAACTTATTGCCGACTTTTCTGGCCGGGACATTTTCTTTTCTTATGCTGCCGGGGTAAATATACTAAGCACCTTGTTCAAACAGGAGCCGAATTTATGAAAAGCAAGAATTCAGTATTCAGCGCTTACGCAAAGTCCAAAGCAAAAACCAACGCCGAGGCGCGCCGCCTGTCGATAGCGGAACTGGAAAAATTTATTGCCAACCTGAATGCCAGTCTCGCCGCTGAAAAAGCAAAACTGAAAAAGAAAGAAACGCAGGAGCGCCTGGCAACTATCCAAAAGGTCAACGACCTGTTGGCCGAGAGCGGGTTGAAACCGGAGGATTTGAAAAAAGCTCCGCGCAAGGCCGGTACAAAACGCAAGGCCAGCGCAAAGCGCGGCAAGAAAGCCAAAGTAGCGCCCCGCTACCGGCTGGAAATTGACGGCAAGGAACACCTGTGGTCCGGTCGCGGCCGCACCCCGAAGGTATTCCGGGCATACTTTGACGCCGGCAACAGCAGGGAAAGCTGCGAAATCGCAGCTTGATACTGCCTGCAGGTTTCCATAAATCACGACGCGCTGGACGTCCTCTATCGGGACGACACAATCGTTGCCATCAACAAGCCCGCTGGCCTGCTGGTACATCGCAGCCCCATAGACCGGCATGAGACGCGCTTTGCGCTGCAACTCCTGCGCGATCAACTGGGCCAGCGGGTCTACCCTGTCCATCGACTGGACAAGCCCACATCCGGCCTGCTGCTGTTTGCTCTGGACCCGGTAACAGCCCGGCTGATGGCTGAGGAGTTTGCCGCCCGCAGGGTGGAGAAATCCTACCTCGCAGTTGTGCGTGGCTGGTGTCCGGACCAGGGCCGAGTTGACCATCCGCTGCAGGAGCAACCGGATCCTGCCGACAGGTACGGCTCCCATGCCCCCGGCGGGGAGCAGACTGCCATCACTGACTATCAGAGGCTGGCGAAAGTAGAGCTGGACGTTGCAGTCGACCGCTATCCGCAATCCCGCTACAGCCTCGTCCTGCTGCGTCCACTGACCGGGCGCAGACACCAGCTGCGGCGGCACATGAAGCATATAAGCCACCCGATCATTGGCGACGCCAACCATGGGAAGGGCGTCCACAACCGCTTTTTCCAACAGGAACTGGGGTGCAAGCGCCTGCTCCTGGCGAGCGTAGCGGTCACCCTGCAACATCCGCACAGTGGGCGCCGGCTACACCTTAGAGCGCCGCCGGGTTGTGAGTTCGAAGAACTTGCCGAAAGGTTTGGCTGGGGCGCGGAGCTGCTGGCCTACAGCGGGAAATAGTCGGCGCACCAGTACCTGGCGTGTCCGATGCGGGTCATGCCTCATGGCCCGCCATGGGTTTTGGGTACGGCGTTAGTTGCAATGACTCTCCGTGAACTATACTGCGACGTGCAATTTTCAATCGCACGCTGTTCGTTGGGAATCTGCGCACGTATTCTTCGCACAATGACGTAAAGGACACTCTATGGCTACCCATACCCGTGGCGACCAGGCATAACAGCTTTATAGCCAGACATGAGTGGACCCTGGTGGGTCTGCTCGCCGTCATAGCGTACATCATGGCTTGGGCGGGTTTCGCTGAAGTGATGATGTCAGGCCCTGATGCGGCGGCACACAGCTGGTGGGACGTGGGCGCCGCCAGTCTCCAGCTCTTTGTGTTTGAAACCTCTGATGCCACCGCCCACTGGCCACTGCATTTGCAGGTCGCCAGAACGCTGGCGCCCATGGTGGTCCTGTACACCGCCGCCAGCGCGGTCTGGAAAATCGTTGACCAGGAAGCGGCACTGTACGGCTTGCTATTCCGCAAGCGCCGGTTCATCGTTGTCTGCGGTGTTGGAGAGACTGGCTATCGCATCGCGAGAGACTACTGCCTGAACAGCGACAAGCGCGTGGTCGTGGTCGACTCCAACCCCATGAACGCGCTGGCCGCAGAGCTGGAGAACTTCGGCGCTATCGTGGTCTACGGCAACGCCATGGACCCACTGGTGCTTATGAAGGCCCAGGTAGTCTATGCGAAGGAGTTGTTCCTGTGCACCAGTGATGACAAGGCCAACATCGCCATCGCCAAGAATGCCGACCGGCTGACACGGCGACTGCAACCTCGCGACATCGAGCGCCTGCAGAAAATAGCCAGGCGTCACGAACAACCGGTCGCGGGCGAAACGCCTCACCTCGGTCTGCGCTGTTTCCTCTGCGTGGATACACCTGACATCTACGAGGTTTTCGCCGCCCACAGCTTTTTCGAGACCAACACCGAACGCTTCGCCATTCGTCTTTTCAATCGGCGGGAAACCATCGCACGCAATATTTTCCGCAACTGCGCACCGGACCTCTATTACCGACCCGCCAGCCAGGATGATTCCCGGGTCCACATTCTGTTTATCGGCTTTGAAGCGCTGGTACGGGAAATGATCCTGCAAACTGCCCTGACCGCTCACTACACGGACTTCAGGCTGCCACTGGTTACCGTACTGTGCCCTGCCGACAGAGAATCCACCATCGGCCGCTTTCTACACCGCTACCCGCAGCTGTTGCAGACGGTGGAGATCCACTTCCGCTACGATGACCCGATGACGGTGAGCGAACAGAGCTGGCGCGAAATGCAAGCCCAGGCGCCCTTCAGCGTTTGCTATGTCGGGATGCAGCGGGACGTTGAGGGCATTCTGAGCGCGCGCCGACTCAATCGCCTGCGTCGGCTTAGCGGCATGCCAGCGCTGAACTTCGTCGTCTGCCTGAACCAACAGAACTACCTGGCTGAAATTATCGACGACGATTTCCTTCCCATCACCCTGGACAAGAGCCTGCTGCCTGACCACGAACCTATCGAATACTTTGAGACACTGGATGAAACCATCTCCATAGGCGTTGTGGTCAACGAAGCCCTGGATGTACTGGCCCGCACACTGCACAACGCCTATCTGCGCTCCCAGGCCAGCCAGGGCGCCAGTGCAGCGCAGAATGCGTCCATCGTGTCCTGGTCGGAACTGCCCGCCCACAAGAAAAAAGCCAACCAGCACGCAGCCGCCCATGTCGATGTCAAACTGCGAATCTGCGGCTGCGTCGCCCATAGTATGGAGTCAGCCGCGGTGGAGATCAGCTTCCCGCCCGACGCAGCGACCCTGGAGACGCTGGCGCAGCTGGAACATCGGCGCTGGATGGCAGACAAGTACCTGGCCGGCTACAGCTACGGCCCCGAGCGGGACGAGGACCGCATGCTGCACCCGGACCTGGTTCCCTGGGAAGCGCTGACGGACGCCGACAAAGATAAAGACCGTGAGAACATTCGCCAGATTCCGAAACTGCTTCAACTGCAAAACCAGAAGGTCTGCAGGCAGGGAAGCTGAAGGACTTAGGACGATAGCCCCGGGGTCCGCTCCTTTTTGCAGGTTGCCGCTATTGGCTTGTGGCGATCCGGGAATGCCTCGCCGCCAGGCACAGGCCGAAAGCGCAATTCCGCGAAATGCTGCAGAAGCAAATCTGGCCCGGCGAAAAAAAGCCGCCCCTGGGGGCGGCCGAAGTGCACCGTGCCGGTACCCGGAGCCGCATCACTGGTTAAGCATCACCGTGTTGGTTCCCGGGACGCCGTCCAGGTGCAGGGCCAGGCCGGCCCGGTCCTGGAAGCGCACCGCATCACCCTCCACCAGGCAACTGACGACAAGCCTGTCTCCGTCTGCTGGTAACACCATGATTCGCATTTCATCCGGCCCCTTGCGGCGCTTGATCCCGATCAGCTTGCTGCGGGTATCCTCACCCAGCGCCGCCTCAATGCCGGACTTGCACAGCCCCAGACTGCGACTGTCATCCCGCGCCGCCAGCGACGCCAGCGACGTCGAAGCCAGAACCATACCCATAACCATTGCTGTAAACGTCTTCATCATGCTCCCTCCTTCAGGGTTACGGAGGCAATCCTACACCTATCCATTTTTAACGGAACTGCCCGGAATCGCTTTCCATCGTTGCATTTTTGGACAGCCTGCGGGTCCCGGGCCGCCGCCCGCCCGGGTTGTGTTGTACACTGCCGGCTCTGTTAACGTGTGAGAGCAAAGCATGAAACGCCTGGCTTCACTTACCCTGCAGGGGCTGGTGGCGGTACTCCCAGTGGGCCTGACTGTGTACCTGATCTACTGGCTGCTGGTGACCATGGAGAATATCGCCGGGACGGCCTTGCGCAGGCTGCTACCGGAGACCTGGTATTTCACCGGGCTCGGCCTGCTGTCCGCCCTGCTTTTCCTGGCCCTGGTTGGCCTGCTGGTAAATGCCTACGCTATTCGTCACCTGCTGCGGCTGGGCGATACATTACTCAGCAGCATCCCGCTGGTGAAGTCTGTACATGGCGCCATCCAGGATGTCTTGCGCGCTTTTAGCATCGTGGACAAAAAGCAGGCGGATTCGGTGGTGCTGGTGGAGCTGCAGGAAAACATGCGCCTGATAGGATTCGTGACCGCCAGGCACTCCCCAGGGAAACTGCGGGGCGCCCTCGGTGAAAATATCGTGGGCGTGTATCTGCCGATGAGCTACCAGTTGGGGGGCTACACCGTGTACCTTCCCGCAGAAAACTTGCTGCGCCTTGATATCAGTGTCGAGGAGGCCATGCGCATCGCTGTCACAGGCGGCATCCAGAGTCCCGACAGTGATCGAACCTGACCGCGTTCAGCGCGTGTCCAGCTGCGGAGCCACCTTGGCGAACTCCTCGGCGATCACCTCGCGCAACCGGCGCAGGCGCGCGCTCAGCCGGAGATCGCGGTGGGTAAGCACCCAGATATTGGAGCTGTGCACCGTCGCGGCACCGGGGACTTTGACCAGGTCCCGCTGGCCGTAGGCCAGGAAGCAGGGCATGAACACCAGGCCCATGCGACACTTGGCCGCCATTTGCATCAGGCTCAGGTCGCTGATCGCGTGGCGCACCGGGAGTTCCGGGTGCCCGGTCTGCTGCAGCCAGACTTCACGCTGCCCCGCCGGGTAACGACCGACCCAGGACAGGTGGGAAACATCCGCCGGGTCGTCCTCACGCAGCAATTCACGGTGTACGTAGGTCGACGAACTGAGCGGACAGAGCAGGCGACCGATGAGATAATCCGGCGGCTTGCTGCCCGCCGGCATCACGCGAATCGCGATATCGGCCTCGCGGCGGCTAAGATCCAGGAGCACTCCCCCGGGCACCAGTTCCAGCTCAATGCCGGGGTATTCTTCCGCGAACCGGGCCAGGCGCGCCATGAGAAACTCCACACGATCCGGCATCGTCAGGCGAATGCTGCCTTCCAGATGCTGGTCGGCCCCGGTGATCCTGCGCTCGGCTGCCAGCGCCAACTCTTCCATATGCTCTGCCACCGGCAACAGCGCTTCCGCCGCTGCCGTCATCCGGTAACCGTCGGGGGTGCGATCGAACAGGTGGGTCCGCAGCGAACGCTCCAGCTCGTCCAGGCGCCGGGTAACAGTGGAATTGCTGACACCGAGCTCCTGGGCCGCACCCCGCGCGGAACCGCGCCGCACCAGGGCCAGCAGGACCTTCATGTCATCCCAGTCCATAGTGTTCCCCCGCTGACAGACTGAACCCTCTGACCGGGCTAGCGGTCAGGCATAGAAGGCTGCGATACGCGCGATAAACTGCGCCAGCTGATCCGCCGGCAGCTCATTGATTCCCGCCGCCGCAGCCCGGCCACCGCCGGTGGGGAACTCCCGACACAGGACATCGGCACCGACCTTGTTGTTCAGCGGTGCGCGCACGCTGACCAGGTAGTTGCCATCCGCCCTGAGTGTCACCACCGCATGAGCGCGGGCAGGGTCGGCGTTGGCCAGATCATTGCCAAACACTCCGCTCACCCGTCGAGCCCAGGGCGCGTCAGGCAGCAGGTACACCGCAGCAGCAGCGTCCCTGTATTCCGGCGCGAGGGCTGCCGCCGCTGCCATGTCATCCCGGTAGCCAGTCTCCAGCCGCTGGAAATGTTCCCGCTCTTCGTCCATGAACGCAAACGGGTCGTCATAACGACCCAGCAGGCGATAAAGCTCAGCCGGCGCAAAATGCAGATCCTGCAGCGACGGCCCGTAGCCGTTGTAGTTGATATAAATGCCCAACTGCTCCAGCTGCTCCAGCTGCGCCTCCCCGAGGCCCAATGGCCGCGCAACGCGCAGTGCGCTGTCACGCAGGTTGTCACCGAAGGCGCCCGCCGCGGCCCAGGCCGGGAAGGCCCCGCCAAGGTGCCCGTTTACCAGCAGGCTCGTGCAGACATCCGCCGCGGGATTGATCAGGGTTTCAAGCCGCTCTCCGCGCGGGATTTCGCCGGCAAAGTGGTGATCGCAGTAAAACACCTCAGCACCCGCAGCGAGCAGGCGTTCCAGGTCGCTCCGGTTCTTGTCCAGGGACACATCCAGTACGGTGACCTGAGAGCCCTGCCCCGCGTCCACCTGCCGGAGGAGGGAGATGTCACGCTTCACCCCGGTGACCAGCACCGCGTCGCGGGGCTGGGCCCGACGCAGCTGCACCAGCGCGCAAATTCCATCGGCGTCGCCGTTGAAGACGTCGTAGTGTTGCATTCGATGCCCTTACTAGAAAATCTCAGGATTTGTCCGGGAACAGCTCCTGAACGTTGGAGAGACCAACAACGGCCGGCCCGACCTTGGGCTTCGGCTTGACCAGCAGAGGCCGCCCCGCCAACCCCTGTTTGCGCCAGACGTGGTCGTAGCGCACCTCGTGACTGTTGAAGCCGCTGACCACTGCGTTGAGCACCTCGGTGATGCCCGCGCAATCCATACTGTCGCAATGCTGTTTCAGCTCGGTAAGCATGCGATGGATCTGACCGTAGGACAAGCACTCCTCTTCGGCGCGCATGATCATGGGGTGGCCGGTTCCAGTAACATTGCTGCCCAAAAGCAACTCCTCACGCAATTTCTCTCCGGGGCGCAACCCGATGAATTCGATCTGAATATGATCCTGGGCGTGACTATCGTGCTGCATTTCGTAACCGCTGAGGCGGATCATGCGCCGCGCGAGATCGACGATGCGCACAGGCTCGCCCATATCCAGCACGAAAACGTCGCCGCCGGTGCCCATGGCCCCTGCCTGCAAAACCAGCTGCGCCGCTTCCTGGATAGTCATGAAATAGCGCGACACCTCCGGATGCGTGACCGTCACCGGACCGCCGGATTCGATCTGCTCGCGAAAGAGGGGCACAACCGAGCCCGAAGACCCAAGGACATTGCCAAAGCGCACCATGCAGAAGCGGGTACGGGTCTCCCTTTGGGCCAGCCCCTGCAGCACCATTTCCGCAAAGCGCTTGGAAGCGCCCATGATGTTGGTGGGACGCACAGCCTTGTCCGTTGATACCAGCACGAAGGTTTCAACGCCGGCCTTGCGCGCAGCCTCGGCGGCATACCAGGTGCCGAACACGTTGTTGGCCACGCCTTCCGCGACGTTGTACTCCACCATCGGAACATGCTTGTAGGCCGCTGCGTGGTAGACCGTCTGCACGGCGAATGTGCGATACACGGTCTCCAGGCGCCGCTGGTCCTGCACCGAACCGAGCAGCGCGATGATCTCCACTTTCGACCCGACAGCCTGGCCGATTTCCCGCAGCTCGCGCTCCACGCTGTAGAGTGCGTACTCGGAATTGTCCAGCAGCACCAGCTCCCGGGGACCGGAGGTCAGAATCTGGCGGCAGAGCTCGGAGCCAATCGAACCACCGGCGCCGGTGACCATCACGACCTTGTCGGTGATGCAGCGGTCAATCAGTTCCGGATGGGGAGGAACAGGGTCGCGCCCGAGCAGGTCATCCAGGTCGATGTCCTGGATCTGGTTGACACTGGCGCGGCCAGCCACCAGCTCGCTGATCTTCGGCACGGTGCGCACATGCACGGGCAAACCGACCAGAGAATTGATGATTTCCCTGCGCCGCTCGGATGACGCGGAGGGTATGGCCAGAAGCACCTGGGTGATGTTGTGCTCACCGATGAGACGCTTGATCTCCTCGGGCCTCGCCACCTGCAGGCCATTGATAACCGAGTGCTGCAAACGCGGGTCATCGTCCACGAACACGACAGCGCGGTACTGGTCACCATGGTGCAGCGCGGTCAACAGCTGACGTCCGGAATCACCAGCGCCGTAAATGATGACGTTGCGCGACAGGGATCTCAGCTTCGCCTGGTAGTAGGCGCGCACAGTCAGGCGCGTGCCACCTATCAGCAGGAGCGCGATAACCCAGTAGAAAAACGGCATTGCCCGGGGGACTTCCGCCTGCAGCAGAAACACTGTGGACGCCAGGATAAGGGTCGAGTAGGTCACTGCGGTGATGACCGCCCAGATCGCCTGCTGCCCCATGAAGCGGATTACCGCTCGATAGAGGCCCAGACGCAGAAAAATAATTGCGCTGATTACGATGGTGATCGCGGCGCATAGAAGCTCGGTGGGGCCGGGGGCAAAGTAGCTGTCGCCATAGCGCAGGACCACTGCGCCCCACATGGCTGCGCTGACAAACACCATATCAAGCGCCAGTAACAGTGCCTGCTTGATGTTGCGGGGGAGTTCCACGAGTTTTTCCAGAGCATCACGTACGGTTCCCATCACCCGGGAAATCGCTTGCAGCACACCATCGCCAAGCCGATTCAGCAAATTTCCTCCCACTTCGGATGATCGCAACAGGCCCGTTGGCAACCAATTTTTCTGATCCGAGCCCCAATGGGCAATACTACGGCAAAGCCCTTAACTTGACCATGCCAAGCAAAAGCGGAAGATACGCCAAAATTACCAATAAAAGCTGGAATTCCGGCCAGCGCCAGATCGTCCATGCCAGCGGAAACAACCACGCGCCGTTCAGCGCAATCAGCAGGAAGTCGACCGCCCGGTGCGAGCGCCAGTGCCGACCCAGGCGCTGATAGGCATGCTCACTGTGCGCTTCCATCAGGCGTGCGCCCCGCCGCCAGCGGGCCAGCAGGGTAAAACTGGCATCGGTGATGAACCCGGCCAGCAGAACCAGCCAGCATCCCAGCGGCAATGCGCCTGAGCCTGCGCCGTACAGGGCGAGCCCACCGAGAAGAAAGCCGAGCGGGATGCTGCCAGCATCGCCCATGAACATTCGCGCAGGCGGCCAGTTCCAGACCAGAAACCCCAGCTGGCAAGCTGCCAAAAGGGCGCAGAACAGCGCGAAGGTTGGCTCACCACCAAGAAAAGCCAGGAGAGCGGCGCTGCCAGCCGCGAGAAAACACTGCAGAGAT
This sequence comes from Haliea sp., assembly GCA_041583655.1. Taxonomy (GTDB): domain Bacteria; phylum Pseudomonadota; class Gammaproteobacteria; order Pseudomonadales; family Halieaceae; genus Haliea. The sequence continues at coordinate 4,940 of JBFHFJ010000007.1, read as the reverse complement.
GCCAGACCATCCAACCCGTCCATGAAGTTGTAGAGGTTCAGCAACCAAAGCAGCCCCGCAAACGACACTGGCCAGATAATCCAGCCTGGAATTGCCGGATGCACGATGACGCCCGGCCCCATGGCCCAGAGCAGCGCCGCACAGCACACTGCGTAGATGCCCAGCCGCATGCGAGCTGGAAGGTTGTAGCGATCATCGGCCAGGCCCACCAGCATCAGCACCAGGGCGAGCGCGAGCAGCCACCAGTACGGCGTCGGCCAGCTGGCCTCCCCGGCGGCAGACGACACCGACAGCGCCAGGGCAAGGATAATCCCCACGCCTCCGCCACTGGGCGTTGCCCGGGTGTGGGAGCTGCGATGCCCGGGATGGTCCAGCCACGCCCCGCGCCGCGCCCATTGCAGCCAGGCCCGACACAGCAACGCCGCGGCCAGCGGCGCCATCAGGATAGCCAGGATCATCGCGTAGCCGCCGGGCGCACGACCATCGCCGGCGCCACGCGGGCGAGGGTCAGCCGGGGGCGCCATCCCGTTGCCCGCAGCAGGGCGTGATTGTCATATCGCTCGGCGCCAAACAGCTTGCCAAAACTGCTGCCCACAGGCTGGCGCTGCAGAATATCCAGGCCCGCAGCCAGGGCACGCCAGCACCAGGTGGGCAACTGGCGCTCGCCACTGCGCCCCAGGGCTTCACGCAACAACACGTACACCTGGCGCGTGGTGTACGCCTCCCCGTCCGTGACTATCCAGGTGTGCACGCCCTCCTGCACCTTCAGCGGCAGCAACAGCATGAGCTCCGCGAGATCCCGGGTACTGACCATGGAGCGGGCACCGCCCTCGGGCGGCAGCGGAAACCCCCAGCGCGCGGCGCGCAGCAACCACCGCAGGTTGCCACGGGGATGAGGGCCATAGACCAGCGCGGGCCGCAGGATCACCACCGCCATGGCGCTGTCCGCGAACCGCTCCCGCAGCGCGCACTCCGCGCGCCACTTGGATTCTGCATAGGCTCCCGCCGGGGCAGCGACCTCGCCTTCCTGCCGGGCGACGCACCCGGCGGCTGGCCCCATCGCCTTGACACTGCTCAGATAGACGAACAGGCGAACTCCCGCCCGCTCCGCAGCGCCGGCAAGGGCGAGGGTGGCGCGGTAGTTGACCTCTTCATGAAGTTCAGCCGGTGCCTGCTGGTGAGCGATGCCGGCGAGATGGTAGACCACATCAACACCCGCGAGCAGCTCGGCGGGGACAGGGCTCCGGCGTAAATCCACTGGGTGGGTAGCACGCCCTCCGGCGAGCCCACGCCCCCCTGCGCTCAGCGGCACGAAGGCGCGCCCCGCGGCCGACAGCTGGCGGCAAAGTTCGCTGCCAATGTATCCCGTCGCACCGGTCACCAGCGCCTGCATACCCACCTCACCGTAAACGCCTGACCTGCCGACGACATGTTGCCTGCCTTCCTGCTTGCTGACTTGTTGCCTGGCCGGTCTGGCGAAGCGAGCAAAGACACTAAAAAGGGGCCTGAAGCCCCTTATGATACGGATGCCCACAGCCTATTCCAGTGTTATGACAGCACGGTTCTTGTCCAGCGTTGCCTGACCGATGCCTTTCACATCAGCCAGTTCCTCCACGGTAGCAAAGGGACCGTAGGTTTCCCGGTAGCGGATAATGTCTTCGGCCCGGGACAAGCCCACTCCCTGCAGCCCAGCCGCCAGGGCGGCGGCATCCGCGGTATTGATGTTGACCAGCCTGGCTTCGGCCGCCGCGACGACGGCAGGTGGCTCAGTGGCTGTTTCCGCAAGCACCGCACCGGGCGCCAGGCCCAGGCACAGGACCATGGCCAGCAACGGTCCACAGCGGCGGAGTTTCAGCGGGCGGCCGGCCATGCCGGCACCCGCAACAACTTGAGGTGATTTTTCGAGGTATGTCATGGCGTAATCTCCGTTTACGAGGCGGCATCCTTGCGCATCCGTATCGACAACCAGTGTAGCAAGCGCTCGGGGAAAACCTGCCCCATTGGCCGCATTTGATGTTATGCAGGGGTGAGCCCGAGCTCGGATCGCACCCGCTGCAGCGCCGCCAGCGGATCCCGGGCGGCGGTGATGGACCGACCGATAACCAGGTAATCGGCACCGAGCTCCCGGGCATCTGCGGGAGTAACCACCCGGCGCTGGTCTCCCGGGGAGTCCCCTGCCAGGCGGATACCCGGCGTCACCAGACAAAAGTCACTGCCGTGCTGCCGCCGCAGTAACGGCGCTTCTACCGCCGAGCAGACCACGCCCTGCAGACCACAATCGCCAGCCAGCGCGGCCAGGCGCTGCACCCGCTGCAATGCAGTCTCAGCATAGCCAAGCTCGGCCAGGTCCTCGTCGGTCATGCTGGTGAGTACGGTGACAGCAATCAGCAATGGAGGCTGGGAGCAGGCCGCCAGGGCATTGGCAGCCGCCTCCATCATCCGGCGACCACCACTGGCATGCACATTGACCATCCACACACCGAGATCGGCGGCAGCCTGCACTGCGCGGGCGACGGTGTTGGGAATATCGTGGAACTTCAGGTCGAGAAATATCTCGAAGCCCATGTCCTGCAAGCTGCGAACCAGGCCGGGGCCGGCCCGGGTAAACAGCTCCTTGCCGATCTTGAGCCGGCACAGGTCAGGCGTAAGTTGCCCCGCGAGGGCCAGGGCGTCAGCCTCCTCGGCGTAATCCAGTGCAACCAGAACAGGGGATTCCATGCTCACTACCTTGATCTCAGGCGACAGCGGTCAGTCGACACGGTTGCCGCGAATGGATTTGACGGTGCCCCAGTGCTTGCAGCCGGGGCAGAACCAGTGCAGCTGGCGACCTGCGAAGCCGCAGTGACTGCAGCGATAGGTCGGGCGCTCCGCGAGAAGGCGCTCGACCAGGCGCGCCAGGAGGCTCAGGTTGTCCCTGATCTGCCCTTCGGTATTACCCATCTGCAGGGCGATCAGCCGGGACAGGCCGCGCAACGAGGGATACTTCGCCAGTTGCTCTGACAAAAACGTGGCCGACGCCTCAACGCCGCTGCTGTTGCAGATATCGTCGGCGACCGCCAGTACCAGCGGAGCAGCCGGATTGGCCTGCAGGCACTCCTGGAGATACTCGCGCAGGGTGTGCTCCTCACCCAGCTCCCGGTAAGCTTTCTGCAGGGCAGGAATAGTTTCAGGGATGTAATCGGGATCCTGCTGCCCAACCTTGCGCAGGGCCTTGATGGCCTGCCGGTAGTTCCCCGCCTGGCATTCCAGGTCACCCAGCATCAAAGAGGCCCGCACGCAGTTCCGGTCGTGCAGCAGTGCCTGCTGTAACTCCTTGCGTGCGCCCTGGACACTGCCCTGCTTCAACAACTCCGCCGCCAGCTCACAGTGGTAGTGCGCCAGCGCCACCGCTACCGGTTGCCGGTTGGCACCCAGTGGAACGGGGCCCGTCTGGCTGAGCAGGGACTTGCGCGGCAACAGCGCGGTCGCGACCTCAATGGCATTTTCCCACTCACGCTGGCTCTGGAAAATTTCCAGCAGGTGGCGCTGGCTGGCCCGGCGCTGCTCCGGGGAATCCTTGACCAGATCCAGGAGCAGGCGTTCCGCGCGGTCGAACAGGCCGGCGCTGATGTAGTCCCGCGCCAGTTCCAGATGAGCCTGGTGTACCTGCTGCCGGGGCAGGCTGGGGCGGGCGAGAAGATTCTGGTGGATACGGATGGCACGGTCCACTTCGCCCCGCTTGCGCAGGAGGTTGCCCAGCGCGATATGGGTCTCCAGGGTTTCCGTATTGACTTCCAGGGCGTTGATGAAGGCGTCTACCGCACCGTCCGGGCGCCCATCGAGCAGGTAGTTCAGGCCCTTGTAATACTGCCCGGGAAAATCGGTCGTGACGATGTGGACACTGCGCCGCCCCAGCCACCAGCCGATGCCAATGGCGGCAAACAGCAGCAGGAATACCAGCAGGTCATTCACCGTCTTTGATTCCGGCGACCCGTAACCTGTCCAGCTCCAGCTTGGTTTTGTCGAGCTTGCGCCGGGTCACGGCCAGACCACCGCGCAGGCGCAGGATAATGACACTTGATGCCAGCAACCCCAGCACCCCCCCCAGGGCCAGCGCAGCCAGAAGCCAAAGGGCCAGGCTGCGGGGGGCGAATTCGTGGACGAGGAGATCAAGGCCTACCGGCTGGTGGTTCTGCAGGGCAAACAACACACCCACTGCTACCATGGCCAGTATCACGAGCAGGGCAACCACCTTGCGCAACACATTCATAAGACTGCTCCCCGTCTACACCCTGCCCTCGGTCAATACCCGGCCTGCAGCCCCAGATTCACCCGCTCGCGCAACTCCTTGCCGGGCTTGAAATGGGGGACGTACTTGCCCGTGAGCTCCACGGTGTCTCCGGTTTTGGGATTGCGGCCCCGGCGAGGCTCGCGGTAGTGCAGGGAAAAACTGCCAAAGCCGCGCACTTCAATACGCTCACCGGCGGCCAGCGCTTCGGACATGTGCTCGAGAATGGTTTTGACCGCCAGCTCCACGTCTTTCAGCGACAGCTGGGTCTGCCGGGCGGCAATCGCCTCGATCAACTCACTTTTGGTCATTGTAACTCCGCCCCTGCACCGCTCCTGGTCCCAGCCGCTGCTGCGCACTGTCTGGCGAATATTGTGACGCCGCCGGGACAATAGCGCAAGTTGTTATTTTATAACGAAAAAAGGCCCACCCGAGGGTGAGCCTTTCGACGCTGCCGGAGGCGAGCCTACTTTTCCATCTGCGCCTTGATCAGGTCGCCGATGGTGCCGGGGGAGGACACCTCCTCCTGCTCCTTGAGGGACTTGACCGCATCCTTCTCGTCGTCAAAATCCTTGGCCTTGATGGACAGGGCCAGGCCGCGGTTCTTGCGGTCGACGGAGATGATCTTGGCTTCGACGCTGTCGCCGACCTTGAACAGGCTGCGGGCGTCATC
>JBFHFJ010000006.1:0-29057 GCA_041583655.1 Haliea sp. | reverse complement strand
CGCGGCGTGCCCTGACCCAGACCTCACGCCCGTTCCGCTGGACCACGGCGCCGCATACCCTGCCCTCTTCCACCAGCAGCTGCCGCATCGGCGCGCCCAGCCCGAGTGGAATGTCGCGGTCCAGCAGGGAGCGCCGCAGCCGCGCCACCAGGGCCGGCCCCAGGGTCACCCGCTGATCGGGCTTGCCGCGCAGACGCGCCGGGAGGTCCAGCCAGTACCGTGCCAGGAGCCGGAAACCCAGCCAGTAGGCTCCCAGGTCCATCGCGCCAAGGCGACGCCCCTCGGGCACCGTGATGTTGAACATCATGATCGAGGAGTAGTCGTCGCGAATATTATCCGCTTCCGCGCCCAGTGCGCGCAGGGAAAACGCGCCCGGGTCCATGGACCGGCCACCGGACTTGTAGCCGGCCACCTTCGGGTAGTAATCCATGTAGGTGGGCAAAGGCGTGAACGCCACGTGGCTGTGGGTCATCATGAAGGCGAGCATTTCCGCCGCACGGGTCGCATAGGCGCGCAGCCGGGGCTCGCTGACACTGCTGCCAATCAGGCCGCGCAGATAGCGCCAGCCTTCCTCTTTACTGTCGGCGACACCCAGCTCCGGCTGCCGGTGGTTGCCGGGAATCCAGGCAACACCCCCGGACTTGCAGGTGGTGCCGCCGTAGCGCGGCTCCTTTTCCACCACCAGCACCGTGCCGCCAAGCTGGTGTGCCACCACCGCCCCGGTCATGCCCGCTGCGCCGCTGCCGGCCACCAGCCAGTCCACCTCGTGATCGTATTGCAAGGCCGTTGCTCACTGTTATTGTCGGTACTACCCGGAGGATACGGGGGGTGGCGGCGGCACTGGAACCCGGTGCGCGGCAAACTTGGAGCTGGTATGAATGACTGTACGGTTGCCACCAGTGACGGGGGAATACCGCTCTGGCGCGCAGGGAATTGCCGGCAGCGGAGGACTACGCGGCGCTTGTCGCCAGCTCCCTGGCAATCACCGCCCGCACCAGCGGATTGAAGGGAAAACCGATGTGGCTGGCCGGGATCGCGACATTGCGCACCCAGCGCGCATCCCCCTGACAGAGGGCTATATCGCTGCCGACAATGCCGTCGGTCTTGCTGTATAACGCCAATACGGGAACCTGCAGGGAGCCGCGATAGGCGTGCTGTATCCAGCGCCGGATGGCTTCCTCGTCAACGGGCGCCGGGTTGCGCCCACCCATGACCCGGTACAGTGCGGTGCCGCGCGGGTCACCGTAGGGCGTGCCGAGCGTAATGACCTGGCGCAGCCACTGCGGATAGCGGTGCGCCAGGGCCACCGCGACCAGACCGCCGAGACTCCAGCCGATCAGGGTCAGCTTGCGGCCGCTGCGCGAGAATTCCTGTTCCACCAGCGCTGCCACGCGTTCCTCGGTTTCTGTTCGCGCTGCCAGAGATGCCTCCAGACTGCGGGCCCGGTCGCCGGCTCCGTGACGCCCCAGGCCCCAGGGCAGCGCGTGATAGCCGCGCTCGGCGAGGAAGCGGCGCAATCCGGAGGTGGAGGAATCCGACGCCATAAAACCCGGCAGCACCATCACGCTGTGCCCATCTCCACGGGGCAGCAGCCGCGACAGGGGCTGCAGCAGCGCCGAGCTGCCCATCTCAAGGCAGAACCGCCCGAGTTCCGTAACACTGTGGCGGATGAGGGGGGGACGGGGTGGAAGCTGTGAGGTTGCTGCTGACATACGCTGCTCCACTGCAGTTGCCTGAAGTATACGCGCCAACCGGCCGCCGGATCATCCGGCCCGGGCGGATGCGCCATGGCACTTCAGCCCAATACCTGCCCCGCCTGGCGGCGGCTGACCAGGCCCTGCCGGTACATCCAGGCGATGGTATCGCGCAGGCTGTCTTCCAGGGGACGGAAGCTGAAGCCGAGTTCGGTTTCCACCCGGGTATTGTCCAGCGCCACCCAGCGGGTGGCGTACTCCATCGCTTCGGCGCCAAAAGGCAGATCCCAGGGGAGCCAGGCACCGACGCGGTCGTAGAGTTGGCCGCTGATGCGCGCGGCGATGCCCGGCAGGGGCACTTTCAGCAGGCGGCGGCCGGTCACCGACTCCAGGGTCTGTGCGATTGAGCGCCAGTCGAGATAGTGCCCGCCAAGCACATAGCGATTGCCAGGTACCGCCGGCCCCAGCAATCTGGAATGCACCAGCGCGATATCGCGCACGTCGACATACTGCGTACCCGATGAGGTACAGGGAACCAGGCCCTTCAGCAGCAACTGCAACCCCATGTGAGGCTCGGTAAGGCCCGGGTCATCGGGGCCGATCACCTGGGCGGGATAGGTGATGAACACCGGTGCGCCGCGATCCTGCAGACCCCGCACATACCGCTCGCAGTCCACCTTGGAGCGCCCGTAGGCATTGCTGGCACGGCCGGGGGGCGACGCCTCATTGAGACTTTTGGCAGCGGGATCGTACAACGCGGTAACGCTGGAGACGTGGATGACGCGTTCAATGCCGTGATCGATGGCGCCGCCCACCACCAGCCGGGTGCCTTCCACGTTGGTCCGGTAGACCCGGGTCGCGTCCCCCGCAGACGTCGACACCATGGCCGCGGAGTGCACTACCGCATCGCAGCCCTGCAGCGCACGAGCGACCTGGGCGGCGTCGGTGATATCGCCGCGGGTGACCTGGTGCACCCGGTCCTCCCCGAACAGCGCCAGCATTTTGTCGACACTGCGCACCAGCAGGCTGACCTCGTGACCGGCATCCAACAGGGCCCGGGCGGTGTGGTAGCCGACGAAGCCGGTGGCGCCGGTGATCATGACCCGCATGTCAGCCGGTTCTCCGCGGCGACTGCCCTGACTCCTGCCGCGGCGCGTTCCGCGCAGCGTTGGGCCGCGCCGATGCTTTCCCGCCCCTGCCGCCAGGTGCGGTGCTCTGGTCGTGTGTCCTGACCCCACCGAAATGCTGGGGCATGCCTTGGAGTTCAGCATGCACGAACATGGCGTCCTGCCCCGACAGCTGTTGCATGCGGTTACCTCCGACCGAGATCTGTGCCCACCTCATACAGCACGCGCCAGGGCAGCGACAAGAATGCCCGCCGCTATTGCCGGCATAGGGCGACGGTACAGCAGCATCAGCCCCGCGGTCGCCAGCAACGCCAGCTGCCCCGCGGTATCGGTCTTGACGGCCACCGGCACCAGCACGGCGACCAGCACCGAACCCGCCATGGCGTTGATAAAGCCTTCCACCCGGCGGCCCATGGGGACGAAGGACATCAGCAGCACCCCGCCCAGGCGAGTCAGCAGAGTGACCAGCGCCATCAGGGCGATCAGCAACAGGGCGCCCCCGGACTCTACGTCGATCATGCCTTGTCCTCCACCCAGATCGCACCGACCAGACCGCCGGCAAGCGCACCGACCAGGACATGGCTGTTTTCGGGCAGCCAGCGGTAGGCGCCATAGGCGGCGATGCCACCAACAAACCAGGCCAGTACCGTCCTTGAATTGCGCCGCCCGGCCAGAACCATGCTGAGCATGAAACAGCCCATGACCATGTCCACCCCCAGCGCTTGCGGATCGGCGATGGCACTGCCGAACACCATGCCCGCGAAGGTACCGGCCAACCAGGTCAGCCACAGGGCGAAGCCACCACCCACCAGGGCGCCAAGCGTATTCCGGCCAGTCTGCAGGTCGTTCAGGTTCATGGCCCAGTTGGCATCGGAGAGAATCACCAGGCTGGCATAGCGCCGCCCGGGAGGTAGCCGGGACATCCACGGGTACAAAGTGGCGCCCATCAGCAGCATCCGGGCGTTGATGGCGAAAGTGGTCGCCAGCAGCGGCAGGACCGGCACTTCCGCACCCCACATCTCCAGGGCGGCGAACTGCGCGGTACCGGCAAATACCGTGGCGCTCATCAGCAGTATTTCGTTACCCGGGAGACCCGCCTGGACCGCCGCCAGGCCAAACGCGGCGCCGAAGACAGCCACGAACAGGGAGATAGGCAGCAGGCGCCAGAAGCCCTGCCTGAAAGCCGCCAGTGAAAGTTCTGGCGCGGTGTGCCCCGACATGACTATGACTTCCCCTGTATAAACCGTCAGGGCTCATGATAGCAGCTACGCCGGTCCGCGATCGCCCGGGAAAAACTCCGGTGCTATCATTGCGCTCCGGCAACCAGAGCAGTTTCCATGCCCGCAATCAATGAGCAGTTCATTGCTACGGTCCGTGACCTCGGCACCGACGGCCGCGGCATCGTCGAGCACCCCGGGGGCCAGGTATTCTTCGTTGCCGGTGTCTGGCCCGGCGAAACCGGCCGCTTCGCGGTCACCGGCTTCCGCCAGCGCTTCGGTTTCGCTCGCCTGCTGGAGCTGCTGGAGCCCTCCACAGTCAGGGTAGCGCCCCGCTGTGCGCACCACGGAATCGGTCCCGGAGACTGCGGGGGCTGCCCCTGGCAGTTCGTCAACTACGAAGCCCAGCTCGCGGCCAAGGAACAGCGGGTTCGCCAGGCGCTGGCGCGCCTGCAGCTTGCGGACCGGGTGGCACCTGTCTGGGGTTCACCCGACACCTTCGGGTATCGCAACCGCGCACAGCTCAAGACCGATGGCCGGAAACTGGGCTATGTCGCCGCGGGCTCGAACACACTGGCGCCCGTCACCGACTGCCCGATTCTCACCACACACAACCGGGCGACCCTGCAGGCGCTGCTGCGGTCACTGCCCAATAATGCACTCAAGCCTGGCCGCAAGCAGGACTGGACCACCCTCGACATTGATGAGGACATCGACGCGGCGGAGGTGGTACCCAACCGGCGGCGGCCCTTCCGCCAGGGCAACACAGCGCAGAACCTGCGCATGCGCCAGTGGCTCGGGGACGGCTTACGCGAATTGGATCCGGGCCGCCACGTGCTGGAGCTGTTCTCCGGTTCGGGCAACTTTACCGAGGTGCTGGCAGAGGCCGGCTTCGCCCACATCCTGGCAGTGGAAGGTGTCGAGGACAGCGTGCAGGCGCTCGCCGCAAGGCAGCTCCCGGGGGTGGAAGCCCGGCGCTTCAATCTGTTCTCGGAGGCCGATTGCACGCGTCTGCAGGAGCGCGCGCGCGACGCCAGCATCCTGGTCCTGGACCCGCCCCGGGACGGGTTCAAACTGGCGGGACAGCTGCTGACCCGGAAACACCGTTTTCGGGATGTTTTCTACATATCCTGCAACCTGGCCACCTTTGGCCGGGACCTGGAAATATTCCTCGGCGCCGGCCTTAGGGTTCGGGAAATACAGCCCCTGGACCTGTTTCCGCACACCCCGCATGTGGAACTGCTGTGTCGACTGCAACGGGATTGAGCCTGGCGGCGGTGAATTCCCTGTCATCGCGCAGGTCCAAGTGGTGGATCTGCCGGTTTCCTGCGTCTACCGGCCACTCGACAGGTACTTCGCCCATGATCGCACCCAAAGCCCTGCTCATACTGGCTCTATGCACCGCCCTGCCCACCCTGGCAGCCAAGGTACCCGGCACCCCCAGGCCGGGCATTGCCGCCTACGAGGCCGAGTACAAAGCCAGCTACAGCGGCTTTCCCATCAAGGCGGAGCACCGCCTGACCCGGATCGGAAACAGGTATGAAATCAGGATAAAAGCACGTAATTTCCTCGGCAAAATCACCGAAGAAGAACTATTCCATATGAACGAGCAGGGTGCCATCGTACCCGACAGCTACCGCAACGACCGCTCGATCATGGGCACGACACGAAAAGAATCCCTGGTTGTCGACCACAGCGCCAACAGCATCCTCGCCAGTCGCAAGGGCAGGGAATCACAGCTGGACTTCGAGCCGGGCCAACTCGGTCCGCTGAGCCACCAGCTGGAGCTGGCCAGGGACCTGCAGGACGGGGTGGAAGAATTGAGCTACGCTGTGATTATCCGCGGCGGTATCCGTAACTACCGCTATGAGCGGCGCGGCGAGGAGGATATGCAGACTCCGCTGGGCACCCTGCGCGTACTCAGGCTGCAGCGTGTTCGCGACAATAGTGACCGGGAGACCGTGCTCTGGCTGGCGCCGGCACTCAACTACCAGCCGGTTCTACTGAGGCAAGAGGAAGATGGCAGCAGCTATGAACTCACCCTACAGTCCTTTCGCTTCACCGGGGAGTCCGCTGCGGCCCTCGGCGCCGGCCAGTAACAGACGGGGCCGGCACTTGTGATGCATTTTCAGGCGACGGCGTTATTATGTCCGGTGGCGGTCACGCTGACCCTCTGTTCCGCCATCGCCGGCGCTGCGGAAGAAGCCGGGGAAGACAAACCGTGGCTGGATGACAGCCACGAGTATGTGAGTGAGCGTGCGGACAACCTGGCCGCCTGGATGGACAGCTTTTTTGGCGTAAACCGGGTGGACGAGGAAGCGCCCTACTCTACCCTGCGCCTGCGGGTGGAGCCAGAGTGGGACGAGATGGATGGCTGGGACACCGGGCTCAGCCTGCGCGGCAAGGTACACCTGCCCAACCTGAACAAACGGGTGGCCCTGCTGTTTTCCGACGATGACGAGCGGACCGGCAACGACGACCTGTTGATCGACCAGCAGAATGCGCCGGATGACATTGCGCTGCAGATCACCGGACGTGAGCGCAAGCACGACCGTATTGATTTCAAGATCGGCCTGCGCTCTACCCTGCACCCGAAAACCTCAGTGCGGTACCGCTATGAAAAGCCGCTCTCCGAGGCAGTCATCGGACGCTTCAGCCAGGAGGCCCTGTATCGCACGGACGACGGCTTTGCCTCCGTGACCCGGGCCGAACTGGACACCATCATCGACGACGACAAGGTTCTGCAATGGACCAACCGGCTGCGCTGGTTCGAGGATGAACCGGGGGTGAGCTGGAACACCGGCCTGAGCCTGAACCGGCGCCTAAGCAACAACCGGGTGCTCGGCTACTACACGGCCATCAGCGGCGCCACCGAACCCGGCTATTACACCCGGTCCTACGGCTTCGGGATGCGCTACCGCCAGAACATTTTCCGGAAATGGCTGTTTGCCGAACTGCAACCGAGCTACTTCTGGCGCCGGGACGAGTTCGAGGACAAACGCAACGGCTCCGCAGCGATTCTGCTGCGGCTGGAAGCGGTCTTCACCCGCGACTGGGACTAGGCTCGGGCGGCAGGCCCAGCTGTCCCGGGGCTGTCAGTGACGGAACAGCACCGGGGCGGGTATATCCTTGCTGTCACAGTCCTCGAGAGGCCACATCGGCGCGCGTCGATTGCGGAACGGCAGCCGCGCAAAGTCCACGGTTCTGGAACAGGGTGAATCGCAGTACAGGATTCTGTCCGCAAACGTCGCGAAGGCGTTGTAGAAGTGCTGTGCCGACTTGACGACGAGCACCGCACGGGCAGCGGGGTCGATGCCCACTTCGGTAAAGACCAGCGGTCCAAACACCTGCTCACGGTAGTTCCCCACCACCACCTGCACACCGGCGTGGCGAATGGCGGCCAGAGTGCCCACTGGAATCGGCGCATAGCCCGGCATGGCGTTGATCCTTGCCGCCGGGTTAATCGCCATCACCTCAAAATCCGCAACAAAGGGCGGACCCGCCAGGTCATTGGTGTGCCCACCCAAAGCAAGCTGCACCCTTCCGCCCACGCCGACTTCTGTAATTCTGGCCAGCGCATCCGGGTCGTAGAACAGGGCCATGGCCACATCGGGCATGTTGCGTGCAACGGCCTCATGCAGTATCCAGGTGGCATCACTGCCCGTGCCCGCTCCCGGATTGTCCCCGGCATCGGCGATTACCAGCGGACCGCCGGCAGCTGCAGAGGCCGCGTCCAACGCCTGCTGGATAGTCTGGTAGTGTCCGAGGTCGGCTTCACGGATATCCCAGAGTTTGTGGGCAAACTCACTGGCATACCGGGCAGCCCGCTCCGGGTCGCCATCCGTAGTCACCAGTACCGCAGCGCCCGCATCGGGCACATCCGACCAGGGGAATCCGTGCACCAGGGAGATATGCAGCACAGAGGCATCATCTTCCAGCGCCCGGGCCGCATCCACCAGCGCCTTGCTCGGTTGCTGCGGGGTATGCCACAGGCCAAACACCGGCAGCGGCACAAATGCAGTGACCGGTGCGATAGCGCCGCGCCGGTGGCGCAGCGCGAGATCAACCAGTTGTCGCGCTGTCTCGGGAAAATCCGTGTGCGGGTATTCCTTGATCACGCAGACCATATCCGCCTGCTCCAGCAGCAGCGGGCTGATTGCAGCGTGCAGATCCAGCAGGACGCCAAGCGTTACGTCAGGTCCACAGGCCTTGCGCACCGCCGCAACGACATCCCCTTCACAGTCCGGGTAACCCTCGGCGACCTGCGCACCGTGCAGTGACAGCAGGATACAGTCGAAAGGGCCCCGGGCTGCTATCTCGGCGACCATGCGATCCCTCAGTGTTTCGTAGTCGGCCCGCACGGTCGGCGCCGAGGGCGCGGCCCGCGCGCAGACGCCGCGATAGACCTCGCAGCCACTGGCGGCCGCAGCCGAGTACAAATCCTCACAGGAAACGCAGTGATCCCCGTAATCCGCCAGGTGCGTCGGTACTGGGGAAAACGCGTTGGTCTCATGGATCAGCCCGCCGACGTAGATTCGCATCAGCGGGACCTCAGCTCCAGCAGGAATTCATCGATCAGCTCCAGACCCTCCAGCAACTCTTCGGTCTTGCCGCCTATGCCAAGGCGCAGGTACTGATCCATACCAAACCAGTCACCAGCCACGATAAGCACATCCTTTTCCAGGCGCAGGCGCGTTGCCAGCTCGCTGGAGTTGATAGCCAGGTTGTAGCCAATGAACGCCATGCCACCCGCCTTCGGGGGAATCAACCGGAAGTTCTCAGCATGATTTGCGACCCAGCGCTCCACAATAGGCACGTTCCTACGCAGCAAGCTGCGCCCCCGCTCCAGGACTTCCGCCCGTTTGGCCGGCTGCATGATCACGTTGGCGACATACTGGGAAATGATGCCTGTGCTGATGGACGTGTAGTCGTGGTGATGCCAGGCCCCGGCGATGACCTCCGGCGGCCCCGCCAGCCAGCCGATGCGCAGGCCGGGATGCGCAAGTGACTTGGCGAGGCCGGAGGCGACGATGGTCCTGGGGTAGAGGTCGAGAAAGCTGGTCGTCTCCACCCCATCGAGCTCGGAACCCGCATAGATTTCATCTGACAGGATGTAGCAGTCCCGGGCTTCCGCCAGTTTGACGATGCGCTGCATGTCCTCGCGGCTGAGTACCGCGCCCGTGGGGTTGTTCGGATTGCACAGCGCGATAATCCGTGTCTTGTCGGTAAGCTGCGACTCCAGCTCATCCAGGTCAGGCGCCCAGTTCGCGCCTTCCCGCAAGTAGAAAGGCTTCACCGTACACCCCAGGGATCGGGCCAACCCGTACAGGAGCTGGTAATTCGGCAACATCATCGCCACCTCGTCGCCGGGCTCCAGGAGGCTCCAGAAGGCGACAAAATTGGCCTCTGCCGAGCCGTTGGTGACCAGGATGTTGTCCTCGTTGCAGCCGCGGTAATACCCGGCGAGTGTCGCCCGCAGTTCCGGCGCACCGTTGGTCTGGCCATACCCCAGGCGCAGGTCCAGGACCTCCGCCTGCTGTTCTTCCGTCAGTAACTCACGCAGCGTGTACGGATGAATGCCACTTTCGGTCAGGTTGTATTTCACGGTGTTTTCGTACAGTGACTGGTTGCGCTCCAGTTCAAAGGTTTCAATCTGCATGGGTCACACTCCGGTAGATCGCGGTTGCGATCGCGATATCCTGTGTGGCGACCCCGGTGAGATCGACCACGGTAATTTGTTGCGCATGGGTTCTGCCCGGCCGCTCACCGCCGATGACTTCACCCAGCTCCAGTACGCGGGACATATCCAGCGCCCCGGCGCTGACGGCCCGGAACACCTCTCCCCGGCTCCCGGCCTGGGCGCGCGAGTCCACCGCGACAACATCCGCCGCGGCCATCAGGGCCGGGCTGAGCTCCTGCTTCTCTGCGGTATCCGAGCCTACTGCCGTCACGTGTGTGCCGGGCCCAACCGCATCCAGAAGCGGCGCGGTGGCGGGCGTGGTCGTCACGATCAGCTGGCAGCTCCGGGCTATTTGCACAGGACTTTCCGCAAAACGCAGGCTGTACCCCGTGTCAGCCAGGCGCTGCTGCAGCGCTGCGAACTGCGCCGCGCCCCGTCCCCAGACCAGCACATCCCGGCACCGGGTCACGTTGAGCAAATGACGCAGCTGCAGCTCCGCCTGGATGCCGGTTCCAAGAACACCGATCACTGCGACCTCCCCGGGGGCGAAATATTTCGCGGCCACGGCGCCGGCGGCAGCGGTTCGCTGGTCAGTCAGCATCCCTTCATCAAGCAATACCGATACCAGTTCACCGGTGGCCTGGGAGAACAGCAGCATCAGGCCATTACTCGAGGGCAATCCCAGCGCCGGGTTCTGGTAAAACCCGCTGGCGACTTTCACCACATAGTAGGGCTCACCGCTGACGTAGCCATACTTGATATGCACTTCGCCGGGAGGCTGTGTGAACAACATCTCGCCTACCGGCGGCACAACCGCCCTGCCGCTGGACCAGGCCACAAACGCCTGCTCCATGGCCGCCAGCAGGTCTACCGCGGGAAGCGCCGCCTCGACCTCCTGGCGCAGGATGATGCGAGTCACACCTCTACCAGGCGGTTGTGCTGGCGGAGAATTTCCTGGACCTCGGCGAGGGGAAAGCCCGGAGCCACCCGGTTGTCCCGGCCTACCATCGTCTCGTTCGCCACCAGGCAATTGATAATGGCTTCATCGGTCGCCTGAATCGCCGCTTCGTACACGCGGCTGATTTCACCCTCGCCGAGAAAGCCCACATCGACCACACCCCGGTGTTGCTCGATGCTGTGCTGGTTGGCGGTGGAGAATGCCAGGAACAGATCACCGGACTCGTTGGCCGCAATTCCGCCGGAGCGGGCGATACCGTAGGCCGCACGGCGCGCCACACGGTTGAGCTGGTGTGGCAGCAGGGGCGCATCGGTGGCGACAATCCCGATGATGCTGCCCCGCCCTGGCTCCACCTCACTCTGCAACGGGAACAGGTGCCCCATGGGAATGCCGGCTATTTGCATCAGATGCCTCTTGCCGAAGTTGGACTGCACGAAGGCGCCGACGGTATAACGGCGCCCGTCGACCTCAATCGACCGAGAGGCGGTTCCCGAGCCACCCTTGAACTGATAGGTGGTCATGCCGGTGCCGCCGCCGACGCTGCCCTCCTCGATGGGCCCGCCATGCGCATCGGCAAACGCGGCGTACACATGTTCCTCCCTGACATGGTGCCCGTTGACGTCGTTCAGGCCGCCGTCATAGGTCTCCGCGGCCACCGGCATCCAGAACGGCTCTGGGCGTTTTTCCACGTCAACCTGCGCGGTGAGCCAGCGGGCGGTGGTGTCCCGGGTGAGGCCGCAGGAGTGCGTATTGGTCAGGGTAATCGGGCCCTCGAAACGGCCGCGCTCCACAACCAGATGGGCGCCGGACATTTCCCCGTTGCCACTCATGGAAAAAAAGCCCGCATACACCGGCATCGTTCCGCGATCGCGACCCACGGGAAAAATCGCGGTCACGCCCGTCCGCACCGGGCCCTGCCCTACCACCAGCGGCCCGGAGCCGGAGATAAGGGTGCAGTAGCCCACCTCGACACCGGGTACGTCGGTGATGGCGTTGTTCACACCGGGCTCGCCCAAAAAGGGAATGCCTGCGCCACGTGCGCGCAGTTTGCCCGACGGCGTTTTTCTGTATTCCGGCTTCATCGATCAGGCCACCTCGAACAGGCCGGCGGCACCCATTCCGCCACCGACACACATGGTGATCACCACGTACTTGACGCCGCGCCGCTTGCCCTCGATCAGGGCGTGCCCGACCATCCGCGCACCCGACATGCCATAGGGGTGGCCGATGGAGATCGCGCCGCCGTTCACGTTCAGGTTCTCGTTGGGTATCCCGAGATGGTCGCGACAATAGAGTACCTGAACCGCAAAGGCCTCATTCAGTTCCCACAGGCCGATGTCGTCCATCTTGAGCCCGTGACGCTGCAGCAGCTTGGGCACGGCAAACACCGGGCCTATGCCCATGATATCCGGCGCGCATCCCGCCACGGCAATGCCCCGGTAATAGCCCAGCGGCTCGAGTCCACGACGCTCGGCATCGCGGGCTTCCATCAATACACAGGCACTGGCGCCATCCGACAGCTGGCTGGCGTTGCCCGCGGTGATCGTTCCCCCCATGACCGGGGCCAGGCTGCTGAGCCCTTCCAGCGAGGTGTCCGGGCGGTTGCCCTCGTCCTTGCTCAGGGTAACCGTTTGCATCGTGGTCTCCCCGGTCTCCTTGTTGGTCACCAGCTTCTCGGTAGTGACCGGGATGATCTCGGCATCAAAGCGGCCCGCGGCCTGGGCAGCCGCGGTGCGCTGCTGGCTCTGCAGTGCGTATTCGTCCTGGGCTTCCCGGCTGATATTGAAGCGTTTGGCAACCACCTCAGCAGTCTCCAGCATCCCCATGTGGGTATTGGGGTGGGCGGCCAGCAAGCGCGGGTCCGGAATCCGGTGAAAATTCATGTGCTCGTTCTGCACCAGGGTGATGTTCTCCACGCCGCCCGCAACCAGTACCGTCATGTCGTCATGGATGATCTGCTTGGCCGCGGTGGCGATGGTCATCAGCCCCGATGAACACTGCCGGTCAATACTCATGCCCGCACAGGATTCCGGCAGCCCCCCGGCAAGCGCCGCCAGGCGACCGATATTGAAGGTCTGGGTACCCTGCTGGATAGAGGCCCCCATGATGCAGTCCTCGATCTCCGCCGGGTCGACCCCGGCGCGCTTTACCGCCTCCGCTATGGGGTATCCAGCCAGGCTGGGCGATTCCAGGTTGTTGAAGGCACCCTTGTAGGCGCGCCCGATGGCTGTTCTTGCCGTAGCAACGATAACTGCTTCACGCATGGTTGAATCCTCTCTCAGTGATCAGGCGGCCTTGGCTGGGAGAGCGCGCAACGCGCCCTCCGCCTTGTCCAGAATAAAATCGATATCTGCCCCGGTCATCGCTGTCGACAACACCAAGAAGCCGGGGCTCGCCATGTACACGCCGTTGTTGAGCATGTGCCGGAAGAATGCCTCCGTGCGCTGGCCAAGGGTGGGATCGTTGATCATGGCGTGTACCGCTGACCGGTAGTCTGTCAGCGGCGCGTCGGTGTGGAACAGGCCCACCATCGACGCCGCCCCTGTCACGGTGCCGGCGCGTCCGGTCAGCCTGAGCAGCTCCCGCAGACCGCTGCGCAGTCGCTCTCCCAGTGCAGCCAGGCGGTCGTGGGCGGCCCGGTCGTAGAGTTCCATGGCAACGGCTCCGGCCACCATGGTCATTGGATTGGCGTTGAAGGTCCCGCCATGGGACATTTTCGCGCGGCCACGGGGATCGAATAGCTCTTCCATCAGGGCGCGCGATGCCCCTATCGCCCCAATCGGCAGCCCGCCCCCGATGACCTTGCCCATGGCCGTGATATCGGGCAACACACCCAGCTCGCCCTGGGCGCCGTTGTAGCCCATCCGGAAGCTGTAAACCTCGTCAAAGACCAGCTTGGCGCCCAGCGCGGTGGTCTCTTCGCGCAGCATCTTCAGGAACTCGTCATCCACCTGCAGGAAACCGAGGTTCTTGCACAGGGGATCGACAATCACCCCGGCGAGGTCATCCCCATGACGGCGCAGGATTGCGCGACCGGCTTCCACATTGTTGGCCGGCAGGATGATTGTATTGGCCCGGGCCGCCTCGTAGACCCCGGGAGGCGCCACACCCTCGGGGGCATCAGCCGCGCCCCACAGCTCCGGCGTCGGATACACGCTCACCGACATCGCGTCATAGCTGCCGTGGTAAGCGCCCTCGATCTTGGCAATCTTGTTGCGCCCGGTGGCGGCGCGCGCGGCCATCACGGCGATCATCACCGCTTCCGTGCCCGAGTTGGCGAACCGGACCTGCTCAACCGCCGGCATCCGCTCGGTCACCAGTTCGGCCAAGCGGATTTCCGCCTCGGTGGGGAGTGCAACGGAGAGCAGCTGGCCCGCTTGCTCCCGCAGCGCTGCCACAATCCGGGGATGGCAGTGGCCGTGGATCAGCGCAGAATAATTGTTGATGCAGTCGATGCGCTCGACACCGTCCACATCCCAGATTCTGCAGCCCTCCGCCCTCTCGACATACACCGGGTAGGGCGGAAAGAATACGGAATTGCGACTGTTGCCCCCTGGCATGACTGCCAGTGCGCGCTCGTACAGCGAGTGGGATCGGGATGTGTTATCAGGATACATGCGGGCTCTCCTCCATTCGTCTATGCACCGTCTCGCAGGCGCTGGCGCAACAGCTTCTTGTCCAGCTTGCCCAGGGTTACCCGCGGGATCTGGTCGACAACAAAGACCTCGCGGGGAACCTTGAAGTCGGCCAGCTGATCCTTGCAGTGCTTTATGATTTGTGCGGCCAATTCGGTGACTGCAGTGGCCTCCGTCACGCCCGGCGCCTCCACAAAAGCTACCGGTACCTCATCGAGCATGTCATCGGGCCGGCCCACCACCGCGACCTCGAGCACGCCGGGCACGGTGGCCACCACCCGCTCGATTTCTGACTCCGCGACGTTTTCCGCTCCCACGCGCAGCATATCGCCTGAACGGCCATTGAAAGTGATGCAGCCGTCCTCTGTGGCGGTCACCATGTCACCGGTGTCAAACCAGCCGTCTGCATCGAAAGCCTTGCGGGTAGCCTCGGGGTTGTGCAGGTAGGAGTGAAACAGAGAGAGCCCCGGGATGCCGCGAATCCACAGGCGCCCACTCTCCCCGAAGGCGGCCTCCCCGCCCTCCGCAGAGCGCACCTGCACCTCGTATTCCGGCGAGGGCAGACCCATACTCATTTCACGATCCGGCATACCCAGGGTCGAGTAGATGGGCAGGGCAACGGTTTCCGTCATGCCGAACCAGCCAATACAGGGAATCCCGAGCAGCTGCCGGATGATTTCGGGGTTGTGCGCGCCAAGGCCCCAGCGTTCTACATGGTGTTGCGGGGGAATGGGCCGGGACATCAGGGCCTTCAGGGCAAAGGGAATCTGGATGCCCCAGGTGCAGCGGTGCCCTACCACACAATCCCAATACCGGGAGGCGGAAAAACGCGGTTGCAGGACAATAGTCGCCCCCGCCCACAGGGTCGCCAGATGCGAATAACAGAGTGCATTGGTGTGGTACAGGGGCAGGAAGACGTGGCCGATATCCGCGGGCCGGATCATGCACACCTGGGCATTGCTGCGCGCGGCAAAAATCGCATTGGCGTGAGTCCACAGCACGCCTTTGGGACGCGACGTGGTTCCCGACGTGTACTGCACCGAGTTGTGGGCAAGCGGGTCCGGATCGACCGGCTGGAACCCGCTGGCATCGATCATCAGCTCTGCGAAGGGCACTGCCTCACCGAAATCCGCGGAGGCAGGTTCAGCCCCCGCGTCGTGCCCGATACAGGCGACCCAGGCCAACTGCTCGCCGGCCCCGGTGACACGTGCCAGGTAAGCCGGCTGGGTAAGCGCCACCCGGGCGCCGCAATGTCCGATAAAATAGGCCAGCTCCTCGCCGCTGGAGCGGGTGTTGGTGGTTACCACCACCGCCCCCAGTTGCGAGCAGGCATGCCAGGCCTGGAGGAACTCCGGGCAGTTATCCATATGCAACAGGACAAAGTCGCCCTGCTCTACCCCGCGCGCGCGCAAACCCGCGGCCAGGGAGAGGACGGACGTGTAGAATTCGGCATAGCTGATCGAGCGGGAAGGCGCATCAAACGGCGCCCAGACAATAAACGGATGACTCCCGCGACTCTCCGCTCGCCAGCGCAGCAGCCAGGGCACATTGCGCTGGTTACTGCCGTTAAGCCGGGGGACCTTCCGGCACGAGGGAGATCCTGCTGCTGTTGTTGCGGTCACGTGTTCTACCCTGCCTGTGGAGATGCGGTTGAGCGTTGACTTATAATATGAACAGTGTTCATATTAGCAGAATCCCGCAGCCTGGCAAGCAAATAAATGCTTACCCGGACCATTACTCAGGAGCGCTCGTGGAAAAAGACATACAACAGCTGATGGCGACAACGGCGACCGTGGCGCCGGGGGTGTTACTGGGCATCAACGCACCCTTCCAGCAGCTGCACTTCCAGGGCGCCACGGGAAAATACTGCCGCGAGGATGACTCGGCGCTGGAACCCGGCCACGCCTTCCGCATCGCCAGCATGAGCAAGACCTTTACCGGCCTGCTCTGCGCCCAGCTGATCGAGCAGGGCCGGATCAGCCTGCAGACGCCTGTGATCGAGCTGTTGCCCGGGCACATTGGCGCCAGGGTCCCCGTCGCCCCGGGACATCAGCAGAAAGAGATCACGCTGGAGCTCCTGCTCTATCACCGCGCGGGGTTCAATGATTTTGCGCTGTCGGAAGAATGGTTCCAGGTGCTGGCCAGTGACCCGGGGAAATTCCGGGCGCCGGGCGAGATCGCCGAGTGGGCACTGGACAACGCGCAACTGGTGGGAGCGCCCGGCGAGTCCTATCACTACTCCGATACCGGTTACGTCCTGCTCGGCCTGCTGCTGGAGCAGGTGACCGGAACCTCCTACGCGCAACTCTGCCGGGAAAACATCTTCGCCCCCCTGGGCATGGACCAGACCTACCTGGAAGGGCACGAAACGCCCCGGGGCAAACTGTCCCACTGCTACATCAACATGAACAACGACTACATCGACGCCCTGCAGATCAACGGCAGCTGCGACTGGGCGGCGGGTGGCCACGTATCAACGCTCCGGGACCTGGACAGGTTCCTGCGCGGGACCTTCGCCGGCAAGCTCACCCGCGAGCCGGAAACCCTGGACACTTTCCTCACCGGGCAGATCGCAAAGCAGGGCTATTACTACGCCATGGGCATTGGCAGGAAAGTCATTCATGGCAAGACCCTCTGGGGCCACCTGGGCCACTGGGGTTCCTTCATGTACTACTGCCCGGAGGAACGCCTCAGCCTGAGCGGTACCCTGAACCATGACGGCGCACAACACAACGCGTTCCTGGAACAGCTGTTGCGGATTATATTCCCGGACACAGCGTCGCCTTCAGTCAGTCCCTGAGCGCGACATACTCACCTGTTGCGGGGTCCTTGCGCACCCCGCCGGGCTCCCAGCTTCTACCTGCCATGACAATCCCGACACCCCGAACCTGCCGGCGCAGGTGCTCAAGCGCACATTCCAGGTTCGCCGGCGCATCCGAATCCGGCTCATCAAGGGGAGTGAGGGAGCCGACCAGCACAATGGATTTTTCCAGCGCAGACTCGCTCAAGTGCTCCAGCAGATAGAGCCCGGTCTCCGGCATCGTATAGGTACCGTGGGGAATCAACACACGGCTGGCGGTGGCCGCCTCAATCGCTTCCACCAGCGCAGCCCGGTCGCTTTCGCCAATCGCGCGGGAGTCCTTCATCGTCACCACGGTGAAGGCTATATCCAGACCGAAACGCTGCGCGTTGCGCTGCAGCCAGGCCAGCACGCGGCTGGGCGGGGGCGCCTGGCCGGGGGCCAGGATCCCGTTGATCGTGCCGCCGGTTTCGATCAGGGCCAATTGCATGGCTACGCGGACAACTCCCCTACCACCCGGTCCAGGCGGGCCAGCCCCTCCGTCACGTGCTCGGTCAGGCTGCCAAATCCCAGACGGAAATAGCGCGCCTCGTATTCGAACACCCTGCCCGGCACGACGAACGTCGCCTGCTCCTCCGCCAGCTTGCGGTAGGCCTGCTCGGGGTCGATGTCGATCGTGAACCGGGGGAAAGCCACCACACCCACCTCGGGATATACCCACTCCACAAAGTCGCGCCGCTCGATCCAGTCGGCAACTATCGCCTTGTTGTGGTCGATCTGGGCCCGGGCGCGCTCGAGGAATTCGGTCTTGCGCTGCAACACGCGTGCGGCAATGTACTCGCCCAGGGCGTTGTTGGTGATGGTGACCTGCTCACGCACAATCAACACCTGTTCCAGGATGTGCCGGTTCTGCGTCGCCAGCCAGCCTATACGGATTCCCGGCAAGCCGTAGCTCTTCGACATGCTCGAAACAATGACCACGTTCGGGCTGAGGGTCGCCGCGCTGGGCAGGGACCTGGAGAAGTCCAAAGCCGAGTAGGTCTCGTCGAACAACAGGATACAGTCATGCTTTTCGGCCAGCGCCACCAGGCGTTCCAGCTCTGCCCGGGTGATCATGGAACCCGCCGGGTTGTTGGGGTGCGTGAAACACAGCATTCTGGTTTCGGGCCGGATCATCGCTTCCAGGGCAGCAAAATCCGGCCTGAACTGATCCTCGAACCTCAGGGTGAAAAGGTCGACCTGGCAGTTCAATCCACGGGGCACCGTGTAGAGCTGCGGATAGTTGGGATGCTCCACAATGACATGGTCGCCGGGCTTGAGCAGCGCGGTAAAAATCGAGAAGATCGCCTCTCCGCCGCCGCTGGTCACCAGCACCCCGGAGGGGTCCAGACCCGGGTAGTCGGCAGCAATCACCTCTCTCAGCGCGGGGTCACCCGCATGGTGCCCATAGCGCAGCTCCACCTCGTCCAGCGCGATACCCAGGTCGCCCATCCGGTGAAAGCGCACGGCGCTCTCGCCGATGTCGTATTTCACCTTGAACTGGTAGGTATCAAACCAGTCCTCAATGGACATTCTTTCAAACCACATAATTTCCTATACCCCTACTACCACTGTCGACCACTGCTGTATCAGGTCCATCCATAGATCATTGCCGCCGGCGCTGTTGACCAGGCACACGAAACCGGTTTTCTGCGCCGGGATGACGGTGTACACACTGCGCCAGCCAGGGTTGCCACCCGTGTGTTGCACTGCCCGAACACCGGCAATGTCGACAAGGTAGTGTCCAAGACCCGTGTAGAAATCCAGCCCCATCTCGGTTTCCGCGTAGCGATCAGGGCGCTGCATTTCCGCAATGGAATCCGGGGCCAGCACGCCGCGGCCCGGCGGTTCACCATTGGGACCTTCCATCTCGGCGCAGGCAAAACGTGCCAGCTCTTTAATGTTCGAGTACATGCCGCCCGCTGCCTTGCCATTGGTGCGATAAAGCGGGATTTCCTCCAGCGTGTCGCTGTAGGGTGTGGCCACACGGGGCAGCTGCGAGTCACGTACCTCGAAGCTCGACTCAGGCATGCCCAGCGGGTCGAGAATTGCCTCACTCATGAATTCGGTGAAGCTTTTGCCGGTAATTTCCTCAACGATCAACTCCAGAATGGTAAACCCGCCACCGGAGTATTGGAAACCGGCACCAGGCGCCTGCAACAAGTGAACCGGCTTTCCGTAGGACTCCGGGTCCAAGCCCCATTTCAAACAGTAGGCCAGTTGCTGTTCGTCGAGCGAGGGCGTTCTCCCGTAGAGAATGTCCTCCGCCGTATACCAGGTTTCATCGTAAGGCGTGCCACCGCAACCGGAGAGCGAGGTGCCACCGAAATGCATGAGCAGCAGGCGCGGCGTCACTGCCTTCGCATCGTAATCCGAAGGCGGCAGGTGCCAGCGCGTCAGGTAAGTGTCGATGGGGGCGTCCAGGTCCAGCCTGCCCTGCTCCACCAGCTTCATGATGCCCCATGCCGCAACCGACTTGGAAATGGACGCGACCTGGAACATCGTGTCTTCACGCACTGCTGTCTTTGTTGCAATGTCAGCATAGCCATAGCAGCGAATGCTTGAGATCTCCGAATTTTCGATCAGCGCCAGGGCGCACCCGGGCAGGCGCAGCGCGGATAGCTGGCCAGGAACGGTGTTGTCCAGGTGACGGACGAAGTCATTCATTGTGTGTCTCCGGCAAGGGCCTTGCTCACGATTTCGTAGAGTCCTTTGGAAATATCGGCGTCCAGTACTTTTTGCAGTGCAGCGCGCATCAGCTCCTGCCTGCCGTGGTCGAACCTGCGCCACTGCAGAATCTGGGGCATCAGCCAGTAGGTCGATCCCGGCTTGAACCCGTCCACCAGAATCAGACGCTCTGCCAGCATGTTGTAGGCACGGCCACTGGGTTCATTGAAGCCGACCCTGTTCTGGCGGAAAAAGCCGCCGTAAAAGGCCATGGCCCGCGGTGCATTCATGATATCCATGGCCGGGTGCTGCTCCAGCTCCAGCACCAGATCAATCGCGTTGGGCAGACGGGAAAGCGCCTGGGCGTTGAACCACTTGTCGATCACCGGAGGCTTGTGCTGCCAGCGCTGGTAGAATTCGGCAAGTCCCTGCGCGCGCTCCGGGCAGTCGACATGGCATAGGCTGGCGAGGGCCGCAAATCCATCGGTCATGTTATTGCTGGAGCGGATCTGGGCCAGGCAGAGCGCTGTGCCCTCCGCGTCCGCAGCGGCCAGCAGCATCTCCAGACAGCGGTTGCGCAGGCTGCGCCGACCAATGGCATCGGCGGAGAAAACATACGGCCCATCATCGGCCAGGGCATGGTACCGCTCAAGCAACAGCTCGCGGTTGCCCCTGGCCAGTTCCCCGGCGATGAAATCCCTGGCGGCATAGTGACCGTCGATGTCAATCCGGGCCAGACCCGCGCTCAGGGCTGGCTCCTCCGGCAGCGAGAGCAGCTCCGCAAGCAGTCCGGGCTCCGTGGTCTCGTCCGCCAGCAGCGCGGACCAGGTTGCAAGAAAGCCGGGGGCCAGCACCATGGGAGTCCCGGCGTGCCAGTGCCCGGCCAGTTCCCGGGTGATGTTGATCGCCAGGGACTGACCCGCTTGCCAGCGGTTGTAGGAATCCGGGTCTCTGGACCAGAGGAACGCCAGTTGCTCGTTGGACAGGTTCGCCTGCAGGGATACAGGCGCCGAAAACCCGCGCAACAGGGAAGGTACGGGCTCGGACGTTACGTTCTCAAACCTGAACGTGCGGGATTCCTCGCGCAATTCCAGCAGCAGGTTGCCATCGATGATTTTGACGTCCGGGTGGCTGACCGCAATGTCATGCCCTGCCTGATCCAGCAACCCCGCCAGCACAGGGATATGGAAAGGCTCTTTGACGGGCTGCCCCGGCGTCGCCGGCGTCGACTGACTCAAGCGCAGTTCATAGCACTGTGCCTCGGGATCGTAGTGACCACTGGCCACCACACGCGGGCGCCCCGCCTGCTCGTACCAGCGATAAAACTGCGACAGGTCGCAGCCGCTGACATCCTCGATGGCGGCAACAAAATCCTCGGTGGTCACCGCCTGCTGGTCGTGCCGCTCCAGGTACAGTTTCACACCGTCGCGAAACAGCTCATCGCCGAGCAGGCACTGCAGCATGCGAATGACTTCCGCGCCCTTTTCGTAAACGGTTGCGGTATAGAAGTTGCGAATCTCGATGTATTCCTCTGGCTTGACCGCATGTGCCGCGGGCCCGTCATCCTCCGGGAACTGGTTGCGCTGCAGCGCCTTGACAAAATCGATGCGCTTGACACCGGCGCCGGACATTTCCTGGGAGAAACTCTGGTCCCGATAGCGTGTCAGGCCCTCCTTCAGGCACAACTGGAACCAGTCGCGACAGGTAACCCGGTTGCCGGTCCAGTTGTGGAATACCTCGTGGGCGAGAATGCGCTCAATGACCAGGTAGTCTGCGTCGGTGGTGATTTCCGGGTCAGCGCAAATGCCATTGGCATCGAATATGTTGAGACCTTTGTTCTCCATCGCCCCCACATGGCCGGTCAGCGCAACAATGTTGTACACATCGAGGTCGTATTCGCGACCGTATTTTTCTTCCTCCCAGCGCAGTGCACGCTGCAGCGCACCCATGGCAAACCCGCACTCGCCGATGCGGTCCCGGTCCGCATAGATCGCCAGCTCGATCCTGCGACCGCTGCCGGTGATGTATTCATCGCCCAGGCGCGCAAAGTCCCCGGCCACCACAGCGAAAATGTAGGAAGGCTTGGGGAACGGATCCTCCCAGCGCACCCAGCGCCGCCCATCCACCAGCACACCGTCCTCCGCGAGATGCCCGTTGCTGAGCATGACGGGGTACCTGGCGGGATCGCCGACCAGCGTAACCGAGTACACCGCCAGGACATCGGGCCGATCCGGAAACCAGGTGATCCGGCGCAAGCCCTCTGCCTCACACTGCGTGGCAAGTTTTCCAGAGAGCTCGAACAGCCCTTCATCGCCGTCGTTAGCGGCCGGACTGATGGTCGTTCGGGTGGTCAGGGTACAGCGCGACGGGAGGTCGAATACGCTCAGCACACTGTCTGCCACCCGGTACTGCGCGGGCGGCAACGGCTCGCCGTCCAGCGCTATGGCATCCAGGGACAGACCAACGCCGTCGAGTTCAAGCGGGCCGCCCTCTCCCGTGCTGCGCTCCAGCGAGAGATGGCTCTCCACGACCGTTGCCCGACTGTCGAGTTCGATCCGCAGCCGGACCGACTTCACCTTGAAGGGAAAGGGCAGATAGTCCCGCAGCCGGACCGGCTGCGGGAGGCTGCTGGAAGCAGAAAAAGTCACAGGATACAGCTCTGGGCGCCGGGTATCAGAAGCGGAACTGCAACTCGGCGCCGTAGGTGCGCGGGGCAATCAACGCATAGTGGTAGAAGGGGAAGACAAACGAACTGGCACCGAACAGGGCGTTCACGTTTTCCTCGTCGGTCAGGTTACGGCCCCAGAGGGTGAACTGCCAGGCGCCGTCACCGCCGGAGATCCCCAGCCTGGCGTTGACGATACCCTGGCTGTCGGCAACGAAAAAGGGATCATTGCCTGGCGTGGTGAAGAATTCATCCTGGTAAGCGTAATCCAGCCGGAAACTGCCCTGCAGGTAGTCGGTGAAATTCCAGTCTGTCTGCACGCCCAGGCTGGCGTTCCACTCGGGCGCGCGGGTCAGCTTGTTGCCGGTGTAGTCGGTAGCCGCATCCACCACGTAATCATCGTACTCGGAATTCGCGTAACCCACCGATCCATACACCGTCCAGCGCTCCAGGGGAGCCCACTCGAAGTCGGCCTCGAAACCATCGCTGATCGCCTCGCCGGCATTGCTCTGCTGGAACCCCACGCCGGCAATAAACCGGCTCTCCTGCTTGTCCTTGTATTCCATACGGAACACGGCGATGTTTACCCGCAGGCTGTCGTCAAGCAACGAGGATTTCAAGCCAAGCTCGTAGGCATCCAGGGTCTCGGCACCGAAGCTCACCAGGGACGCGGTGGTACTGATCGAGTTGTTGAAGCCACCCGCCTTGTAACCACCGGCGTAGCGGGCATAGGCAAGCAGCTTGTCATTGGGTTGCCAGTTCAGGCTGAAGGTGGATGTCACTTCCTCATCATTCTGGTCATCCTGCAGGACAAAGGGGGAAAACCCTGCGGCTGCGGCCAGGGGGTCGGCCATTTGCTCGTAATCCAGGTCCTTGTCATCCTCGGAATAACGCAGCCCTGCCGTTACACTCCACTGGTCGGTGAGGTCGTACGTGGCATTGGCGAAGAAGGACAGGCTGTCGGTTTCGATCACCGAGGTCGCACTGATATCCACGCCATTGGGCAGGCCCGGATTGACATCCGAGGGCTTCAGACCACTGCCAATAAAGCTGTTCAGGCCAAAGAAGGCGAATATGGTATCGCCGCCACTCAGCGACTGGGCAAAGACGTCGAATTCCTGGTGGTAGAAATAAGCCCCGGCGACCCATTCCAGACGCCCTTCGCCGCTGTTTTCCAGGCGCAACTCCTGGCTCCAGGAATCCATCTCCCGGGTATCGACGGCGGTCAGGTCATCCAGTGGGGTCCAGTCCGCATCATTGCGGTAGCTCTCCTCAATCTTCTGCACCGAGGTAATCGAGGTAAGGGTATAGTTGCTGAAGTCGTAGTTCACATGCAGGGTGAACATGCTGTCTTCCACGTCCTCGAACCCGGGATCAGGAACGTTCACCGTATAGCTTGTCTCCAGGGGTTCGCCCTGGAAGCGGGTTACGTAGCTGTTCCCGTTTCCCTGGCTCTCGCGGTAACTGCCGGTAAGCAGTACATCGAGGTTCTCGCTCGGGGTCCACAACAGCTGCGCCCGGCCAGTCGTGTAGTCGACAGTGTTCACGGTACCGCCAAAGCTGTTGTCCAGATAGCCGTCCCGCTCCATATCCGCCACCGAGAGCTTGGCGGCCACGGTGTCGCTGAGCGGCACATTGACCAGGCCACCGATCCTGGTGAGGTTATAGTCACCCACACCGACCAGCACCGTTCCCCCGAACTCATTGGAAGGCCGCTTGGTGGAGATGTTGATCGCGCCCACCGTGGTGTTGCGCCCGAACAGCGTACCCTGGGGGCCCTTCAGGACCTCCACCCGCTCAATATCCAGCAGGTCGCCGTTGAAGGCGGAGTCGCGGCCGATATACACCTCATCCACGTATACCCCGACCGCCGGGTCATTACCCAGGCCGCCGCCCGAGGATATGCCCCGCAAGGTGATATTGGTGAACTTGTTGGTGGTGGGCTCCAGGTACGTCATGTTCGGAACCAGCTGGGTAATATCCTGCAAGCGGTTCAGGCCCGCCTCGGCGATATCCTTCGCGGTAAGCGCGCTGATCGCCATCGGCACTTCCTGGAGGTTTTCCTGGCGTTTCCGCGCCGTCACCAGCACTTCTTCCAGCACCTGGGAAAAACCCGTCTCGCTGGTCAGCGCAAGACTGAACCCGAGAGTCGAAACAGCGGCAACTTTGAGTGAGGACTTCTTGTTCATGCGCGACTCCTGGGTCACAAACCGGTTAAATGAACACTGTTCATATGAACGCTGTTCATTTAAGCCAGAAGTACAGGGTTCGTCAAGCGCTATTTTGCAATTCCCTTGAGGGCACCGTGCAAAAACACATCCATCAGGGCGTCAGCGAGAGCATCGACACTGATATCAGCCTGATCACCCATGGTTACCATGCCATCAAGCATCTGCAGAGCCGCGCCATGACAGAGCGACCAGACAGCCAGAGCGTACGGGTAGGCTATTGCCGACTTTTCAGGGTCGTAACTTCCCTCGCCATACCACCATTCAACGGACAGCTTGAAGGTGCTGTCCCCGGCTTCATTGACTTCCGGGAGAGAGCGATAGCCCACCACTGCCCGGCTAAACATCAGGCGATACAAACTGGGGTTGTCAGCGGCAAAGTGCAAATAGTCCCGGGCCAATTCGCGCAGGCAGCTTTCGCGGTCAGTGATACTGGTATAGGTCTTGCGCTCCAGGGCCTCCAGCTGCCGGTAGCCATGAGCCGCAATCGCCGCCAGCAGTTCATCCAGGTTGGCAAAGTGATTGTAGATCGCCGAGGGGGCGACGCCTACCTCCCTGGCCACGCGCCGCAGACTGAGTGCATCGAGTTCCTCTTGCTGCAGCACCAGTTCAGCGGCGGCGATCAATCGATCGCGAAGATTACCTTTGTGATAGCCATGTTTGGCGGAGGGCTTGGATTTTGTCACCGGATTGCCAGTTGTTCGAGACGACGCCGGATTATAGCGTGACGGCGCGCATCAATGGGGAAATTCCAGAGAATGGCCGCCGCGGCGACGCTGGTAACAGCCGGAATAATGATGTAGGTCGTGTAGAGCCCCCACTGTGCCGCCCCCGCATTGTCGCCCCCCAGCTCATAACCAAACAGGGCCAGGAGCGGAAACGCAATCCCCGCGCCCATTCCCATGGTCGCTTTCTGTAACAAGGTCTGGATCGCAAAATAGTTGCCGGTATTGTTGCTCCCGGACTTGAGTGTGCCGTAGTCCGAAATGTCACCGAGCAAGGCCATCGGGGCAATGTAACTGGCGGAATTCAGGACCGCGGTGAAAACCACGATCAGCATGACCGGGAGAAACGCCTGCAGACCGGGTTCAAGCAACAGTACCACCGGCTGGGCCAGGGAAAAAGCAGCCCAGGAAAAAGCCCAGCAACGATGCTTGCCAAAGCGGTTCATCAGCCGCGCCCACATGGGCATGGAAAGCGTCTGGACGATAAAAAACGTAATCATGATGACCGGAAAGCGGGACCCGACCTGCAGGTAATCACGCATGAACACATAGATTACCGAGAGGTACATGCCCTGGCCGATGCCCCAGACTGCCTGTGCCATCACAAAGCGCCAGAGGGGGCGATTGAACTTGAGGTCGCTCACCGTCTTGCGCAGCGACTGGGGGGCCCGTTTGGCGAGGTCGATACCCACCGGAACAAACGAGATCGCCAGCAGCGCACTGACCGGCATCAACACAATGAACACCCAGGCGATGCCGTTGATCACTGGCGGGCCGATTTCCGAGGTACCGGTAAACGGTTGCAGCATCAGTGGCAGCACCCAGAAGAGAATACTGCCAACCACCGTCATCACCGAATAGCTGGTGGAGATCCGCGACCGGTCGTTGTAGTCCACCGCCAGTTCGCTGCCCCAGGCTGTGTGGGAAATGCTGAACAGGGTAAAACCCAGATAAACGGCGCACAGCCAGAAGGCATAGTAGAAACTTCCCGCTTCGGCGGGAGGGCGAAACAGCTGGAATATCGCGATTGAGGACACGGCGGCGCCCACGACCAGCCAGGGCTTGCGCTTGCCCCAGCGCGTGGAAGTCCGGTCCCCCAGATACCCCACGATGGGGTCCGTCGCGGCGTCAAACCACCAGCGCAACAGGTTGACGAAGCCGATACCGGTGAGCGTTGCCGCGGTGTGCTCTACGTAGAAGGTCGGCAGAACGATGGCGGCGGGCAGATTGATAAATGCTATCGCAACCGCCGGGAGGGAGTAGATGAACACCTGGCTGTTGCTGGATTTTTGCATGCTGTGGCCCTATTCCAATCCGGGATTTGCCTGGAGTATCAGGGTGATTTTCTGCTGCACGTCCGGTGTGAGTTTGGCAACCACATCCACCGCGGCAAGGTTGTCGCGCAACTGTGCCGCCGAACTGGCGCCAAGGATAGTGGTACTGACACGGGGATTGCAGCGGGTCCAGGCCAGGGCCAGATGCGTAACGGACACGCCCAGCTCCAGCGCGATCTTCGAGAGCTGCCTGGTCACCTCGACCCGGGCCTGGCCCTGCTCGCTGAGGATATTTTTCGCCAGCCAGCCGTAGCCGTCGAGACTGGCACGGGAGCCACCGGGGATGCCGTCACTGTATTTCCCGGTGAGCACCCCGGAACACAGCGGCGACCAGGTGGTGAGACCCAGACCATGCTGTTCATACAGCGGCTCCAGCTCCCGCTCTACCCGTTTGCGGACAAACAGGTTGTATTCGGGTTGCTCCATGGTCGGCGGGGTCAAATGGTGTCGCTCCGCCACCGCACAGGCCTCCAGCACCTGCTCCGCGGACCACTCGGAGGTTCCCCAGTAGAGAACCTTGCCCTGCTGAACCAGCGTGTGCATGGCCCGCACCGTTTCCTCAATGGGTGTCTCCGGGTCGGGGCGGTGGCAGAAGTACAGGTCCAGGTAATCGACACGCAGCCGCTGGATGGCCTGCTCGCAGGCCTCGATGACGTGCTTGCGGCTGAGCCCACGCTGCAGCGGCCCCGGGTTCTTCTTGCTGCCGAACATGACCTTGGAGGAAACACAAAACGAATCCCTGCTCCAGTTGAGGCGCCGCAAAGCCTCGCCCATGATCATTTCCGACATGCCCCAGGCATAGCCCTCGGCGTTATCGAAAAAGTTGACCCCGGCATCGTAGGCGACCGCCAGGCACTCGATCGCGGCATTGACGTCGATATTCCGCCCGAAAGTCACCCAGGACCCGTAGCTGAACCCGCTGAGCTTCAAGCCGGACTTTCCCAGCCGCCGATATTCCATCATTCTTTCCTCGAGCAGTTGCCGGGGGTGCCCCCATGCAGGTGCAGGGCATGGCGCAGGCGCAGCGGCCAATATGAACATTGTTCATATTGGGTTATATTGCCCATGCCGTCAACTGTTCCCAGACGGCCTGCCGGACGGGCATCCCGGGGCGACAGCTATCGTGGCAATCAGGCGCCCTGTCGGTTTGGGGCGGCGGAGCTTACTGCAATAGGCTTACAGGAATGGCGCTGCGCAGCGCCCGGACATAACGACGAGGCACGCATGACTTCTGAGCTGGTAGTAGAACAACAGGGCCACATCAGCACCATCACCCTCAACAGGGCCAGCAATGGCAACACCCTGAACATGGCGATACTGGCGGAACTCGAGGCCATCGCCAACGGTTATGCCGGAGACGAACAGACCCGCGCCGTGATCATCCGCGCCGCGGGTGAGAATTTCAGCTACGGCATGGACCTGGAAGAAATGAGCACCGCCGAACGCCCCAGCCTGCTGATGCTCAGGCGCAAGGGGGAACTTGGCGCGCGCATGATGCGAGCGATCAGGGATATCCATCAACCGACGATCTGCGCCATCCAGGGCGTTTCCACCGGTGGTGCCACCTGTATCGCCACGGCCTGCGACTTTCGCATTGCCGCACAGGGTGCCCGCATGGGGTACGGCGAAGTCAAGCTGGGCATCAACCTGATGTGGAATGCCCTGCCTCCCTGCGTCAACCTGGTCGGGCCCGCCCGCGCCAAGCAGCTGATCATGTCAGGCAAGGTCATGGATATCGATACCCTCGCCAGCTGGGGTTTTGTCGACGAGGTCTGCGAGCGCGAGAACCTCGATGCGCGGGCGCTGGCCTGGGCCGAGGAGTACGCAGCCCTCCCCCCGGTTGCGGCGCAAATGATCAAGCGCAGCATCAACCGCGTGAGCGGCGCACTGGATGAGGCCGTCATGCACGCCGACGCGGATCAGTGGCTGCTGGCCATACAGAGCGAGGATTTCAACGAGGCAGTGAGCGCTTTCCTGGCCAAGCGTGCCGGGAGATTCACCGGCAACTGAGTGCCAGTTGCCCGCGGCACCGTCTTCGACAGCCATCTGCTGTTTCCGACTTGCCGCGGATTCCTCGTTCTGCCGTTATTAGTCTCAACTCTCCTGTAGTAACGCGTTATCATGGCGCCCGGATTACCCGCTACAGGACAAAGGACTCTTGGTATGACCTCGGAAACCCGCAAAGAAACCACGCTCGACCCCGCTTTCTCCAGCGCGCTGCAAGCCTTACTGGCAGACAAGGTCGAGGGCTTCCGCCAACTGCAGGAATGCGAGAAACTCACCGCCGG
>JBFHFJ010000005.1:0-29327 GCA_041583655.1 Haliea sp. | reverse complement strand
CCGGAACTCAAGAAGCCCCCGCTGTTCAAAGTCATATTACTGAACGACGATTACACCCCCATGGAGTTCGTGGTCGAAGTGCTGGAAGTGTTCTTCCGCATGAACCGTGAGCAGGCGACCCATGTCATGCTGACGGTCCACACCAAGGGCAAGGGTGTATGTGGCATTTACACAAGGGATATTGCCGAGACCAAGGCGGCCCAGGTAAACCAGTCCGCGCGGGAGAACCAACACCCGCTGTTATGCGAAATCGAGGCATCGGAGGGCGAGTAGCCCGGGAGTGGTAAAGTATGCTGAGTAAAGACCTGGAATTGACGCTGAACGAGGCTTTTCGCGAAGCAAGGGCAAAGCGCCACGAGTTCATGACCGTGGAACACCTGTTGCTGGCGTTGCTGGACAACAATGATGCCATTCGCGTCCTGAAGGCCTGTGGTGCCGATATCAAGGCCCTGCGCGGCGACCTGGTCGAGTTTGTGGATGCCACCACGCCACTCCTCGCCGAGGACGACGAAGAGCGCGAGACCCAGCCCACGCTCGGCTTCCAGCGCGTCTTGCAGCGGGCAGTGTTCCACGTCCAGTCTTCCGGCCGCAGTGAGGTTACCGGCGCCAATGTTCTGGTCGCCATCTTCAGTGAGCAGGAAAGCCAGGCGGTCTATTTCCTCAAGACCCAGAGCGTCGCCCGCCTGGACGTGGTGAACTACATCACCCATGGTATTTCCAAAGTTTCCGAGGACAATGACGGCGGTGAACCCGGACCGGCCGGTGCTGAAGGCGCCCCGGCGGATGACGGCGAGGGCAACCCGCTGGACAACTATGCCACCAACCTCAATGAAGAAGCCCGGGCGGGCCGTATTGATCCGCTCATCGGGCGGATTCCGGAAGTTGAGCGTGTCGCCCAGATCCTGGCTCGCCGGCGCAAGAACAATCCGCTGCTGGTGGGCGAATCAGGGGTCGGCAAGACCGCCATAGCCGAGGGGCTTGCCAAGATGATCGTGGACGGGGATGTCCCCGACATGCTCAAGGACAGCGTGGTCTATTCGCTGGACCTTGGCGCGCTGCTGGCCGGCACCAAGTATCGCGGCGACTTTGAGAAACGCTTCAAGGGACTGCTGGCGAACCTGAAGAAGCGCGAGGGCGCTATCCTGTTCATCGATGAAATCCACACCATTATCGGTGCCGGTGCCGCCTCTGGCGGGGTGATGGATGCCAGTAACCTGCTCAAGCCCCTGCTGACCTCGGGCAAGATGCGCTGCATTGGCTCGACCACATTCCAGGAATACAGGGGCATTTTTGACAAGGACAAGGCCCTCAGCCGCCGCTTCCAGAAGATTGATGTGATGGAGCCCAGCCCGGATGACGCCTACAAGATCCTCAAGGGCCTGAAGTCGCGTTTCGAGGAGCACCACGGCCTGCGCTACACCAACAAGGCGCTGCGGGTGGCAACGGATCTGTCGGCGCGCTACATCACCGACCGCTTCCTGCCGGACAAGGCCATTGACGTGATCGACGAGGCGGGCGCCTACCAGCAATTGCAGCCGCAATCAAAGCGGAAAAAGGTCATAGGCGTAGCGGATATCGAGGCGGTGGTGGCGAAAATAGCCCGCATTCCCCCGAAATCCGTCAGCTCGGACGACCGCGAAACCCTGCAGAAGCTGGAATCGAACCTGCAGATGGTGGTGTTCGGGCAGGACCGCGCCATCAGCAGCCTGGCGACCTCCATCAAGCTGGCCCGCGCCGGACTGTGTTCCGGCGACAAGCCCATCGGCTCTTTCCTCCTGGCCGGTCCCACCGGCGTAGGCAAAACCGAGGTCACCCGTCAGCTGGCGCGGCTGCTGGGGCTGGAATTGATCCGCTTCGACATGTCCGAGTATATGGAGCGTCACACCGTATCGCGGCTGATTGGCGCGCCCCCGGGCTATGTTGGCTTTGACCAGGGTGGCCTGTTGACGGACGCGGTGACCAAGCACCCCCATGCTGTTGTCCTGCTGGATGAAATCGAAAAGGCACACCCGGAGGTGTTTAATTTGCTGCTGCAGGTCATGGACCACGGCGCCCTGACCGACAACAACGGCCGCAAGGCGGATTTCCGCAACGTAATCCTGGTGATGACCACCAATGCCGGTGCCGAGAGTATCAGCCGGCGCAGCATCGGGTTTACTACCCAGGACCACAGTACCGACGGCGTGGAGGCGATCAATCGCATGTTCACTCCGGAGTTCCGCAACCGCCTGGACAGCATTGTGCAGTTCGAGCCCCTGGGTGAGGACGTGATCCTGACCGTGGTGGACAAGTTCCTCACCGAGCTGCAGGGGCAACTGGACGAAAAGCGGGTTACCCTGGAGGTGGACGAGGACGCGAGGTTGTGGCTGGTGGAGAAGGGCTACGACCGCAATATGGGCGCGCGTCCCATGGCAAGGGTTATCCAGGAACACATCAAGAAGCCGCTGGCAGAGCTGGTTTTGTTCGGTTCACTGGCCCAGGCGGGCGGAGTGGCCCGCGTGAGCGTGAACAAGGCCCGTGACGGCCTGGAGGTGCTGGTGGAGGAGACCGAGGCCGAACCGGCCTAGGAAGGGAGCCTACCGCTCGCGGTAGGTGATACGGCCTTTGGTCAGGTCGTAGGGAGTGAGCTCCACCCGAACCTTGTCTCCGGTGAGGATGCGAATGTAGTTCTTGCGCATCTTGCCGGAGATGTGCGCTGTGACAACGTGACCGTTCTCCAGTTGCACACGAAAGGTTGTGTTGGGGAGGGTATCGATAACCTCACCCTCCATTTCGATCTGGTCTTCTTTTGCCATGCGGCAGCAGTCCCTCGTAAAATCAGGGGCGCATTTTGCCCTAAAGCTGCCGCCGGTACCAGATCAATCTCCGGCAAAACTGCCGCTTAGTTGCCAAACAACCTGCCAAATGCCTTGCCGATCTCCTTCCCGGCATTTTCCATCGGGTTGGCCGGCTCTTCCTCTTCCTGCGTGTCGGTCGTTTTCTCGGCGTTATTGCCTCCGAGAATACCGGACATGAAGCCGCCTTCGCCGCCACCTACCGCGTTTGCGCCAAACAGGCCGCCGAGACCGCTCAGGTCGGTCGGCTCTGCGGGCAGCACGAAGCGGGCATCAGCGACCTGCGTTTCAGTGATGGAGGTGACGCGCATGTCCTGCCCATAGCGCAGCACGCCAAGGTTCTGGGCATCCAGCTGCCCCTGAAGACGGTCGTGGGTCCCCTGCTGGGCGAGCATGCTGGACATGGTGGACGCCATGCGATGCACGGCGTCGCGAAAGCCCAATGCCCTGCGGTCCGCTGAGAGCACCATCTCCGCTTCCTGACGCTGGCCTTCATGGTCAGTGAAGGTGAGGGTGTAAACCTCGCCCTGGATACCGGCAACGGTTTCACTGCGGCCGGTCTTGACCAGCGACTCGACGTTGACGGCTGCCATGTCGGGAATGGCGGACTGGGCCATGTTGCCGAACATGGACAGGGTCTGCTTGACGTCAATCACCATGACCTCGCCATCGTTGTCGGTGACTGCGTAAACGTGCTCGCCCCGCACCAGCATGTAGCTGTTCTGCTGGTTCATGTCGATGCGCAGCTGGTCGCCCTGATATTCGAACGTCATTTTGTTGCCTTCCGAGTCGACCACTTCAGCGATGTCGGCACTGGCCGGCAGGACAGTCAGCCCGAGGGCCAGGAGAAGGGCGGTATACACGTTGCTGCGTGGTGCTGTGATCATGTTGCTACTCCGGGTCTGGTTATTGTTGCCGTGGGGATCGGGTCCCTGTTGTGTACTAGTATCGACCCTGAGCCCGGGGAATGCCAGTGATGGGCAAAGGCACCTCAGTTGTTGCGGATCGCCTGATAGGCCGCCAGGGCGGCCTCCCTGGCCTCGCGGTGGTCAACCATGGGCAGGGGGTAGGTTTCACCAAGCACTACCCCGGCTTGCCGCAGTATCTCGGCAGAGGCCTCCCAGGGCTGGTGTAGCCAGCGGTCGGGCAGGTGGGCCAGTTCCGGCACCCAGCGTCTGACATAGTCGCCGCCGGCATCGAACTTTTCCCCCTGGGTGACCGGGTTGAAGATGCGGAAATAGGGTGCTGCATCAGCGCCGGAACCCGCGACCCATTGCCAGCTGCAGGTATTGCTGGCGGGGTCGGCGTCCACCAGGGTGTCCCAGAACCATCGCTCTCCCGCCTGCCAGTGGATAAGCAGGTGCTTGGTCAGAAACGAGGCGGTGACCATGCGGATTCGATTATGCATGTAGCCGGTATGCCACAACTCACGCATTCCCGCGTCCACGACCGGGTAACCGGTCTGGCCGCGCTGCCAGGCCTGTAGCTGGGCCCGGCTGCCGAGCCAGGGAAAGTCGGCGAATTGTGCCTTGAAGGGCTGCTCGGGTATTGTCGGAAAATGGTACAGGAGGTGGTAGGAGAACTCGCGCCAGCCCAATTCGCTGAGGAACTTGTCTACCTGCTCCTGCCGCTCAGGGTTGCGGACGGCAAGTTCCCGTGCCTTGTGCCACACCTCGCGAGGGGATATCTCCCCGAACCGCAGGTGTGGCGACAGCCTGGAAGTGGCCTCTTCCGCCGGGTGATCGCGACCGCTGGCATAGCTCTCTATCCCGTGGCGGAGAAAACGTTCCAGGGCCCGTCGCGCTCCCGCAGTGCCGGGTGTCCACAGATTTGTCCAGTGCGCCGCCCAATCCGGGTTTTGCGGCTGCAGGCCCCAGTCCGCCAGGCTGTCCCCCCATCCGGACACCCCGGCCCAGGCAATGTCGGAAGGCGCGCGCAATGGCTGCCCTGGCTCCTGCTGGCGCCTGCAGTGGCGCCAGAACGGGGTGAAAACCTTGAAGGGTTCCCCGGCCTGATTGCTTATCGATTCAGGCTCGTGCAACAGACAGCCGGGGAAGCGTTTGACGCTGGCAACGTCTTCAAACTGCGTTCGCAGCTGCTGTTCCAGTGCGGTTTCCCAGGATGTGTAGCTGCGACTGAAGTGGATGGCTTCCGCGCCACTGGCGTCCAACAGCTGCCGCAGGCAACTGGCGGTATCGCCCCTGCGCAGCACCAGTTGACCGCCGCTGTCCCCAATATCGGCGGCAAGGGCCTGCAGGCTGTGGTGCAGCCACCAGCGGCTGGCGCCACCTGGCGCGCGCTCCCCCGCGTTTTTCTCGTCCAGAATGTAAACGGGCAGCACGGGGCCATTGGCGGCGGCAGCGGCGAGGCCCGGCAGGTCGACAAGGCGCAGGTCGTTGCGGAACAGGTAGATCGTGGTGCTCATGGTGTTTGCTCCAGATGACCACCCCGGAAAGCTGCCGGGCTCGCGGACGTGCCGGCCAGCGTGTACGCCAGGGCGTCCAGCAGGGGCTCACAGGGTGTTGCCAGTTTCAGGTTGGCGATGGAATCGGCCCGGGTGACGCCCGGGTTGATCAGCACGAGGGGTTTGCCCGCGGCATGAACCGCACGACAGAAGCGGAACCCTGAATACACTTGCAGGGAGGAGCCGACCACCAGCAGGGCATCTGCCGCCTCGATGGCCTGGGTGGCGCGTGTGACCCGGTCTTTCGGCACCGTACCGCCGAAAAAGACCACATCGGGGATCAGTGTGCCTCCACATTCCAGGCAGTCAGGGACGACTGTTTGTCGCGCCAGTCTGTCAGGCAGCGTCATGTCGCCATCTGGCCGCGGCTCGGCGACTGGCGCCGGCTTGGCGAGATGCGGGTTCACCCGCCCCAACCGCATCTGCATTGCCTCGCGCGTGGAGTACTTTTTGCAGTCGAGACATTGCACCCGGTCCAGGCGCCCATGCAAATCAACGACTGCGGTGCTTCCCGCGCGCTGGTGCAGGCGGTCGACATTCTGGGTAACCAGCAGTTCAATGGCGCCGGCGTCCTCCAGTCTGGCCAGGGCCCGGTGGGCGGCATTGGGCCGGGCGTCGCGCACCCCCGGCCAGCCGAACCAGGAGCGGGTCCAGTAGCGCTGCCGAATGGCAGGGTCCTGGAGGAACTCACGATGCTGAATTGGCGTACTGTATAGCCATTGGCCACCGGCATCCCTGTAGGTGGGGATGCCCGAACTGGCGCTGATGCCGGCACCAGTGAGGACGGCCAGCCGCGCTCGCCCACTGAGCAGGTCCAGCAGCTGTTGCAGTTCAGTCGCGAGATTGTTCATGATGGGGTATACGTGAGGCGTGAGGAATCAGGTTATGCACATCCTTATCACCGGGGGCACCGGGTTTATTGGTCAGGCACTGGTCCCGCAGTTGCTGGATGCCGGGCACCGAATCACCATTCTCAGCCGCGGCAGGCACCGGGACACTGCCCAGTGTACCTATGTGCGGTCGCTTGATGAAATGCCCGGCGACGCAAGCCCCGAAGCGGTAGTTAACCTTGCCGGGGCCTCCCTGGCTGGGAAGCGCTGGACGCAGGCATACAAAGAGGAAATTGTTGCCAGCCGCGTGGATGGAACCCGGGCGCTGGTGGACTATCTCGCGTCCCTGGCGCAGCCTCCGCGTACCCTGCTCAGTGCCAGCGCTATTGGTTACTACGGCCCGCGGGGTGACGAGCCGCTGGCCGAGAGTGCCGCTGCTGGCCGCGGTTTTTCCAGCGAGCTGTGCCAGGCGTGGGAGGAGGAGGCCTCGCGGGCCCGGAGCCTGGGTGTGAGAACGTGCCTGTTGCGCCTGGGAGTGGTTCTGGACCGGGAGGGAGGCGCCCTGCGGGAAATGGCCATGCCGTTTCGTTTCGGGATCGCGACCTGGCCAGGAACAGGGCATCAGTATCTGAGCTGGATTCACCGGGCGGACGTGGTGGCAGCCATGACCCTGATGCTGGAAGATGACAGCCTGGCGGGCATTTTCAATGTCACCGCGCCGGCCCCGGTAACCCAGCGCGCGTTTTGCACGGCCATGCGCAAACATTTCGGGACGCTGCCGGCCGTGCCGGTGCCCGGCTTCATGATGCGCCTGATGTTGGGAGAAATGGCCGAGGAACTGCTGCTCACCGGCCAGCGGGTGCAGCCTGACACCCTCGAGACGGCGGGCTACACTTTCAGGTTTCCGGAACTGGAACAGGCCCTGTCTGCCATTTTCTCCCGTCACGCCGCTGACAGGGTTCCGTGATCCCTGGCGGCATCGCGTATGGTGGTATTGCGGCTGAGCTTTTCCAGCGCTGATCGTTCCAGCTGACGCACCCATTCCCGGCTGACCCGCAGTTTGTCCGCCACTTCGGCCCGGCTCAGGGGAGGGCCGCGGTGAAGGCCCCAGCGCGCTATCACAACCTCCTGTTCAGCGGGTTCCAGGCTTTCAATTTCCTGCAGCAGGCAGCGCTGCAGCGACTCGGACTCCGCGCGCGCCGCGATGTCCTGGAACGGGCCGCCGGGTACGCTGTCGAGGA
The DNA here is from genome assembly GCA_041583655.1 of Haliea sp. Classification (GTDB taxonomy): domain Bacteria; phylum Pseudomonadota; class Gammaproteobacteria; order Pseudomonadales; family Halieaceae; genus Haliea. The sequence continues at coordinate 21,958 of JBFHFJ010000005.1, read as the reverse complement.
GTGACTCCTCGTCATCGTCATACTGGGGCTGATCGAGAGAAACCGCCATGTTGCGCAGTTGGCGCAGCTGACGGGCTTTTTCCGGCTCGATACCCGCCGCGCTGGCCAGCTCCTCCTCGCTGGGTTCCTCACCGGTACTTGACCAGATAGCGTTGTGTTCCCGGTACAGCCTGCCAACCTGCTCGCGAACATGCGTAGGGTAGCGAATCAGCGCCGCACCGTCGTTGGCATAGCGGCGCACCGCCTGGGATATCCAGTTGTAGCAGTAGGTGCTGAATCGATAACCCTTGTGCGCCTCAAACTTTTCCGCGGCGCGAATAAGGCCCAGGGTTCCCTCCTGAATCAGGTCGCGGTAGGGGGCGCCCTTGCCCAGGTACTTGCCGGCGATGGAGTAGACCAGCCGCAGGTTATGCAGGGTCAGCGTATCGCGGGCCTGGTTGAAGCGCGACAGTGCCAGCTTCAGGGTGGCCAGCTGTGCCGGTTCCAGATGGTAATGGCGACTGCCATGCTCAACCCCTTCGGCCACGGCCTGCCAGGCCTGCAGTGCATCAGCCACCCGGCATTTCGCTGCGTGGCCGTTGTGGCGGCTGATCACGCTGGCCATCCCGACCAGCAGGCTTGCGGGCAGCGCCATTTCGTCGGCAATTTCGGCGGCGCCCGCCTGGTCGCCCGCCGCCAGCGCGGCAGCGAGCTGGCGAACGCAGCCCGCGTGTTTTCCTCCCGTCAGGTAGGCCACCAGCTCGCGACGAAGCAGGAAGTGGTAGTCACGATTATCAAAATCCGCAACATCTGGAGGCTGGGCCATAATCCGGTCCAGTAAATCGCGAATGAAGGCGTGACCGCCAGCGCTGTCAAGCAATAGTGTCTGTATGCTGGCCACAGCCTGCCACTTGCTGCCGTCGATGTCGCGCTCCTGATCAGCACTCAACAGGGGGTAGCGGCGGGCCTCTGCAAACAGCCTTTCCAGCTCTTGGTCATCGGTTTCAGTCTTCCAATTGTCCACAGAACAGCTCCTTTGTGGTTTGCCGTTGATACGGGCTGTGGCTCCATGTTGGACAAGAAAACCGGACAGTTGTCCAGAAAACATGCGAACACAAGCTGGGCAAGTCATCCAGCCGGGTCGGGAAGGCGTACCAAGAGCGAATCCAACTGAGGCTTTGAATTATGGATCAGGCTGTTATGGAACCCCGTCCCCTTTATGGCATAGGTACCGTTGCCCGTCTTACCGGGCTTAAACCGGACACTCTCAGAGTATGGGAGCGGCGCTACGGGTTGGGCGCCAGTCACAAGTCAGCGACTGGTCGCCGACAGTATACCCAGGCAGATCTGGAGCACCTCCAGCTGATTGCCGCTCTGGTCAACAGCGGATCGCGCATCGGGGAGATTGCCTCGACCGAGCGCAAGACTCTGGAAATGCTGCTACGCAGCCGGGGCAAGGCCGGGCGCGCCGCCGTTTCTCCCCCCAAGCCCCGCGTCGTCTTTATCGGCCCACAGCTCTGTGAATGGCTGGAGGAGCACCAGGGCTGCCTCGCCGGCGTCGACGCGTTGCTGGTAAGAATGTCTTTGGCGGATATCAACCCCCAGATCTGTGGCGATATCGGACGGGCGGATTCGCTCGTGGTCGAATGCGCTACCCTGGGCGGTCTGCAGACTCGACAGCTCGGCGACCTGATGCGCGAGCTGGATGTGGAGCGGGCTTTGCTTACCTACCAGTTTGCCAGTGATCGCTGGTTGCAGGCTCTGGAGCAGCAGAACATCGCCGCCACCGCCTTTCCCCCGGATCCGGCTTACCTCGCCTTCGAGCTCGCTCGCAGCGTGGCGGACAAGAGCGTCAGCCAGGGCGACTCCAATCTGGGCGACCTGATGACTGCGAAGCCGCGGCAGTTCACCGAGGTACAGCTGCGCGCGGCGCGCCAGCTGAAGAGTACACTGGACTGTGAGTGTCCACGGCACATAGCGGACCTGATCCGCTCCCTCAGCCATTTCGAGGACTATTCCTCCAGCTGTTCCGTGGAAAACTGGCATGACGCGGCGGTCCATGCCTGCATCTATGCCTACACCTGCCAGGCACGCTGGCTGATGGAGAGGGCCTTGCAGGCGGTGCTGGAGGAGCGCGGCGATGAATACCAGGGAGTGCTCAGGGAGCTCGCAGACAACCCGCTGGGTGATGTAGCCTGAACGGACGCGGGTTATTCAGCCCGCGTTATCAGTATCTGCAGGCGGCTGCTCTTGCCTGCCCAACAGCAGCGCCTGCCAGCGAGGGCTGTCGCGAACGACCCATGCCCACAGCAGGATGGGTGCCACGGTCGGTACGATCAAGACGCTGAACTGGTAAAACAAACCTATGACCGCAGGAGGCGGGAGGAGCGGTGATGTCTGGTGCATCAGTGGTCCCACCGCTACCATCACGTCCTTGAGCCCCACCGCGATAAAGCCCACGAACATCAGCACCCACAGCACCAGCAGGCTCCTGGCGTAACGTTCAAGCGAACCTTCGATGGAGCTGGCGAAGTGCAGCGCGGTGTAGAACGGAATGGAGTAGGACAGCAGCCGCACGCTCTGGGGAAATGCCAGTTGATAATCGGCCTCGGCAAGGGACACTACCGCGCTGCCGACCTCGCCAAACTGGCTGAACACAACGAGCTTGTTCTGGTCCAGTACAACCGACTCGATAATATCAGGGAATGCCCACGGGAGGGTCAGCTGCGCCAGCCACACAGCAGGAGCAGCCGTCAGTGCCCCCAGCGCGTACCACAGCGCGAAGCAGGGCACCATCAGCAGGATGACCAGCCCGATGAAGCGGTACAGTGTCATGCGGGTGCAGCCGTACGCCGCCGTTCCAGGAAGCGCAGGTAGAGAACAAAAACGATCAATACATCCAGCATGATGAATACCGGCCACAGGTACAGGTGAGTCCAGTTGAAAATCTCGTAGTTCCATTGCCCGAGATAGAAGAGGCTGATGATGCGGGCGATATTGAGAACCTGAATGGTCAGGAAGCCGGCCACGATTGCAGCGATGCGGTATTGCCAGCGCGCGGGGTAGGCGAGAACTCCGGCAATCAGCACGATGGCCGCCTCTACCCCGTTGCAACCGGACTCGATGGAAACGGCGAAGTTGTTGACCCTGTGGGCGATAACGCGACCGTAGGCGAGCACGTCACTGTCAAAGGGGGTGATCAACGCGGCGCTCAGGGTGGCGAGAGATGCGGTAAAGGGCTGGATGACGGCAGCCTGTACCGGTTGCAACATCTCGATGGTGAACAGGCCGACCAGCACAGCCAGAAAGATAACAATAAATTTCGTCATGCGGATGCTATTATGGCTCCAGCGCCTGATAAGGTCGAAGTCGAGGATAACACAGGGGAGTGGAAAGGTGTCACAGACTGCGCGTGCCATAGGCATTGTGGTTACCCTGGCCATGCTGGTATTCAGCGGCTGGATGTATCTGCAGACCGGCGACTGGGTGGCCCTGCTGTTTGCGGTGTTCAGCCTTGGCTACGGTGTTTTCTTCTTTTCCATCACGCCGCGCGACAGGGGCGCGTCATGATTCTTCGTGGCACGCGCCTGCTGCTTGTCGCGCTGGCACTCTGCCTTGGCGGTTGCGCCAGTCTGCTGGAGGGCATCGAGCCCCCCAAAGTCAGTGTGGACAGTGTGCGTAGCCTGCCCGGGGGGGAAACTGGCCCCCGCTTTCAGATTGTCCTGCGTATTGCCAACCCCAACGCCCGTGCACTGGATATTGCCGGCATCAGTTACGGCATCCAGTTGCTGGGCAGGGAGCTGGTCAGCGGGGTCAGTAACCAGGTGCCGAGGATAGAAGGGTATACGGAAGAGCAGGTCATCATTGACGCCGGCGTCAATCTGCTGGAACTGCTGCGTCTACTGGGCAACCTGGGTCGCAGTCGCGGGGACACCCTCGACTACAAGTTCACGGCCAAGATCGACTTCCGCGGGATATTGCCCACCCAGTATGTCGAGGACAGCGGTAGCATAGCCCTGAACTGAGAACTGCCCGGTCCTGCCGCCGGTTTGCTAGCCCAACAGGGACTGGGCGAAAATCAGCAGTATTATGACCGGGCAGACCACGCGCACATAGCCTGGCCATATTTTCCAGAACAGGCCGTATTCGACCCTGTCGCTGCCCTTGCGCAGCTCCTGCAGCAGCTGGTCCCGGTGCCAGACCCAGCCCACGTAGATGCAGAAAACAAAGCCCAGCAGCGGCTGGCTGTAGCGTGTGGTGGCCGCTACCACCAACCCGAAGAGTGCCTCAAAGTTGAGCAGAATTATCGTGCTGGCAATGGCGATGAGTGTGCCGATGACGACCACGGCGCGTTTGCGGTCTACCCCGTGCTCCTCAATCGTGTAGGCAACCGGCACCTCCAGCATGGAGATCGAGGAGGTGAGGGCAGCGATACTCATGAGGAAGAAGAACAGGAGGCTGACCACTACCCCGGCCAGTCCCATGGTGTCGAACAGGCGTGGCAGGACATTGAAAATCAGCGTGTCCTCGGAGATCAGTTCTCCCGTCGCGGTGAAGATCTCCACCCCGTTGTGCAGCGCCACGTACATGGCAGGCAACACCAGGAAGCCGGCCAGCACCGCGATGCAGATATCGACCAGGGTGACGAGGCCACCCACCACGGGGAGGTTTTCCCGGTCGCTGATGTAGGAGCCGTAGATCAGCATTGTGCCAACCCCCAGTGACAGCGAGAAAAAGGCGGCTCCCAGCGCGTTCAGGATTAGGTCCGGCGCCAGCGCCCGCTCGAAGTCCGGCAGCAGGTACACACGCAGTCCATCCATGGCGCCTTCCAGGGTGAAGACATACAGCACCAGAAGCACCAGCGAGACCAGCAACATGGGCATCAGGCGGCTGGACCAGCGTTCGATACCCTGCTGTACACCTTCGGAAATGATCCCGACGGTAAGTGCCATGAAGATCAGCATGAAACCCAGGTTGCGGGCAAAGCTGAACTCCGTCAGCCAGTCGGCGAGGCCGTTGAAGCGAAACAGTTCGGAGATTGCTGCCGCGCAGTGGGCAAGCATCCAGCCGGCCACAATGGCGTAGAAACTGAGAATAAAACTGGCGACGACAAAGCCGGTAATGCCGGTTGCCGTGCCTATCCGGCGGGTCGCGCGGTTGGGGGAGATCAACCGCAGCGCGTTCACGGCGTTGGCGTGGGCGTGGCGGCCAATAATCAGCTCCGCCATCAACACCGGGTAAGCCAGGGTGAAGGCCAGGACCAGGTAGACCAGCAGAAAGGCCGCACCACCGTTGCTCGCGGCCTGGGTGGGAAAGCCCCAGATATTGCCGAGCCCAACGGCGCTTCCGGCTGCAGCCATGATGAAACCTAAACGCGAGCTGAATTCGCCCCTTGGTGATGCCATAGTCTGCCCCGTCAGCGGCCGTCTTATAGTGAAGCGAAGTGTAGCACGATGGCCTGTCGTCGAGCCTAGGGAGTGACCGCAATCAGGCAGGGGTGGGTGGCTGATCTGCCGCGCTTGCCGAGGCCGAAGATTTTCATCGCCAGTCGCGGCAGGAACAGCATGGCTTCGGTGTAGATATCCAGGGTGGCGGTGATGGGCGAGACCGAGGTCCGCGGGCTGGCCATGTTCCCACGCAGGCTGATGCTGGAAGGAATCTGGATGCTGCGGGATTTCGAGCGGGGGGTCAGGGTCAGGGCCAGGGTTTTTGCGGGAAGATTGAACTCGCCAATACCGGTGGCGATCATGTTCGGGGACTCGATGAAAATATCTTTCGTACGTGCGACGCCGTCATCCACCGCGAACTGGGCCATGACGCAATCGAGATAGGTTGATTCTTCCCTTGCGGCGCCGGAGAACAGCCAGGTGAGTATACCGGTCGCCAGCACGTCGTAGGCCGCTCCCTCGACAGTAGCGGCCTCCAGCGCGACGCCGACGGTCCCGTCGAGCTGGCTGAGCAGCTCCGCCCCGGTCAGGCCCTGCGCACTGAGTCCGCCGCGCAGGTTCAGGGCGCCACTGATATCGGTTTCGATGCCCAGGTCCCGGGAGAGGGTGTTTAACGGAATGGACTCCGCCTGGCCGGCGACGCTGATACCCGGAGGGCTGACGCTGATGTCAATAACACCGCGAACCTGCGCGGGTGCCTCGTCGTAGACAAAATCGAATTCCCGTAACAGGTAGGTGGTGCCGGCACCGGTAACGTGGATGTTGATATCGTCGAAGCGGCTTTGATCCCCCTGCAGGCTACCCAGCGCCAGCCGCAGGTCCACCGGGTAGCGCGGCGCACGTTCCAGGACCTGTTGCATAGAGGTCTTCTCGGCGACAGGTTCCAGCAGCTCTCCCGGGCGATACTTCGCCTCCTCGGTGTTGTCTGCCTGCAGTCCGAGATCGCGCAGTCTCGCCAGTGGGGAATTCAGGCTGGCACTGAGCCCGGTTAGTTCGCCTCCGCTGTGTGTAGCGTCTACCAAGAGATCCAGTGAGGTTTCGCCCACTTCCGCGGCGCTGGTCAACCTGGCGCGGGTCCGGTCCAAGGCCAGGGTAAGGCTGCCGCTCACCGGGGCGAGCTGCAGACCACTGAGTGCTTTCAGCACATCGGGATTGCTGCTGCCGAAGTCCAGCGCAAATTCACCTTGCAATACTTCCGGGCTGTAGTCTGCGGACCCTCCCAGCTGCAGGCGCAGGGGCGACGACGGCGGACTGGACAGTTTCAGGTCCGAGATACGATAGCGATCACCCATGGCAGCCACGGAGAAGCCCCCGGTGAGTGTGCCAAGCTCTATGGGCGGCGTTGCTCCGGGGGCCAGTGTGGCCAGGAGGCCATCCATATCCAGCCTGTCTACGCTGTTGCTGAGGGAGAGTTCACGGGCGCCGGCGAGGTCGCGCACACTGCCCCTGGCGGTGATGTCCAATTGCGCTCCGGACAGGGTGGCAGTGATGTTTTGCAGATCTACGCGCTGCTCGCGCTGGCGCGCTGTCGCTGCGATGTCCACCTTGCCCAGGGCCGGAAGGACGAATCCGGCCAGGTCGGACAGGGACCCCAGCTCGGCGGCCCGCAGGCGCAGGCTGGCCTGGCCGCCCCTGGGCGCATAGCCATCGGCGCGGTGCAGTCGCAGACTGGCGTCCCGGAACGCCACATTCAAGTTTTCGTGGCTGATTTTTCCGCTGCCAGCGGCAAGCGCGAGCTGTGCGCCGGTGCCAGCCAGTGACGCGCTCGCTTCCAGGGAAAACCCCGCCGGCAGGGTTTGGCCAGCCCAGGCCGCCGGAGCCGAAAGGTCCGGGCTGGAGGCGGCAAGCTCCAGGCCTATCCCCTGCACGCCCTCCGGGTCGCCGATCCGCTCCAGGTCAATCCGCTCCACCTGGCCGGCAGCGCGCAGCAGCGTGCCGTCTGCGTGCCCCAGCTGCGCCTTGATGCTCCGCAGGCTCAGACCACCGGCCGCTTCCTCCAGCTGTGCCGACAGTTGCCAGGGGCCGGCATCAATACCGATGGGCTCCGCCAGCCATGGGTCAAGCACTGCCAGCCCGGGTGCAAAGGCATGCAGGCTGAAACGGGCGTCCACGGGAAGCCGGGCACTGCCGAGGCTGCCGGGGCCAGACGATCCGTTAAGGGTAATCCACAGGCCCTCGCTGCTTTCGGTCACGATAGTGAGCTGGTCGATGGCGGTCGCCGCCAGCGTTCCCGTCAGGGCAATACTGGCCCTGATCCTGCCCAGTGGGGAAAGGTCGAGCTCAAGCCAGCGCAACAGGTACTCAAGAGAGTCCATTTCTCCGGACGCGATAAGAGCCAGCTGGGGGTCGCTTCCGCCTGCCCGGGCCAGGTCACCGCTGGCCTGGAAAAAATAGGCGGGGCGGTTGTCCAGCTCGAAACCTGCATCGGACAGTTGGTAATCCTGCAAATTACCCGACAGCCGCCCGCGCAGGGACAGCGCACCCGCCAGTGGCGGCGCTCCGGGAAAGGCGGTGAGAAGCGTGGCAATCTCCGGAAAGCTGGCGTTGACCGCCAGATCGAAATGGACAGACTCTGCATCGGCTTCCAGCATGCCCTCCAACTGTGCCTCGCTGTCCACAGCGTCCAGCCTGGCCTTGAAGTTGACCCCGCCGCGATTCAGCTCCTGCCGGATCGACGTCAGCGCCAGTGAAATATCCACCGGCGAGGCGTCGATATCGGCGCGTAACGTGGCGGCGAATCCGTCGCTGCCGGTACGCTGCCCGGAGAGACGCTGGATGGGAAAGATCGACACATCACCGTGCTGGTTGATAACGTGGACGGTGCCGACCTCCAGGTGCCGCGGCAGGAATCGCAGGTACTGCAGCCACTGTTCCGGGGTGGGGTCTTCGGCGGCATCATCCGCAGCCACATAGACTATGACACTGTCCGCGCTGAGCGTTGTGTCCTGCAGGTGGCGCTGTGAGAGGTCCCGCAGACTGCTGCGGGCGCTGAGTCCAAATACAGAAATGAGGGCGGGGCCATCTACACCCTGCTGGTAAAGGTGGAGCCCCTCCAGGCTGAGGCCGATTGCCCGCGGGCGGGTTTCCAGGCCGCCGAGCTCCAGCCGGTAGCTGGTGAAGCGCTCCACGCCCCACTGCAGTGCGGGCGCGAGCAACCGGGGTGAGTGCAGTAAGGTGAGGGCAGCGGCGAGCAATGCCAACAATGCCAACAGCAGCACGACAGGCAAAATCCACAGCTTGCGCATGTCCGGCACACCACGAAATTCAGATGCCCACAGTGTAACACGCAGCGACAGCGCAACTTGTTCACCTAAAACGGTGTGCTATCATGCCGCGGCTCCGGATTCGGGGGCCTCCCACAATGCCCGGGTGGTGAAATTGGTAGACACAGGAGACTTAAAATCTCCCGATCATTGCGATCGTACCGGTTCGATTCCGGTCCCGGGCACCAGAAGATCCTTTATTCGAGCACATCGCCGCCAGAACAGCACGAGGAGCGTCGTACACTCTAAAGTTTGTGGCCAACAGGCCTGGGATATTGAAGCGAGGTCGCATCTGCTGCTGAACAGGGTCACTTTGTCATGCAATAGAAATCTCCAACCAATTATGGGTGAGGGGAAACCCCGCCGATGCAAACAAGAATAGATGGCAGCGCGTTCATTTGTTCCCTGAACTCCCCAATCGGGTGCCTACCAGCAAAATCCGGGGTTGAATTCGGTCGCCAAACACCGAGAACTCGGGCGTCAGCTTTTTTTACACTGTAGCTATCTCCCGTGATCTCGATACTCTCAACCGCCTGCTACTTGGAAACTTTTTGTTTTTCGGCGCGAACCTTGCCTTTCATTGCGCTGGGATATCTGAAGGGGCTAAAAAATGACCTACTATACGAAGAAGCGGTTGCCGGCGGTGTGCTGTGCGGGTTTGATGTTATTCATTACACCGGCGGCTTTTGCTGGAATTATCACGGCGGGGTTTTCCGGGGTTTTCTCCGAGGTTCTAGCATTCGGGACGCCTGAGTTTGCTGTTGGTGATGAGTTTCATGTGGTCGTTGGATATGACTCCGACGCCACGTTGTTGGGGCAGAATTGCGCCAGTATTCCTGCACCGCTACTGCCTTGCGACAATGCCGACTTCAACCCCGGAGCCCTCTATGCGTACGATCCCTCGAGCCTTTTTTTTGATGTTACCATCGGCGGCATAACAACGAGGTTTGGCGACGAAACTGATGCGGTCTCTGCTCTGCCCGGTTTGGATAACCTCCTCTGGTATCGGGACAATTCGGGAGATAGAATTCTCCAGGACGGATTTGGTCCCTCCGATGGTTTGAGCTTCCGGAAATCAGCGCTTTTCGCCGACAATAGCGCGTATTTGATTAGCCTGGTTTTGCGGACAAGTGACACCAGTGCCGTCTCCGGCGCCGCGTTACCGACAGACCCAAGAAGCTTGCTGGGCGGGGAAATAGCAGGCTTCTCGATACAAACTGCTGACAACTTCTTCACCTTTGAGGGCTTTCAGGGCGGGGAGGGACCACTATCGGTACCGGCCCCCTCGACCCTTCTCCTTGTAGTACTCGGCTTCTTCGGCCTCAGGGTGCACCGTGGGTCCTACAAGAGATATCTGCCATAGGGCTGCTTGCTACCCTGGTCTTTGTCTGGCCTCGGGCCGCTTGCCTGGCGTTTGCCGGATGGGGCGGGGCACTAGGCGCCCTTTCGGTCTTCGTCAAGGTCACTGAGAAACCTGTCTAACACGGGTTTTTCCGCATGGGGCATAACTACCACATGGGCCAGCGACTTGCCATGCGACTCCGACGCTTTTACGGTCGCCAGGGTCCACTTCTTCTTCAGCTCTCGCGAGACCAGATTGTCAAAGTACACCGTATTTGATCGCCTGTCCGCCAGTACCGGATTGAACTCGGGAAAGTGGCTCTGCATCTCGTCCAGCAAGTAGCGGGCATTGTCCAGCACCAGCCTGGCATCGCGCTCCTGCTGCAGTAGAGACTCCGCGGTGCAGAAGTAATGAAATTCCGCCGGTTTTACCGCATCCCGTGAGCAGGTGATGGTGCCGGGCACATGGGAGATATAGGCCGGATCATGAACCGACGCAAACAGTTGCCGAAATTCCTCGAAATCCTTTTTGCCGGCGACAAATATCCCCGCTGCACCGGTATAACCAAAAAACTTGTGGCAGGACACCGCAATGGAATCATAACGCTTGCCGGACTTGCCCAGTTTGTGGAGGTCGGCGGCGTAGTCGGTAGCGTGGAGGTAGCCACCAAACAGCGCTGCATCAAGGTGAATGTAGGATTCGTAGCCCTCCAGGGCCGCGTTGATCCCGTCGATATCGTCGACCGCACCCTTGAGGGTCGTACCAATGGTGGCCAGGATGAGCGCGGGTGCGTCGCGGTTGGCTTGCAGTTGGACGCGCAAATCGGCAATGTCCATGGCCCCGGTTTCGTCAGTGGCAATCAGCACTTCCTGCATGGCCAGCAGGTCGCGAATGATCTGAATCGAGTAGTGCGCTTCTTTGGTGTAGTACACGCGCGGAGTGACACCGGTCCTGGCCTTGAGCAGCGTGCGCCCCACCAGCGCTCCGTGAGCGTTGCTGTCGGTGCCGCTGTTGGAGATAAAGCCCCAGATATCGTCGGCGGGAAAGCCGTAGCGGGCGCCGAAGCGAGTAATGACATCGGCTTCGAGGAACTGTGTGTCAAAACCCCCAGGACTATAAAAGGGATCGCCAACATTGTTCATGTTGCGCCGGCCCACGTCCACCGAGGCCAGTTGCTCACGCCACTTGAAGAAGCCTGCCGGCGGTTTGTTCATATTGGCCGGGTAGCCCAGGAAAATTTTGGGGTCATGGTTCTTCAGCCACTCCCCGCGCGAGCGCAGAAAGGACTGCGCCTTGGCGTCCGCGACGCCGGCTGGCTGAGCCGCGACAGAAGCGGGCGGGTCGACAGCAGCGGGTGGCGAGCAAAGCGCTGTACCTGATGCCGCCAATATGCTGGAACCGACAAGAAAGTTGCGTCTTGAAAGCATGGATTTCCTCCAACTGACAGATGTGGCCGGCGCCTTGGCGCCAGCAACCAATTGCCTTTACTATAGTTCATGGATCGTCACTGTTTGCTGCCGGAAAGCACGGTCTTAGGGTAGAGGTCCCCTGCACCTGCACCTGTATCCAGACGCAGCACGCGCATCGCGACGGTTGTACCGACCGGTGTCCCTGAATATAGACCCCGGTCTTGCGCGTCGGTAGCGGATTTTCTGCGTTCCCGCTCGTCCCCGCCACGGTTTATGAATCTGTCGGCAGCGGTTTCCGCCACCAGTAACCGCCGCTGCCCATCGCCTGCCAGGTCCAGCGCAGCCAACCCAGCAGTGCCGACGCCAGCCAGACCGCCCACAGGAGGATAGCTACCCGGTAAACCCAGAGCGGCGCGCTCACAACGCTGGTCTCGGGCAGGTCGGATGTGCTGCGATCGACAAACCAGCGCAGGCTGGTGCTGCCGGAGCCGTTGCCGGCGACTTGCATATCAGGTTGGCCGAGCAGGCCGGCGGGAATCACGCTGACCAGGACCATGAGGGCCACAACCGTCAACAGGCCCAGCCCCAGTTGGGCGCCGTTGCGTTGCCTGCCGGTCAACCCGGCGCCGCTGCGCTCGCGCCAGTCCACGGCCAGCAGCCAGCCCACAACCAGCACCAGTGCCGGCCAGGAAACAGTGGAGAACCCCAGTCCCAGCAGCAGCCAGTGGTGCAGGCGCAGCGGGGTACGGCCGCTGCGCGAGAGTGCGAATGCGACCAGCAGCATGACTGCCAGGGCCGCCCAGTACAGCACAGCCGGGCCCAGCAGGGGACCTGCGGTCCACAGTACCCAGCGGCGGTCGGAGAGAACGGTGTTGATGCTGACATTGGCGGCCGCCACGCCCAGGTCCGGGCTGGCACTGCGCCACAGCAGCCCTGCCCCCGCGGGCTGCTGCCAACGCACGGTCAGCTGTTGCTGGCCGGGCGCAAGTGCCAGGCGCAGGGCGCCGTCCTCTGCCTGCAGGTTTTGGGCCCGGCCATCAATGCTTGCCTCGAGCAACTCCGCGCCCGCTGGTAGCTGCACGGTATGGGTGCCCGCGCGGGTGGCGCGCAGGCTGCTGTCGAGGATGTACTCTGCACTGCGGGCACCGAGCCGGATGCCCAGCTCCACCCGATCTGCCGCCAGCCAAGGCCCTTCCAGCGGGACAATGGGTTCAATATCGAGCACCAGGGTTTCCCCGGGGAAGGGCTGGTAGTGCTGGCTGCCACCGGGGTCACTGATGGCAACCAGGGGGGAGCCGTCCGCCGTTACCCGCCACAGCCCCGAGCTGCTTATTCGCCAGACTTCGGCGCGCTTGTCCAGATCGCCCGCGGTGACTTCCAGGCGGGGCACCGGCACGATGTTCGACAGCCATTGCCGCTGCCCTACACCATCGGGCAGGGTCAACTCGATAGTGCCAGCGCGTACGGCTAGCGCATCGTCCAGCGGGTTTTCCCCGGGCCACAGTGGAACGTTGAGGATGAGATTGCCGGTGGCCGGGGCCAAGCGCTGCACCCGGGTCTGCAGGCGCCACTCAGTGCCCAGGTGAAGTGTACGCTCAACACGGTAAAACGGGCTGGCATCAAGGCCACGGCGGCTCAACGTCGGCATCTCCGGGGCGTTGCCCGCCATCGTTGGTTCCCGGCGCAATTCCAGGGTGTCGCCGGCAAGTCTTCCGCCGCTGACCCCGGCGGCGCTCCAGCCGGGGCTGGTATTGACGACAACGGCTCGAGGTGGATTGGCAAACTGCAATGCGATGCGGTCTTCCCCTGGCAGCGCCGCACGCAGTTCGACCCGGTGTATGCCGCGCTCCAGCCACAGCCAGCGCTGGTTGTCGCTCTGGCGCAGGCTGCGGACTTCTGCGCCATCGACCTTGAGCTCCAGCAGCTGCCAGTCCGGTTGCACCCGGGGCAGGGCAAGGCCCGCGCCGGCCTCGGCGTGCACGTCCAGCCGCATGAGCAGGGTGGCGTTGTCGATGCGCAGGGCAAGCGCGGGCAACTCCACGCAGTCCGGTGCGCAGGCAGGTGGTCGCAGCAGCCAATCGCGCAGCGCCTGCAACTGGGCCGGTGGCGGCAGGGCGCTCTCCGCCGCATAGGCCTGGGGCGGCGGCGACAGCAGGGTCGACAATACCAGCAGGGCCAGTGATGCTGCCGTCCCGCTGCCGCCGGTGGCCCGCGGAAGGTGCGCCTGTGACCGAAACCAGCGCCAGCACAGGGCGGCAAGCGCCAGCACACTGAGTACCCGCAGCAGAGCGGTAAGCCAGCGTGGCAGGATGATCAGGCGCATGGTCTGCTCGGCAACCACCGGGCCGTTCCAGCTGAGTTCGGCGCGGCGCCAGCTCCAGTCCGGTTGCCCGGGGCCGGCCAGGGCCTGGGGGCTGATGTCCGCTGCGGGCCGGGTCGTGTCGGCGACAACCGGGTCAGCGGCTGGTGCTGACGCAGCCAGTTCACGGGTCGCGAGCATTGCCCCCGCGGTGTCCAGTTTGGCCGTTGCCCGGACAAGATCCCGTCCTGTCTCTGCGCTGCTGCGATGCGGCGGTTGGGCCCGGTCGATCTGGTAGAGCTCCAGCTGGGGATACATAGCGAGTCGCACTTGGCCGGCGACGAAGGGCAGGGCTATCAGTACCAGTCCGATCACCAGGGCACGGTGAGCTACCCCGACGCTGCGTGCGAATAAACTGCTGTCCCCGACGGCCTGACGCAGCAACTGCATCGCCGCCGCTCCACCCAACAGGTACAGCAGGGGGGGATACTCCGGGTAGGCCAGCGTCAGCAGCAACAGCCCCAGCAGACCCCACGGGCGCCCCAGCAGGCGCCCTAGCAGCATGCCGGTCAGCAGCACGAGGAACAGGTCGAGCAAATTCCAGCCGGCGAGCCAGGTGTCGGGTGCGCTGTCCGCGCCCGGGGCGGCGACCAGGACCTGGCCCGGGGGCAGGTGCAGTGTGGTGTCGACGCTGGCAAAGGTCTGGTCCCAGCCGCTTACCCGGATCTGCCCGGCGGTGGGCACCCTGGCACTGGACTGCAGGGCCAGTTGCACCGTGCGCAGCTCGACACCGGTACTGCCTTCTGCGCCCATGCTGAGAGGCTGGGGCACACCGTCGAGTTCCGCCCGTTGCAGAGTCCAGGGCGCGCCCTGCTGCAGGCGCTGCAAGCCCCCGGTCGTGCCGGTGATGGTGTCGGTGACCTGCAGTACGGGCTGGTGAAAGTCCAGCCAGGCCTGACGCTGCAGGGTTAATCGCGGGCGGCCGGCGCTGCCGAGTCCGCGGCTGCGTGGCTCGGCGGCCAGTGACTCACCCGCAGCCAGGCGCCAGGCCGGCAGCTGCTGCCAGGCAGTGGGAATGTTTTCTTGCAGAGGATCCACGGCACGGGCGCCGCCGAGCTCCAGGGTGCGCAGGGCGGGGTCCGCGGCGAAACTCCACAGTTCGCTGTCGGGCCAGGGCGGCACGCCGGCGGTCGCAATCAGGTCGGGCAGGGGAGCGCGGGCCCGGGCCAGCAGGGTCACGCTGTGCTCACCCGGTCGCAGCAGCAGAAACAGTCCCTGGGTAGGGTGCAGGCCGGCCTCCAGCGACGAGGCCAGGCTGACTGGCTCGAAGTCCGGGGGCAGAACCGGTCCCAGCGCCAGCTCACGCAGCGCGCCGGACACCGTCAGCCGGAGACGCGTCTCCAGCAGCATGGGCACACCGTCTTCAACCCTGCGGAACACTTCAATATCAAGGGCGTCGGCCGGCAGGGCGCTGGCGGCTGTGGTCCTGGGCAGGCCGAGCCAGAGCCCCTGTTTGCCGCGTTCAGGGGCCACCCGGGGTGCACCGTCCACGGTCAGGCTAACCCAGCCGTAAAGGGCGGGCAGGGGCAGGTAGTTGGGCCGCTGGAGCCAGTCGAGGCGGCCCTCTATACGGTGGGTGCCCGGCGGCAGGCGCAGGGTGGGCAGGCCGCCTTGGCTGATCACCGGCCAGGGCTGTCCGTCAACCAGCACCGTGCGCGGCCAGTGCTCATCACTTCCCGGCAGTGGCAGCCAGTCTTTTGCGTAGAGCGTCGCGTCGCCGCGGAAAACCGCTCCGTTGCTGTCCACGGTGACATCCAGTCGCCCCGGCCAGGCGCATGCCCAGGCTTCAGGCCTGGGCACTCGGGTCGAGTGCAAAAGTGGACAGCGGTGTTCCGGTATGTCCCGCAGTACCCATTCCTGCCAGTCCTGCAGCGGCTCCGGTATGGACAGGGTCTGGGCCTGCGCCCAAAGCGGCAGGAGAAGCAGTGCAAGCCATCTCATCGTTTTATCCTCCTGATCCGGGCGCGGGGCGCGCCGTCAGCTGGTCGAGTCCCTCGCTTTTGCGCAGGTTGAGGTCCACCTGGGGAAAGGCAATCTCGATGTTGTGCTCTCGGAACAGGCGATCAACTTCCCGGTTAAGTGCGTCAATGGCTGGCAGGCGGTCGCCCACATCCTTGACGTGAACGCGCAACTCGTGGTCCAGGGTGCTGTCACCAAAACTGAGGAAGAGTACCTGCGGGGGCGGTTCCCTGAGCGTAAGTGGATTGTCGTTGCCAATTTGCAGCAGCAGCTTTCGGGTCAGCTCCAGGTCCGAGCCATAGGCGACGCCGACCCGGACGGTAACCCGGGTAATGGTGTCATGCAGCGACCAGTTGATCAGTTGCCCGGTGACAAAGTTCTTGTTGGGGACGATGATTTCCTTGCGGTCGAAGTCGGTAATCGTGGTGGCCCGGATGCGAATCCGACTGACGGTACCTGACAGGTCACCAATGGTGACGACATCGCCTATGCGCACCGGGCGTTCAAACAGGATGATGATCCCGGAAACCGCGTTGGCGAAAATCTCCTGCAGGCCGAAACCCAGGCCTACGCTGAGTGCGGCGACCAGCCACTGTAATTTGTTCCAGCTCACGCCGAGGGCGGCAAGCCCGCTGACGAAGCCAACGCTGATGATGACATAGCTGAGCAGGGTGGTGACTGCATAACTGCTGCCCTGGCGCAGGTTCAACCGCGACAGGATCAGCACTTCCAGCAATCCGGGTAGATTGCGGGCCAGGGTCACGGTGAAGATGATGATGATCAGGGCGCCCAGGACGTCGGCGACACTCATGGGAGTCAGCTCGGGGGCGTCGCTGGTACCGGCGTTGTACTGCCAGAGCGTAAAGGAGTCCAGATACGTGGTGGCGCTTACCAGGTCCGACCAGATCAGGTAGATGAGGACAGAGAAAAGCGCCAGTATGCCGAGCTTAGCCAGGCGCAGGGATTGCTCGTTAACCTGGTCAATTGCGAGTTCCGGCACCTCCACGGCGACATCGCTCTCGGTGCCCTCACGTTTCAACAGCGCCTCGCGTCGCGCCAGGGAGCGCTGGTAGGCGAGGCGCCGGCTGGCGACACTCAGATTGCGGACGATCGTACCTTCGAGGAGCATCCATAAGACGATGAGGTACAGGGTGTACCAGTATCGGTGGGCGAGATTGACGGCCGTATATTGGTAGCCCCAGATGGTCATGCCCGCGAGGAACAGTGGCGTGGCGGCCAGGGCCAGCGTGATGCCGAAGTGGGCGGTTTTCGAGCTGTACAGCGGCTGCGTGCTCCACATGCTGCGCCCGAGCAGGGCGCCAAGGAGAACCATGCCAAGGATAATGGACACGCGCCCAAGTGCGTCCTGTTCCTGGTACTCGGGCAATTCGACATTGACAGTGGTGGCGAGGACCAGCGGCAACAGAATCCACGCCATGTTCCGCACCAGCGTGTGGAGTTGCTGTACCAGTGCGTTTTGCCAGCGGAAGTGCCGCCCGGCCAGTCCCGCGGGGTCGAGTACCCGATACAGCAGGTGCAGTACAAACCAGGCCAGGGCCAGCTGGGTCAGTACCGCACCGGTGACCGGCATGAGCGGCTCCAGCTGCCTGCAGACAATGCCTGCGGTGAGCAGCACCAGCGGTACCGGGGTGATCTGAATGGAGGTCAGCAACAACGCCAGCGGCGTATGCAAGGTGGTGTCCCGGCGAAAATGCCGGACGTCCTCGTGCAGAGCCGCCAGGCGCGACTGCAGCCTCCGGCGAACAAGGGCATAGATTCCCAGGAGGGCGAGCGAAGGGAGCAGCCAGGGCCAGTTTCCGCGCAGGCTGGAGAACAGAGTGCCCGTCGCCCGGGCCAGATCCAGGGCCTGCCACTGGGACGTCAGGTTCAGTGGCAGGGCCTGCAGCCAGGCGATGTCTACCGGGCGGGTGCTGGCAACCCAGATCAGCTGGTCATCGATTCTGCCGTGCAGGTTGCTGCTCAGGGAGTGCAAGCGCTGCTGATTCAACTGCAGGGTGATGGCCTGGCTCAGCCGGGCATTGGTGATGGGCTCCAACTGGGTTACCAGGCTTGCCCGGTTGGCGATGACTTGCTGCAAGTCTGGCCGCAACGCCTCCCGCTGCTCCACCGGCAGCGCCTGCAGGAGCCGGTTCACCATCTGCTCGGGGTCTTCCAGCTCGATTTTCAGCGCGTTCAGCTCAAATTGTCGCAGCCGGAGATCCGCGATCTGGTCCGCGGTGGTCAGGGGACCCTGAACCCTCGGCAGCTCCCGTTTCTGCTGATGCAGAATGCGCGAGAGCAGGACGCTGCCGCGGAGAACTTCGATCTGCTGTTCCAGGGCCTGCTCAATCTGCAGCAGCTTCTCGATCTGCTGGGCAGTGGTGATGCTGCTGCGGGTCAGTTCACCCACCCTGCCCGAAGCGCTCAGCAATTCCTCGCTCAGCTGTTGGTTGGTCTGAACCTGCCTGCGCAGCAGTTGATGATCGCTGGTCAGGTGGAGGGTGTCGTTCGCTTCGGAGACGGCCTGCAGCGAATCCTTGCGCCGGGCCTCCTCAAGCAGATCCTGCAGGGTGTCGGTTTCCGTTTCCAGGGCGCCGATCTGGCGTCGCAGCAGCGCTCGTTGTGCCTCGGCAAGCTCCTGCAATACGGCGTTGCTGAGCAACTTGCGTTGCAGGAGGCGACTGTTCTCCGCCAGTTGCTCTTGCTCTGCCTGGAGGCGAACGATGCGCGCGCTGCGAAGTCGGCTGTCCGGTTGCCGCTCCAGCTGTCGCAGCTGTTCATTGAGCTCCTGTTCGCGTGCCTGGTTGCCGGCGATCTGCGCCTGTACTGTTTCCGGCCGGGTCTGCGCGGCAACCAGTTCTCCATTCACCGTCGCCAGTTCTCCCTGGAGGCCAAGCATGGTGCTGACCTTTTCCCGCAGCTGTTCCTCGAGTGCTGCCACGTCCGCCCGCCGGAACGTGTTGCGTATGCTCTCAGCGGAGGGCGACACAAGGCGTTCCAGTTGTTGCCGGTGCCGGCGCAACTGCTCGGGAGCCTGTTCAATCCGGGAGCCCAGAGTGGCCTGGTTTTCCAGCAACGTGTCGCGTTTGCGCAGGAATTCGATTGCGGTCTGGTATAGCTCCTGCAACTCCTGTTTCTCGGTATCCGCCTGGCTCGCCTCGACGGACTGCTTCATGTCCTCCTGTAACTTCGCAACTGTAGTGGCACTCGCCAGCTGCGGGAATACACAGGCGAGCAGCAGCACACCAGCGACTCGGCGAAAACTGAACATGGGCAATACTTCCGGCGACAACAAGGAGCAAGGGTAGTCTGCTCGTGGCTGTTTGGGAAGAAGCTGGTATTCTTTGCGCACACGAATCACCCCAACGCAGGAGCACACATTGGAACAGGCACTCAGGACCATGCTTGGCATGCAGCACCGGATGAATACCCGGGTCCACCCGGACTGGATCGGCCAGGAGTTCGCCTGGTACCGCGCGCTGTGGATCGAATGCGCGGAGTTGATCGAACACTACGGGTACAAGTGGTGGAAGAAACAAACGCCCGACCTGGAGCAGGTGCAGCTGGAGGTCATCGACATCTGGCATTTTGGCCTTTCTGCCCTGTTCGCCAGCGGTGACAGTATCGACACCATGGCCGCTAACATAGCGGCCGACGTTGCCGGTTTCCAGCCGGCGGGGCTGGATGTGCGCGAGGCCACCGAGGCCCTGGCCCTGCACACCCTGCAGACCAGGGGGTTTTCGCCGCGCTGTTTCTGGGAGCTCATGCTGGCCTCGGGCCTGGATTTCGACGGTCTTTACAGCGCCTATGTCGGCAAGAACGTGCTCAACTTTTTCCGTCAGGATCACGGCTACCAGGATGGCAGCTACCAGAAGTTGTGGCACGGTCGCGAAGATAACGAGCACCTTGTGGAAGTGCTGGCGGCGCTGGACAGCAGCGCGCCCGAGTTCGCCGACAGCGTGTATGCCGCCCTGCAGGCCCGCTACCCGGGCAGTCCGGCGTCCGCCAGCGCATGAGTACTGAAGAGGAGCGCCTGTCCACCACGGCGTTGGCGCGCGCCCTGGAAATTCCGGTGCAACAGCTCTTTGTCACCCTCAAGGATTACGGCTGGATTGAACGCCACTCCGACACCTGGGTGCTGACCCCCAAGGGCGAATACGAGGGCGGTCTCTATCGGGACAGCAAGCGCTTCGGCCGTTACATAGTCTGGCCCCAGGCACTGGTGCAGCACCCCTTGCTCAGTGCGATAGAATCCAACCAGCGCATCACAGCGAGCCAGATGCGGCGCTATTACCCGCGGTTGCAGCCGCGACAGCTCAACCGGGCCCTGGCCGAACTGGGTTTGCAGCAGCACAGTATCCTGGGCTGGGAGCTGACGGAGTTTGGCCGCCAGCTGGGTGGGCAGCAGGCCGAGAGCGAAAGCACCGGCGCGTTCTACGTCAACTGGCCCCATGAGATCGTAGACCATCCGGTGATCCACCGGGAACTGGAGCGCTTGTCAGGAGAGCCTGACTGTGCAGGCGGTGAACCTTTGCGAGGCAGGCCGGATCCAGTGGCGCCGGACCTGTTTGCGACCGGCAGCGCCGGCCAGGTGGCCGACGAAGGAGCTTGCAGTGGTATCGATGGCCACCGCACAGCCTCCCGACTGCAGGCACTGGTGTGCAACTGGCTGTATCTGGCCCAGCTTGCACACGCCACCGGGCGCGCCCTGCCGGTGGAGGAGGACCTGCAGGCGGACTTTTTCCTGCCCGCGGGTAGCGTCTATATTGATTGCTGGCAGGAGGGGGCGGCTCCGTCCCGCCTGTCCGCCAAGTTGCGCAACAAGGAAGTGTGCAAGGAGCACCGCTTGCGCTATCTGGAGGTCAAGGAGAGTGATGCTGAGCGCCTGGACGAGGTTCTGGGGCGCGGCCTGCTCGCTTTCGGCATACGCTGCTAGGCGGGACGCTGGAGCAGTACACCACACTCCATGTGGTCGGTGTAGGGGAACTGGTCGAACAGGGCCAGGGCATTCACGCGGTGGGTGCGGGTCAAAACTGACAGATTCGCTGCCAGGGTTTCCGGGTTGCAGGATACGTACAGTATGCTGGGGAAGCGCTGCACCATCGCCGTGGTGGCCGGGTCCAGCCCTGCACGCGGCGGGTCCACAAACACGGTATTGAGCTGGTAATCCGCCAGTGGTCGGGGCAGGTCTGCCAGACGGCGAAATTCCCGCTCGCCATTCATGGCCTGGGTCACTTCCTCCGCGGCCAGGCGGATCATCTGCACGTTGTCGATGTTGTTCGCCTCCAGGTTCCACTGCGCCGCGCGGATGGAGGTTTTGGCCAGTTCCGTGGCAATGATCTGATCAAAGTGGCGGGCCAGCGGCAGGGTGAAGTTGCCGTTGCCGCAATACAGTTCCAGGAGATCGCCGCCAAGGTCCCGGGCGTTGCGACAGGCCCATTCGATCATGCGAATGTTGACCGTGGCGTTGGGCTGGGTAAAGGCCTGTTCGTACTGGCGATAATGGTAGTGCCGGCCCTCAATGGGCAGCTGTTCGGTGACAAAATCGCGGCCGATAATTTCTTTCTGCTTGCGGCTGCGCCCGACAAGGGCGACCCCCAGGTCGGTGGCCAGGGCTTCCGCCCTGAACCGCCAGGAATCCTCCAGGCGCCGGTGGTAGACCAGCGTGACCAGGGTGTCTCCCGCCAGGGTGCTGAGAAATTCGGCCTGGAAGAGCTTGTGGCGCAGTTCGGGATCCTGCCGCAACCGGGCCAGCAGCTCGGGCATCAGGCGCTGGATAGTTTCGCAGGCAATGGGAAAGTCCCGCACCGGTATCGGAGTGCCGGGTTCGCCGCGGCGGAACATCACATAGTCCAGGTTGTCGCCGTCGTGCCAGAGCCGGAACTCTGCGCGCATGCGAAAACCCGCATCCGGCGACGGGATCACCTCGGCTTCCGGCGCGCCGAAACCCGCCAGCAGTCCTTGCACTCGTGCGGTCTTGGCGGCAAGCAGTTCGCTGTAGCGGGCGGGATCGAAAGTACTCAGGGGCATGGGCGCCTACAGACAGTTATCGGGTTTCGGAAGGCCGGCAATCTTGCTGCCGAGCTTGGCGGGTGAGCCAGGAAACAGGCTCAGCAGGTAAATGCTCTTGCCCTTGTCGGGACCCAGCCGCTGCGCCACCCACTTTACCAGCGGGCGCATGGCGGGGGAGCTGTCGAAGT
>JBFHFJ010000004.1:0-30571 GCA_041583655.1 Haliea sp. | reverse complement strand
GCCGTGACCAACTTCGTGGAAAGAGTCCTGTTCGTGGACCGGGACTATCGATTCTGGATCTATCAGTTGGCAGGGTGGACAGGGTACTCACTGGCCACTTTTTTCAGTATTACGCTGCTCGATGGCAATGTCAGCTGGCCCCATGTCGAGCACATCGCGATTCAGGCAGCGTTGGGTATTCTTTGTTCGTGGCCGTTGCGGCACATCTATCGGTTTACGTTTTCCTACGGGCTTCCATTTCGGGTGCTGATAGCAACAACAGCGGTTATTTTGGTCAGTGCCGTCTGGACCGCGGCGCGGATACAGACGTTTTCCTGGATGTCGGGAGAGACTGAAATCTGGCGGGAATTCAACTATTGGTATTTTGGCTCTCTATTTGTTTTCCTCAGCTGGACGGTGCTTTACTACGGCATTATCTACTATGAGTTGTTTCGCCTGGAGCACAGCAAACTGCTGGAAGAATCCGCTGAGAGAGCCAGGGAGCACGCACAGCGGCTTCAGGCAGAGTCCCAGGCGCGTGAAGCCCAGTTAAGAATGCTGCGCTACCAGCTTAATCCGCATTTTCTCTTCAACACACTGAACGCGATCAACGCTTTGGTCAGACTGGGTGACAATGCCCGGGCCGGCGAAATGATCCAGCAGCTCAGCCGGTTTCTTCGTTATTCCCTCGATCACGGCAACGAAATCCTCGTCACTCTGGACAGCGAGCTGGAATCCCTGATGCTCTATCTGGATATTGAAAAGACAAGATTTGAAGATCGATTGCAACTTGAGTTACAAGTGGAGGAACCCGCGCGCCATGCATTGATGCCAAGCTTTATGCTGCAGCCTATTGTCGAGAACTCCATGAAGTATGCAGTCGGCATGAGCGAGAAGGGAGGATCCGTGAGCATCGCGGCGAGGAAATCCGGTGACGAATTGCATCTGGATATTTCCGATACCGGGCCCGGTATTGAGGATTTCCAGGAAAAAGTGGGCCGCGGCATAGGTCTGCGTAACACGCTTGAGAGGTTGCACACGCTCTACGACACTCGCTACGAGTTTTTCACCACCAACGTCAAGCCGCAGGGCCTGATGGTAAGCCTACGTCTGCCTTACACCACGCAAGCTGACATTGTCGCCATGGGCGGTGGAAGTTGAGTAGTTCACCGCGCAAGCTGCGCACTATCATCGTTGATGACGAGCCTCTTGCACGAAAACTGCTGGCATCGCTGCTGACCGACATCCCGAATGTGGAGCTCATCGCCCAGTGCAGCAATGGACGCGAGGCAATCCATGCCACCCGCGAGCAGGCGCCTGATCTGTTGATTATGGACATCCAGATGCCAGGCGTCACCGGGTTTGACGTCGTGAAGGAACTGCAATCGGATATCCTTCCCAACGTCATTTTTTGTACGGCCTATCAGCGGTATGCAATCGATGCCTTCGACCTGCACGCCGTTGATTACCTGTTGAAGCCGGTCGACGAGAAACGTCTTGCGCGCGCAATTGAGCGCGCCATACAACGACTCGCGAACGCAGCCGGGCCACGGGACGCGAAGACGCCGCTGGTTGGCGCCATTGATGAGATCACCCGCAATGTCTCGGGCTGGACACGATTCGGCGGCGATGACGGTCCAGGTGACGATGCGCTGCTTGCAGGGCGCAAGATCGCAGTCAGGAATCCCGAGGGTACTGTGCTGTTGGACATTGATGAGATTGATTGGGTCGACGCTGCGGGAGATTACATGTGTCTGCACGTCAAGGGGGAGACACTCATCATGCGCAGCACACTCAAGCACTTGATGGCCAAGCTTGATCCAGACAAATTCAAACGTATTCATCGTTCCACCCTGGTAAACCTTGATCGTATCATCAAGGCCACCGCGTTGAGCAAAGGGGAATACATGCTGGACCTGGATTGCGACCAGCAGTTGAAGGTAAGTCGTAATTTCCGACAGGCCATCAAAGTGTTTCTTGATGAGCGCTAGGAGCGGGGGTTCGTGATGCGGGGGGAAGGACCTACTGGCGGGCTGGCAACAGGGCGGCGCAGTGTCGCGCCGCGTTGGTGACCGCCTTGTCGCAGTCACAGTCCCGTCCGGCGCGTATACATTGTCTCAGCTGCCCAACGCGTTAGGCTTGGGGAAACTGTTTACCTCATCCATTCATGCGTAAGACAATCCTCTCGCTATTGCTAACATTTGTGGCTGCCTGCAGTGGCAGCGGTGGCTCAATCGCTGTCGCAACGACTGCTAGCTATGATACGGCCACCGTAGTCTCCCCAAACACGCCGACAACACGGATCCAGGACCAGGCGGATTTGCTCCATGGCCAGGTAATGGGTGTGGCTTACTCTGGCTACAGGGAGGGACAGCACCCGGATCGCGGGGCCGGGGCGATCAACCCGGGCGATGCCGAAATCAAGGAAGATCTGGAAATTCTGGTGGGCCACGGATTTCGTTTGATCCGGCTGTACGACTCACAGGAGAACTCGGAGGCAGTGCTGCGGCTGATCCGGGAACTCGGACTACCGCTGAAGGTCCTGTTGGGGATCTGGCTGGATGCGGAGGTGAACAATCACGAGAACTGCGCGTGGCTGGACGAGCCGATTTCCGAGGCGACCCTGGAGCGCAACAAGCGCAGGAATGCTGCCGAGGTAGAGCGTGGTATCCGGCTGGCGAACGAATACCGCGAGATCGTGACCGCTTTGAACGTGGGCAACGAGGCGCTTGTCTGGTGGAATGATCACATGGTTACCGTCGACAGTGCCATCGCTTACCTGCGGCGGGTCAGGGCTGCGGTCGAGCAGCCGGTGACCACTGCAGACAGTTACGAGCTGTGGCTGCAGGAGGGTGGGCGGCTGGCGGGCGAGGTAGACTTTATCGGCATGCACAGCTACCCGGCCTGGAACGACAAAACCATCGACGAGGCATTGGCGGCGACGGTGGCAGATATCGAGGCCGTCAGCGCGGCGCTACCGGGCCTGCCAATCGCTGTGCTCGAAGCCGGCTGGGCAACCACGGCGGTGGAGTTCGCGGAACAGGCCAGCGCAAGCAATCAGGCACGGTATTACCGCGAGCTGAGGGATTGGGCGACTCTGGCGGGGGTGAGCATTGTCTTCTTCTCGGCATTTGATGAGCCCTGGAAAGGGGATCCCGGTAGTCCGGACGGCGCGGAGAAGCACTGGGGTCTGTTCACTGTCGACCGAAAGCCCAAGGAAGTGATGATGAAATTGCCCCCAGTCCTCTACCGTTCCGATGCGATCGTCTGGGCCCTGAATTTGGGCGGTGATGGCTACACCGACATTGGCGGGGTGCCTTACCTGGCGGACGACGATCGCGTACGGGGTGTTGCCGGGCGCATTTCGCGCGTGCTGGGCGCACAGGATGGCACGGTGTACGAGACCTTCCGCCAGGGCGACCTGCAAATCAAGCACCCACTCGAAAACGGCATCTACGACATTACCTTCCAGTTTGCCGAACCCGAAGAGATAGCGCCCGGCGAGCGTATCTTTGATGTGCTGGCGCAGGGTACGACAGTTATTGAGCACCTGGACGTGAAGGCGGCGCGGGATGGTAACTCCAACTTTGCCCTGGACCGTACGGTGACCGGCGTCGAAGTCCACAACGGGCAGCTGGAGATCGGGTTTCGCGCCAGGGCAGGAGTGCCCCTGCTGAACGGCCTCGTGGTGCGCCGCCAGGAGCCGGATCCGCGCATGTGGACACTGGGCTGGTTCGATGAATTCACTCGTGATGGTGCCCCCGATCCCGGCATATGGACAGTGGAGAACTGGCCGGCTGGTAAGGTCAACGAGGAAGACCAGGCCTACACCGACAGGGCGCGCAATCTGCGAGTTGAAGATGGCAAGTTGGTGATCGAGGCCCACCGTGAGGACTACCAGGGGGCCCGTTACACCTCCGGGAGGCTCCACTCGATGGAAAAGCGGAACATGTTGTATGGCCGGGTGGATGTCAGGGCCAGGCTCCCTGCAGGTCGAGGCACCTGGGCGGCGCTCTGGATGCTACCCAGCGACCCCTTCCGTTATGCGACTACCTGCAGCCTTGATGGTGAGTGGCATGGCAGTGACGAGTGCGATGCCTGGCCCAATTCCGGGGAGATCGACATCATGGAACATGTCGGCTTCGACATGCAGCGGGTGCATGGCACGGTTCACAATCGCGCCTTCTTTCCCGGCAATGGCCAGCAGCGCAAAGGCAGTGTCGAAGTGCGTGCTGTTGAACGTGCCTTCCATGTTTACTCTCTGGAGTGGACCCCCGAGTTCATACGTGTGTTTATTGATGGGAGTCCGTATTTCAGTTACTACAATGAGGGACTCGGTTGGGAAGCCTGGCCGTACGATCATCCCTTCCACCTGATATTCAACGTGGCTATTGGTGGTACCTGGGGTAGAAGCGGTGGCCCGATAGATGACAGTATTTTCCCGGTGCGCATGGAGGTGGATTACGTGCGCTATTTCACCCCCAGCAGTGATCCCGGTTAGTTCTTCTTGCCGGGAAAGCGCGTGGCCTGAAGGCTTTGCTTGATGCGCGCCAGATGCGGTAAAAAGTCTTCCCCGCGCCGCAGCGTGACGCCGGTAGCCAGTATGTCCAGTATAACCAGCTGCACGATGCGCGACGTCATCGGCAGATACTGTTCCGTGTCTTCGGTGTCCGCCAGTTCAATAGTGCAGTGACTCATCGCCGCCAGGGGTGAGTCGGGCGCTGTCAGGGATACCACAATAGCCTCTGTTTCGCGGGCCAGTTCCGCAGCCTCCACCAGTACTCTGGTCCGTCCGGTGTGTGAGATAAAGAAAAACAGGTCACCCGGACCGCCCGCCGTGGTGAGCATCCGCAGCATCAGTGGGTCTTCATGGGTGGAAACTGGCACGTTGAAGCGAAAGAACTTGTGCTCCGCATCCTTGGCAACGGCGGCGGAGGTGCCTAGTCCAAAAAATACTATTCTCCTGGCTTGAGCGAGGTAGTCGACCGCCTGGTCGATTGCCGCCGTGGGAAGTTGCTCCCGCGCCCTGGCCAAGTCGTTGATCGTGTTATCGAACAGCTTGCGGGGATAGGTGTCGATGTCATCGCTCATCTCTACCGCACGACTCATGTAGCGCACACCAGAGACGAGCGACTTGGCAAGTTTTAATTTGAAGTCGGGAAAGCCCGTGGCGCCGAAACGTTTGCAGAATCGATTGACACTCGGTTCGCTGACTCCGGCGGCGCTTGCCAGTGCCGCGATACTGGAGCGAGTGGCCGCGTCAGGATCTTCAAGGATCACCTTGGCAACCTTCGCCTCCGACTTCTTGAGGTCGGGCAAGGCCGAGTTTATCGTGTTCAGCAGTGCGGTGTCCTCCATGGCGTCGACTATCCTAGGGCGCAAAGTATACGTCGAACGATGTGTCGCCAGCGGTGAAATTCAATATCGGATACGCCAGCGGATCGTTGCTTGCAATTGCATGCTCTAGCACGGAGCATTTTTCCTGCCCGACGATATGAATGACTCCGTAGCGGGTATCACTCAGGCGCTTACGCGACAGGCTGATACGGGCGTGTGGCGCCAGCTGCGGCGATGTCATCAGGGCGGGCTCGGTGGTTTCCAGGCCTTCTGCCAGCTCTGGAGCGTCGGGAAAAAGCGATGCTGTGTGGCCGTCTGCACCCATGCCCAGGATCACCACGTCAAACGTGGCAATCTCTGCCAGGCGCCGTTTTACAGTCGCCAGGTTTGCCGCCCTATCGGGGTAGGCCTCAATCAAGGACAGTAGTCTGGCGTCGCCCGCCTTGCCTTTGAGCAGGTGCTCCCGGACCATGCGCTCGTTGCAGTCCTGGTGGTCGGGTGGCACCCAGCGTTCATCCGCAAGGATCAGGGTTACCTTGTGCCAGGGCAACTCAGACTCGGCCAGAACCTTGAACAGCCCCAGCGGCGTACTGCCGCCTGACAGGATCAGAAATGCCTGGTCCCGGGCCTCTATCGCTGCCTGCAGTCGGGTGACAACGGTCGCCGCCAGAGCCCTGTCCAGCGCCACGCGGTTTTCAAATCTTTGCTTAGACATGCCAGCTGCGCCCGTCTTTTTCAATCAGAATCTCGGCCTTGGCAGGGCCCCATGAGCCCGCATGATAGGGTTTGGTGTCGAGCCCCTGGGATTTACAGGCTGCGATCAAGCCATCACACCAACGCCAGCTCTCCTCTATTTCCTCGCGGCCCACGAACAGCGACTGGTCGCCGTTGATGGCATCCAGGAACAGCCGTTCATAGGCATCGGGTATGCGGTCGCCATCGTTGCCGTCGCGAAAGTCGAGGTTGAGTGTGTGGGCTTGCAGTGACAGCTTGTCCTTCAGGCTTTGCCGCTTTGACACCATGGTCATCTCGATACCTTCATTTGGTTGCAGGCGGATAATCAGCGCGTTTGATATGTTGGCACCGCCGCCAAAAATATTGTGTGGCAGGTTTTTGTAATGGATGATGATCTCGGTGACCTTGTCCGCCAGTCGCTTGCCGGTGCGCAGGTAGAACGGCACGCCTGCCCAGCGCCAGTTGTCGACGTGGGCCTTGATCGCGACGAAGGTTTCTGTGTCACTGGAGGCTGCCTTACAGCCCGGCTCCTCAAGATAGCCCGGTACCGCATTGCCACGGCTCCAGCCCCGGGTGTATTGGCCGCGCACCACGTGATCTTCCACAGTGGCAAGCTCGATCGGACGGAGCGCTTTGACAATCTTCACTTTCTCATCGCGGATGCTCTTGGCTTCCATGGAATTCGGTGGCTCCATCGCCACCAGGCACAGCAGCTGCATCAGGTGGTTCTGCACCATGTCGCGCAGCTGGCCCACTTTGTCATAGTAGGACCAGCGGTCCTCGATGCCAACGACCTCGCCGACCGTGATCTGCACGTGATCAATGCAGCTCTGGTCCCACTGCGAATTGATGAAGCGGTTGGCGAATCTCAGCACCAGCAGGTTCTGTACGGTTTCCTTGCCAAGGTAGTGGTCGATGCGATTGATGGAGCGCTCATCGAAGTATCTGGCCAGGGTTTCGTTGACCTTGCGCGAGGACTCCAGGCTTTCCCCAATTGGTTTCTCCAGCACGATACGGCAATCCCCGGTGAGGCACTGCGCGCTGTTGAGGTTGTCACAGATCGTTGCAAACAGGCTGGGTGGCGTTGCCAGATAAAACAGGCTGACCCGCTTATCGTCGAGCCAGTCACTCAGGTAACCGTAGTTTTCAGCAGCGGAGAAGTCGGCGTGGACGTAGCTGATACGGTGACTGTAGTGAGCCCAGGCCTCGTCGCCCGGTGCGCTTTCACCCATGTAGGACTTCATGCGCTCCCGCAAGCCCTCCAGAAATGTCTCCAGCGATATATCATCGCGGGCGATGGCGGCGATGCGCAGATCGTCCTGCAGCAGGCCGGCCCGATCGAGCTGGAACAAGGCGGGAAACAGCTTGCGTGCCGACAGGTCACCGGATGCGCCAAAGATAATCAGATCGACAGGTTCCATGCAGTCCGCTCCTCGCGCTTGGGCTAAAGTGCCGCGGCGAAGTCGACGACCTCGCGTGCCAGTCTTGTTACTGTTTCCCAATCTCCGTTCGCGATGGCGTCACCGGGCAGTATCCAGGAACCACCTACCGCGGGAACATTGGCGAGCGAGAGATAATCGCGGAGGTTGGCGAGACTGATGCCGCCTGTGGGTACGAACAGCATATCCTGGAATGGCCCCTGGAAGGCCTTTATCGCGGGAGCGCCACCTGAGGTGGCGGCGGGGAAGAACTTGACCACCGGGAAACCGGCTTCGCGCACGCGCATGACCTCGCTTGCCGTGACTGCCCCGGGCAGCAAGGGCACGTCGAGCTCGCCTGCGGTATCGAACAGTGCAGCGGAGGAACCCGGTGACACGATGAAGCGAGCGCCCGCAGTTACCGCTGCGCGCATCTGGTCGGCGCTGCACACCGTGCCTGCACCGATATCCGCCCCTTCGACTTCAGCCGCGATGGCGCGAATGGCTTCCAGCGCGCAGGCGGTGCGCAGGGTGACTTCGAGCGCTGTCAGGCCGCCGGCGACCAGTGCGCGTGCCATGGGCACGGCCTGTGCAATGTCGTTGATGACCATGACCGGGACGACAGGCGCGCGGGTAACAAAGGTATAGGCTTCAGCTAGCATGGCGGAACTCATTCAGTGAGGGTCATGGCGGCACCCAGGAGCCCGATACCGGGGTGGGTGACGACGAAAGTCGGGATTCCCGACAGGTAATCGGCAAACCGCCCCTTGGCGAGGAACCGTGCGCGAAAATCGCTGAGTCGCAGCAGTTCAATATATCTCGGTGCGATACCACCGGCGATGAATACACCGCCCCTGGCGCCGAAGGTCAGGGCGACATTACCGGCGGAAGCGCCGAGAACCGCAAAGAAGATTGCCATGGCTTCGCGCGCCAGGGGATCCTCGCCGGAACGCGCGGCCGCGCCGATATCGCCGGGCTGGAGCAGTGGCGCAGCCTGCTTGCGGTAATCCGCCAGGGCCTGGTAGATATTGACGATGCCGACGCCGCACAGCAAGCGCTCAATGGATACCCGACCAAAGCGGGCGCGCAAGCGCTTGTGTATCTCCACCTCGATATCGGTGACGGGTGCAAAGTCCACATGGCCGCCTTCCCCGGTAATGACAACCGGCGTACCGTCCGGGCTGTGCACCAGGGCGGCAACGCCCGTGCCGGTACCGGGCCCCAAAGCCACTGCCGGCGCATTGGCGTGTCTGATCCCCTCGCCGATCTGCTGCAGGTCTGTTGTGGAGAGCGCCGGGATCGCGCGTGCCACAGCACAAAAGTCATTGATGATCTCAATGCGCTCCGCCCCAGTACGTTGCGCAAGCAGCTCGCGACTGATGCGCCAGCTGCTGTTGGTGAAACTGATGGTCTCTACGTGGGGCGGGCCCGCAACTGCCAGGCAGATGGCGGAGGGAGCGCCTGTGGCCATCCCGGAAGAGACGATGTCCTGCATCACCTGGTCCAGCACCAGGCCGAAGTCGGGGAAATTCGCGACTTCATAGGTGGCGATGTCCCGATAGGCACTGTCACCGGGGACGACCACCGCGAAGCGCGCGTTGGTGCCGCCGATATCCCCCACCAGTTGCCATTGTGTCAGCGCATTCATAGTGTACTTTCCATCTGCTTGCCGCCGTTCAGGTCGGCTCAGTTGGCGAACAGGGTGCTGGCACCGTGTTCGGCATCGCCTACGCGTGCCCGGCTGTTGGCAAAAATTCCGCGACCTGTGGTCCCGGGCATCGGCGGGGGCGCAGCCGGCTTGCGCGCTGCCAGCGTCGCATCATCGACCTCCAGCACCAGGCTGCCGGTATGGGCATCGAGAGCGATGATGTCGCCATTTTCTACCCGGGCGATCATGCCACCCGCCACGGCCTCCGGCGACAGGTGAATGGCTGCGGGCACCTTGCCCGATGCGCCACTCATCCGGCCGTCGGTAACCAGGGCCACATGGAAGCCGCGATCCTGCAACACACCCAGCATGGGGGTAAGCTTGTGCAATTCGGGCATGCCGTTGGCGGCCGGGCCCTGGAAGCGAACTACCACCACGCAGTCGCGATCCAGCTCGCCCGACTCAAACAGGGCCTTGAGGTCGTTTTGTGAGTTGATGACGACCGCCGGCGCACGCACCACGTGGTGTGCCTCGGCCACTGCTGACACTTTGATGACGCTGCGACCGAGGTTGCCGGTCAGCAAGCGGACACCGCCTTCAGCCGCAAAGGGTGCGTCCGCTGTGGCGATGACTGTGGGGTCCAGACTGGTCTCCGGTGCGGCGCGCCACACAAGCTTGTCACCGTCCAGCAGGGGTTCGACGGCGAAATCGCCGAAATCCCGGCGGAAGCAGGTTTTCGCATCTGCGTGCATCAGGCCCACGTCGAGCAGGCTGCGGAACAGGTAGCCTGTACCGCCGGCGGCATGGAAGTGATTGATGTCGGCGCTGCCGTTGGGGTACACCCGGGCCATGAGTGGTGTCACCTGGGATACTGCATCGAAGTCACTCCAGTTCATTACGTAGCCTGCGGCTCTCGCGATGGCAACCAGATGTATACAGTGGTTGGTAGAACCTCCGGAGGCCAGCAACGCGACCAGGGCGTTGACCAGGGCTTTGGCATCCACCACGCGGCCCAGCGGCCGGTAGTCGTTACCCAATGCGGTAATGCGGGTGACCTGTTCCGCGGCGAATCGGGTCAGTGCATCCCGGAGCGGTGTACCCGGGTTGACGAAGGAGCTGCCCGGTAGCTGCAGGCCCATGGCCTCCACCATCATCTGGTTGGTGTTGGCGGTACCGTAGAAGGTACAGGTGCCGGGTGAGTGATAAGAGGCGCTTTCCGCTGCCAGCAGTTCGTCCCGGCCGACCTTGCCTTCGGCGAACAGTTGCCGGATGCGAACTTTTTCCTTGTTGGGCAGGCCCGACGGCATGGGGCCCGCGGGGACCAGCATCACCGGCAGGTGGCCGAACTGCAGGGCCCCGATCAGCAAGCCCGGCACAATCTTGTCGCAGATGCCGAGCAACAGGGCGGCGTCGAACATCTGGTGGGACAGAGCGATGGCGGTGCCCTGGGCAATGTTGTCGCGGCTGAACAGGCTCAGCTCCATGCCGTCTTGGCCCTGGGTAACGCCGTCACACATGGCGGGCACGCCGCCAGCCACCTGCGCGGTGCCGCCGGTGGCGCGCACCGCGGCTTTGATCAGGGTAGGGTAGTCGGCATAAGGCTGGTGTGCCGACAACATGTCGTTGTAGGCGGTGATAATGCCTACGTTGGCGGCATCCATCATCTTGATGACGGACTTTTCCTCGCTGGAGCAGGCCGCGAAGCCATGGGCCAGGTTGCCGCAGCTCAGGCGCGTGCGGTCGACCGGGTTAGCGCCCATTTCATCGATCATGGCGAGATAGTCGTCGCGCAGCGAACGGCTGCGGTTTTCGATGTCGGCGGTGATCCGGGTGATCTCAGGGTGCATGGGATGACCTGCGGCAAGTGGGCTGTTGATCTTACTTTGTAATAAAAGCACAAAATGCGAATGAATTTCTAGTGAAATTTGCCATTTTTGTAATAAAAAAACATTTCGTGGCGACTAATTGATCTCCGCTCCCGATCCTGTGGGACCTTCAATTGCAACCGGTGTGGATAGAAATCGTGACAAACGCCCTCGCAGCAGGGGTTGATGACCTGGCCGTGCCCGACGACCGCCAGTGGGAACCAGTCCGCAGATGCAGATTCAAATTGAGTAAATCTCCAGAAAAGCCTTGCATAGCGGGAGGGACAGGCGCATTACTCACCTATCGAAAGCTCGCCGTACGTGATGGAGGACGCGGCCATGACAACTCAACTCTCTTTACTGCGGCACGCGCTGGTGCCGGGCATGGCGGCGTTTGTGCTCGCTACCGCTACAGCCAACGCGCAGCCCGATCCATTTCCCACCGTCAATCTGCCTGCTGCGGTCAATGGCTCCGCCGCGGTGAGGGCTTTGGGTAATACGCTGCCCGCTGTCGCCAGGGCATACGGGATGACGACGGCAGAATTCGCGCGCAACCTCAGGGAAGATCCCTCGCTGTGGATTGATCGGCAGGGCAGGGCGCTGTACATCGATACCGGCCTTGCGGAAACCGGCGCGGACGCCACGGACACCTTGCAAACCGCTCCCTATCCCTTGTCGGAAACCTTCAATCTGCAGAGCAAGCCTGATGCTCCCAGGGTGATCTATCTCGATTTCAACGGGCATGTGACCTCAGGCACTGCCTGGAACATCAGCTACGGCGATCCGATCATTTCTCCCGCCTACGACACCGATGGCAACACATCCTCCTTCAGTGATGCGGAGCTGCGCGCTATCCAGGCGATGTGGCGTCAGGTCGCGGAAGATTACGCACCCTTCGATGTGAATGTAACGACGCGTGACCCCGGCGATGCCGCCATTGCCCGCTCTGGAAGTTCGGACGCATTTTTCGGCACTCGCGTTATCGTCACAAGGGATGACTTTGCCGACTGCGGCTGTGGCGGTTTCGCTTACCTTGGCGCGTTTGATGATACCTCCGAATTCTATAAGCCGGCCTTTGTGTTCAATACCGGCGTGGTGGGTGCGGGTGAGGCTATTTCGCATGAGGTGGGCCATAACTTCAATCTGAGCCACGACGGCGTGGTGGGCGGAACCAGTTACTACACTGGCCATGGATCCGGTGCCACCGGATGGGCGCCGATTATGGGGGTTGGCTACAACAAGTCTCTGGTACAGTGGAGTGCGGGCGAATACGCGGGTGCGAATAATACCCAGGACGATATTCAGCGAATACAGACCTATGGTGGGCCGCTGCGTCCGGATGACTACCCTGATTCGGCCGCTTCTGCCGCCAGTCTTGCACTGAGCAGTGACGGTGTCAGGGCTGATTTTGAAGTCACGGGCCTGATCGGCACGCGACAGGATGTCGATGTGTTTCAGCTGTTCGCTGGCTCCGGCAGTTTCGAGCTGACGGCGACACCGACACCCGTGGCCCCCAACCTGGATATTGAGCTGAGCCTGTATGATGCGGGCGGCAATCTCGTGGCTGTAAGCAACCCGGAATCCGGTTTGTCCGCGACACTGTCCGGATTTCTGTCCGCCGGGGAATACACGGTCCACGTCCAGGGTGTTGGCAAGGGGGATCCCGCGGGCACGGGCTACAGCGACTACGCCAGCCTTGGCCGCTACACGCTCAGTGGTGATGTGGCAGATGCGACCGGACTGGTGCCGCCCCAGGCCGTCGCATCGGCGCCTGACTTTGTCGGGGGCACTGCGCCGCTGTATGTCGGGTTTGACGCATCAGACTCAGTGGGTGCCGTCGCCTGGCACTGGGATTTTGGCGATGGGTTTGCAGCCGACGGCGAACGTGTGAATCACACCTACGATCGACCAGGGACCTATACAGTGCAACTCACCGTGCTCAGCGCAGATGGTCTCAGCGACAATGATGCCCTGGCGATAGAGGTTGAAAACCGTCCCCCCGTGGCGCAAGCCAGTTCGGACATGACTGCCGGGACGGCTCCGCTCACCGTATCCTTTGATGGAAGCGGATCCTATGATCCCGACAATGGCGGCCAGATCGTTGGGTATGCCTGGGATTTCGGCGATGGCACGACTGCTGATGGTGTCCAGGTCCAGCACACCTTCTCCACGGCCGGAAGTTTCCAGGTGCGCCTGACTGTCGTTGATGATCTTGGGGGGCAGTCGGCTGATGAGATCAACCTGGAGATTGCAGCGCCTCCGTTCATTGACCAGTTTGCCACCGCCGATCTGCCGGTTGCCGGTTCGGTGGCGGGGGATTACCGTCTTACGAACGTCCTTGATGGCACGGCACAGACCATTACGGAGCGTGAATCGGGCGGTAAGCCTGCCTCGCGCTACAGCTATCTGGAACACAGCTGGGAGTTTACTGTGGCTCCGGGGTCAGATGTCACACTCTTTATCGAAGGCGCGGCAAGCGCTTCAAGCGACAGTGACGTGTTTGAATGGTTTGCTGCTTTCAATGGCGGCCCCGCGGTCAAGCTGCCGATTGTGCTCAGCGGCGGTGCTGCGTCGCTCGCCGCGGCGTTGCCCTCCACCGGTGGCCAGCTGCGCCTGACGGTCAGGGACACTGATCGCTCGGTGGGTAACCGGAATCTGGACTGGGTATCTATCGATGCCCTGCGGGTGCGCTCCGTCAGCGAAGGCGGGACCGGCGGTACCGCGCCGGCGGCGCCGGCGTTCCTGGCGGCACAGGCTCTGTCATCTTCGGAAGTCGAGTTGACCTGGCAGGACAGCTCCGATGATGAGTACGGTTTCCGCATACGGCGTTCAGTTGCTGGTGGCGGGTGGCAATCCGCGGGCAATGTGGGTGCCGGCGAAACCACTTTTGTCGATCGCGAGCTGCTCCCTGATACCCGCTATGACTACGCCGTGGTTGCATTCAATGCGTCTGGCGAGAGCGCGGAAGCCACTGCCAGCGTAACGACGTTGGCTGCATCTTCCATCGAATTGACCGCGAACGCCTACAAGGTCAAAGGTGAGAAGACAGTCAATCTGAACTGGCAGGGCCTGTCGTCCGGTAATCTGCTGCGCAACGGCGTCCCGATTCTCTCCATCAATGGAGAAACCGGATACGTGGATGCGCTGGGCAAGGGTGGCGGAACCTACAGCTACCGGGTCTGTGGTGACGGTGGCCAGTGCTCCAACGAGGTGACAGTGGTCTTCTGATGCTGACGTCCCGGCGGGGGGCGGGGCAGGTCCTGGAGGGCCGTGCCATGCCGCCGTCACCGGGCCAGAGGTCTAGAGCCCCGCGTAAAGCGGGGCTTTATGCAGTCATGGGGTTGCCGGCTGCCGCCGCGACGTCAGCGCTGCTGATGACATCCCCAAACAGCATGTCCATGGTGCGCAGGGAAACGCGATGGCGTTCCTCGTCGAGCTCGCCACAGGCATCGCCAACGATGAATACCTGCATGTCCCTGTGGCTGGCGTCGCGAACCGTGCTCTCGACACAGCAGTTTGTGGTGACGCCGCATACCAGTAGCTGCGGGCGATCGATATCCTGGAGAATCGCGTCCAGTTGGGTGCCGTAGAATGAACTTGGTCGATTCTTGTCGACTACGATGTCACCGTCGGCTACCACAAGTTCCGGGACAATGTCCGCATCCGCTGTGCCCGCCTGCAGAGCGCTGAACTGAGCCAGCTCCGGCATCAGATGCTCCACCATAACGCCTCCGTCTGCATAGTCTGGCTGGTAGACGTAGCGGGTGAAAATCACCGGCATTCCGGCGGCCCGGGCGGCGGCGAGGACGCGAGCACAGGGCTCAATGGCCTGTTCACACTGTTGGGTGTCCAGGCCGATGGCGGCCACACGGCCGTCGCGCTTGCAGAAACTGTTCTGCATGTCGATGATA
Source organism: Haliea sp. (assembly GCA_041583655.1). GTDB lineage: Bacteria > Pseudomonadota > Gammaproteobacteria > Pseudomonadales > Halieaceae > Haliea. Next base: position 15,678 of record JBFHFJ010000004.1, on the reverse strand, counting down.
ATGAGAGTGGCCTTCGCGGGATCAAACTGCATGCGCTGTCTCCTTGTTGTGTCTGGTTCCGGACCCTGTGGCGACTTCAGTTGTCGCCGACGTCGTCCCTGCGGCTGAACGTTTCAACCAGCCTGGCCTTGGTAACCTTGCCCATGGCATTTCTGGGCAGGGCGGTGATTTCGTGGAATTTCTTGGGTATTTTCTGTCTGCCCAGGTGGTTCGCACAGAACGCCGCGAGGGCATCGTCATCTGGCTTTGCGCCCTGCTGGCGAAAGACGATAGCGATCTCAAGGCGCTCGCCCCAGGTGGGATCGGGGGTGCCGAAGGCTGCGGACTCAACCACATCCGGGTGCCGGTTGATCACATTTTCTATTTCCCGGGGATAGATATTCACCCCACCGGAAACCACCATATCTTTCTTGCGGTCGACGATATAGTAATAACCCTCATCATCCTGCAGCGCGATGTCGCCCGCGGTCACCCAGCCATTGCGCATGCACTCCAGGGTTTTCTCCGGCTTGTTCCAGTAGCCGCTGAAAAGGTAGGGCGAGCGGCTGAACAGCTCGCCGGGCGTTCCGCGTGGCACGGGTGCTCCATTGTCGTCGAGCAAGGCGATTTCCGTATTGATAAACGGCAGGCCGACACAGCGGGTCTTGCGCAGCTGGTCTGCCGGACGTTGGCTGGTGACAATACTGCCCTCGGTGGAACCGTAGCACTCGTGCAGGCGGTCATCGCCGAAACGGGAAACAATCTCTTCCTTGAGCGGCTGCTCCAGGGCTGCTGCATTGGAGATGATTGCGTGTAGCCGGTTCCGGGACAGGCGCTGGAGGTCCGCTTCCGGCGCACTGAACAGCGCCGTGAAGTGTGTGGGGACCAGGAATATACCGGTGGGCCCGTCGTCGACGATGAGGTCGATGGTGGCTTCGGGGTCAAACGCCGTCATCAGGTCACAGCTGGCGCCGAAGTAGAGTGGCGCCAGGTTGAAGGCGAACCCCGCGCCGTGGCACAGGGGAGCGATGCCGAGAAAGCGGTCATCGGGGCCGAAGCAGCCATATTCCACGCCCATACCGTAGAGTGTGAGCACGCGACTGATATGGCTGATGCGTACACCCTTGGGCTCGCCGGTTGTACCCGAGGTGTAGGGAAGAACGAAATCGTCTTCGTGGCGTGCAAGAGCTTCGGCCGCCGGCGTCGCGTCGCTGCCGCGGGCGAGCCATTCGGGGAAGCTGTGGTCGAGCGGAATGATCGCCTCGACCCCGGGCATATCGGCACCGAGCAGTGCATCGTGCAGCGACGGGTCGCAGAAGACCACGCGGGCGCCGGCATCGCGACATATGGCCGCGATTTCGGCGGGGGCCAATTTGGGGTTGGGCGTGGCCACGATCACGCCGACCGAGCCAAGGCCGCAGGTAAGGCTGATGTAGTAGCGGCTGTTGGGTGCCACGAGCGCAACGCGGTCACCGCGCTTCAGGCCGAGCCCGCCAAGGCCTGCATGGGCGGCGCGGTTCATTTCCCGAACCAGCTCGCGGTAGCTGATCTCGGCGTCGATGTCGGTGCCTGTGCGCAGTCGCAGGGCTATCTTGTCAGGCTGCCTGCCACCCGCTGCGCGAATACCCTCCGAGAACAGAAGTGGCCAGCGGTGCTGTGTCATGGCTGGAACCGGGTGCTGGCGATAATGTTGTCGCCACGTGCCCGGGCGTTGTGAATGACAGACCTGCCATGCTCGTTCAGGCGGTCCTCGGTCCAGGGGTCGGACCAGTTGAAGGTAGTGCTGACCTGGCGACCGTTGGCGATACTTGCGAGCACGTCGTCGATGCGGGTCACCAGGGCATGGGTGAATCCACAGCCGGGTTCGGTGAGGCCCAGTTCCACGGCAATCTCTGTCTCAGTGACGCGAATTTCCCTGACCAGGCCCAGGTCGACCACGGAAAGCCCCAGTCCTGCCGCCTCCATGCAGGGGTCGACCACGCTGTGCAGGCTGTGTTCCACATCCCGGGGCTGCAATACCCGGGGAGAGGAACCGGAGCCAGTGGAGCCGGGAGGCACTTCGGGAATCATGCCTGCATTCTCGCACGAACGCTGGAAAACGGCATGCGGCGACCTTCTTCATTTTTCTGCCTGCTCAGGGCATCGTCGGCCAGCGCTTTCTTGCGGGCCGCTGTATCTATACCGTGCAGGCGCGCCAGGTTGCCCCCCATGATAAGGCTGCGTACGTCCTCGGTCAGCTGGATAGGGGAGGTTTCCGGCAGGTTGTAGGCAGCGAGACCATCCAGCACTACCTGGGGGTGAGGGTTGACGGCGGCGGAAGCGAATATGATGCGTTCGGGGCCGCCGTAGAGCAGGAACTCGTCGAGGATCTTGTCCATCATCCGGGGGTTCAGCATGGCGAGCAGCAAGCTGGCCTCCATCGTGGCGTAGATGTTGGGGAAATTGCCCAGCAGCATCTTGGTTTCGTCCACGAACATGAAGCCCGCGTGGATGATCTGGAAATTCATCTCGGGGAAGGCGTTGGCTGCGGCGGCCAGGTCATCTACCTGCATGCCGTGAGCGCTGATCGGGCCAATCGGCAGTACTTTGTGGATGGCAACGTTGTTGATGCCCGCCTTCTGCGCCGCTTCAAGTATGGGGTACACCAGGCCCTCGTCATCCATGCGCCATGCCGTTGTGCGACCGTTGACGTAGCGCGCGGGGTAGAATTTGAGCCCGTCCGCCCCCTGGTCGATATACTTCCTGGCCGCTTCGAGCGCCTTGGGCCCCTCAAACATGTCCACTCCCGCATACCACAACACCCGCTCGGGGTAGTGCGCCTTGAGCCAGGCGCCTTTCTCTGCCGAGGATCCGCCATCGTGGAAGGCGTCGAAGATTGGCAGTGAGTGCATGCAGATCATGTCGAGATCACTCTCGAGAAACATGGTCTCGATGAACTCTTCCGGCTGCCAGTCATGATTCCACTCCTCCCTCGACAGCGCGAACTCGGGGGGATTGACGTTCGGGTGATAGCTGAAGAGCACATCGGCAAAGCCCTTGCCGAACCGGCCGACCAGGTTTTCTTCGCTGAAGTTGTAGGGGTGGCAGGTGCCGTCAATGAGAAACATCTGTGGGTCTCCGTGGGCTGGCGAATCTGTGTCGCGGTGCACCCCGAGTATCGCCGATGTCATTCCGGTTGAAAAGAGAACTTACATATTTCTCTTTTCATGAAAGTAATTTGTGCTAGATTAGGGGTGGTTTGAGTCCGGTTCAACTTTGACGCGCTGCGCTGCGCCGTACGCGCTTACTCTGGGGGAAGTTACCAATGATGAAGAAAAGTGTTCTGGCTGCTGCCGTAGCAGCTTTCGCGGGTACCTGGCACACAGCAGGTATCACTCAGGAACGTGCGGCTGCCTCCTCGGTCCTTGAGGAACTGGTGGTAACTGCGCAGCGCCGTTCGGGCGACCTGCAAACGGTACCCATCGCGGTGACAGCCCTCGACGGGGAGGGGCTTGAGCGCCGCCAGGTTCTCAGCACGGAGGATATCTTCACCGAAGTGCCGGGCCTTATCGGCTCCAACAACGTGGGCCAGGCCACAGCGGTCACCTTCTTCCTGCGCGGTATCGGTACGACCGAATCCATTGTGACCGTCGATCCCGCGGTCGGTGTGTACGTCGACGATGTCTTCATCGCGCGCCAGGGGGTGAACAACTTCGCGCTGTACGACCTGGAGCGTATTGAGGTGCTACGCGGGCCGCAGGGGACACTTTACGGCCGCAACTCGTCTGCCGGTGCCGTAAAGGTTATCACCAAGGAGCCAGCTTTTGAGACAGAGGGCCGCCTCAACCTGGGCTTTGGCAACCATGGCCAGGCGTGGGGGCGTGCCAGCTTCAATACACCGGTCATCGACGACAAGCTGGCGGTTCGCGTGAACCTGATGAAGTCCAAGCAGGACGGCTACTCGCGGAACGTGACACTGAACAAAGATGTCAACGACATGGACTTCTACGGTGCAAGAATCGCAGCGCTGTACCAGGCTACGGACGACCTGCGCTTTATCTGGACAGCGGACATCATGGAGGACGACAGCAACTCCGTGTATCCCGCCAATCTGGCACCCCTGCCCGGCCTGCCGGGTGTACCGACCAGTGGCAGCCTGTTCCGCCTGTTTTCCGACACCGAACAATCCAACCTGGGCCGCACGTCCGGTACGGCGCTGACTGCCGAGTGGTCGATCAACCCGACTACCACTCTCAAGTCCGTCACGGCGGTGCGCAAGACCATCCAGACATACAACCTGGATCTGTCGGATACCGTCACGCCTATCTATGAGTTGTACACTGACAATGAGTCAGACCAGTTCAGTCAGGAGTTCAACCTGTCCGGCAGCTTCGCTGACAGCGCCTTCGACTACACGGCGGGTTTGTACTATTTCGAGGAAGACAGCGAATCGTTCCTGGGTAACGAGTTCAATATTCGCGTGCCGGACGGAGCGGGCGGGCTGTTCACGCTCCCGCCCATCTGGAACGAACAGTTCATCCAGACAGAGGTGGAGAGTTACGCGGCCTACGGTGAAGTAACCTGGAATGTAAACAATGAGTTGTCGGTTTTCCTCGGCGGACGCATCACCAAGGAAGAGAAGGATTTCGCCACCCAGTTCTATATCAACCGCACTCCGATCGGCTTCAACTCTACCGGAGGCCAGCTGGCGTTCGATACCAGTTCTGTGGTCGCGCTGGGTACCCCTGTGGAACTGGACTTTGAAGAGTTCACGCCGCGGGTGGGCGCCAGCTATGCGCTCAACGATGACCTGAACCTGTATGGCAGCTACTCGCGCGGCTTCAAGTCGGGCGGTTGGCTTGCTCGCCTTGTCTTCCCGACGCCCAATGAAGTAACGGATTTCCCGCCCGAAATTGTTGATTCCTATGAGGTCGGTTTGAAAGCGGAGCTGTTTGGCAACCGGGTCCGGACCAACTTCGCTGCGTTCTACACCGACTTCCAGGATCTGTTCAATACGTACACCAACGTGAACGGCGGCTTTACCGGGGCGACCACTGACGCCGAGATCTATGGTGTCGAGGCCGAGGGCACCTACCGTGTGAACTCCATTGTGGATATCTACGCCAATGCCGCTTGGATGGAAGGCGAGTACGCCGACGACCTGCCGCCCGGCCTCTCCGAGGCACTGGGCGATGAGTTGCAGCGACTGCCTGAATTCCAGGGCAAGATCGGGGTATCTGCCATATATCCGCTGCGGGATGGCATGGGCTCGCTCATCGCCAATTTCGACTACAGCGTTATCGGCGACCACTTCGTTTCCCTGAACAACGCTCCCATCGGTGAGACGTCCTACGAGATCGCGAATGCGACAGTAGGCTGGGAGCGCGATGATGGCAAGCTGTCGGTGATGCTGCGCTGCCGGAACTGCTTTGACGAGGAGTACTTCCACAGCGTCCTCGACTTCTCCGGCCTCGGTTTTGCACCGGCCTACCCGGGTGAGCCCCGCTTCTACAGTGTTGAACTGGAGCTTTCTCTCTGAGCAAACCGGTCCGAGAACCGCTCAGCGCGCTGCTGTCACCACGGTGACGGCAGCGACAATTAGAGCCCGGGGTGCGGCTGCGCCCCGGGTTTTTCTATCTCTGGCGTAAAAGCTATAGACCGGGCGCCGATTTGCTGGTCCCATAATGGTTTTCTCAGCCGGTCAGGCACCCAGTGGCTTTTTCACCCGGAGCTATGCTGCACCCACATGGAAATCAAGGCGCTCACCTACAACATCCACAAGGGTTTCAGCGCGGGCAACCAGCGCTTTGTACTCGGACGCATTCGCGAGCTGCTGGAAGAGGAGCACGCGGACGTGGTGTTTCTGCAGGAAATTCACGGCTCGACCCGGCGCTACCGGAAAAAACTGGGGGATTTTCCCGATGTGCCCCATTTCGAGTACCTCGCCGACCGTCTGTGGCCCCACTACGCCTACGGCAAGAATGCGATTTACCGCAAGGGCGACCACGGCAACGCCATTCTCAGCAAATATCCCTTTCGCTTCTGGGAAAACATCGACATTTCCAATCACCGCCTGGCCAGCCGCAGCATTCTCCACGGGATAGTCGAGCTGCCCGGCGGCCAGCCGCTCCACCTGCTGTGTGTGCACATGGGCCTGTTTCAGTCCGAGCGCAGCCGCCAGCTGGATACCCTTGTCGCGCGTATCGAGAGCCATGTGCCCCACGACGAGCCATTGCTGATAGCGGGTGATTTCAACGACTGGAAGTTACGCGCTTCACGGCATTTCGAAGACAACCTGGACGTGCGCGAGCTGTTCAGCGAGTTGACCGGTCGCCACGCCCGGACCTTCCCGGTCTGGCTGCCGGTCCTGCCAATGGACCGGATCTACGCCCGGGGGCTCAAGGCCCATGCCTGTGCCTGCCTTGCCAGTGGTCCGTGGCGCCAGCTGTCCGATCATGCGGCGCTCAGCGGGGTGTACAGCATCCCCTCACGCTGACAGCCGGTTGCCGGCCCAGAGCCCTGCCACCAGGCCGATGGCCACGATTGACGCGGGCCAGAACCCCATCCCCAGGGCGGCGACCGTTGGGCCCGGACAGAAACCGGTCACCCCCCAGCCTATGCCGAACAGGGCACTGCCGACCAGCAGGGGCCGGTCAATGCCGCGCCGCGGCGCAGTGTTGCTGTCGCCGGTGCCGCGCCGCAGCGCCAGCTGTACGCCGATCCAGGACACCAGGATTGCGCTCACCATGACCAGTGCCAGGGACGGGTCCCAGGCGCCGGCGATGTCGAGGAAGCCAATCACCTTGGCGGGGTTGACCATGCCCGACAGGAGCAATCCGGCGCCGAACAGGAGGCCGGCGATGAGTGACGAGAGTGTGGATCTCACAGCGGCAACCCCCAGGTTTCACGCCAGACAAAGACAGTGGCGAAGCCGGCCAGCATGAAGGTCAGCACCGCGGCGAGGGAGCGCGGGGAAAAACGCGCCAGGCCACAGACCCCGTGGCCGCTGGTGCAACCGTTGGCCATGCGGGTTCCCAGCCCGACGAGGAAGCCTCCGGCCAGCAGGCGCAGGATATCCGGGCCTGTCGCGACCGGCACCGACGGGCGGAACGGGCCGGTGGCAGGGAGCAGGGGCAGCAACAGCAGTGGTGCCAGGATCAGCCCCGCAACGAAGGCGATGCGCCAGTCCTGCAGCCCGCTGCGCTGCAGCAGGTTGCCCAGGATGCCGCTGATGCCGGCGATCTGGCCATTGGCCAGCAGCAGGATGCTGGCGGCCAGGCCGATCAGCAGGCCGCCGGCCAGGGAGTGCCAGGGGGTGAATACGGAACACGCGATATCCATCAGCTTACCTCGAAATCAGGGGGTGCCATTATAGACAGATAGGCAGCGCCACGCAGCGTGGAACCGTTGCTTCGGGGTGGCTGTCCTGCACGTTCAGAGCTGATTGACGGTTTTGCAAGAGCGACTATGCTGTGGATTTACCAGTTCGCACCTGTTGTGGTTCCACCCGGAGGTTCACAATGAATGTCGTCATCAGTGTTTTGCTCTGTACCCTGGTCGCCGTTCCTGCCTGGAGCGAGGGCATCCGGGAGGATCAGATGGACATCGCCGGGATCCGGATCGGCATGACCGAGGCTGAGGTAAGGGCGGCGCTTGCATCGTTTGATCCGCAGCTTGAGATCGCCGACATCTGGGCGGCGTTCAACTATAGCGATGGTGTCAACCATGTCCTGAAATCACCCGAATTTCTGGACCGGCTGGAGGCCCATCAAGCCAGCCAGGGGGCGACAATCCGGGTCTACTTCTCTGGTCCAAATGAGGACGTTCTCGCGATCGGTGTAGGCAGATCCGCCTTGATGTCCAATCCACCAACGTCCACGCAATTCATGGAGAGCCTGGTTGCGAAGTATGGCCCACCCAGCGGCTTTAGCCGCACCGGTACGTCGCAGCCCGTCTGGGAGGGGCGCAGCAAGGTATCCTGCGTAAGGGGGCGGGACTACCAGGATAATGTGGTGATTGATTTGTCCGCCGGCTTGGGTGAAAGCCTTCTGGCCAATGCGGCCACGGAAGACTACCTGATCAAACGCAGCGCCAGTAACACGGGGCGTGGACTGATCCCCTCCGACCCGACAATCTGCGGTGTCTACTTGTCCTACTATTTCGTGGGTGATCCCGTACGCGAATTTCAAGCCGAGATGTATGACCTGGGCGCAATGGTGGCAACCGAGCGCAGTCGATCTGCCTGGGTTGACCAGCTGCAGTCCCAGGCGATTCAGAAGCGCCAGGCCCAGGGGGAGGCGCCCAGGCTTTAAGCATGCAGGCAAGTCGGCAGGGCTGGCGAAAAGGAGAGTGGAGCGGGTGATGGGAATCGAACCCACGCTATCAGCTTGGGAAGCTGAAGTTCTGCCATTGAACTACACCCGCGTCAGGGCGCGATGGTAGCCGGAACCGCGCGGGCCGTCAAAGGTACGGTGAGGGCGTGGTGACCATTGCCAGGCTCACTGCAGCTGTTCGTCCTGCTGCGTCTCGACGATCCCGGCGGGATCCTGGTGAATCACCACGTCCGCGGCGGGCATTGCGGCCATGATGGCCGCCTCCACCTCATCGGAGATGGTGTGGGAGCGAAACAGCGACATGCTGCCGTCCAGCTCCAGGTGCATCTCGATAAAGTCAATGCGCCCGGAGCTGCGCGTGCGCAGGTCGTGCACGCCGCGCACCTCGGGGTGCCCCTCGGCGATGGCCAGAATCTGCGCCCGCTGGGAGTCGGGTAACTCCCGGTCCAGCAGCTCATTGAATGCATCGCGCATGATCCCGCGTGCGGACCAGAGAATGTAAACGCCCGCGGCGATGGCAAACAGCGGGTCCATGCCCGGCCAGCCGTATTGGGCCAGCAGCAAAGCGACGATAACGCCAGAGTTGGTCAGCAGGTCGGTGCGGTAGTGCAAGGCGTCCGCGCGGATCGCGGCCGAGCCCGTGCGCCGGATCACATGCCCCTGCAGCACCAGCAGCCCGGCAGTTGCCGCGATGGTGAAGAGCATCACCGCCAGGCCCAGGCCATAGGCTTGTAATGGGGCGGGGTCGACCAGCCGCCTGGCTGCCTCAAACATCAGGAACAGGCCCGAGCCGATGATGAATGTGCTCTGGGCGAGGGCGGCGATCGACTCCGCCTTGCCGTGGCCGAAACGGTGCTGGCGATCAGCGGGGACCAGGGCATAGCGCACGGCAAAGAGGTTGAGCAGCGAGGCCCCGGAATCCATCAGCGAGTCCACCAGGGAGGCGAGGATGCTCATGGAGGACGTTTGCCAGTAGGCAATCCCCTTGGCGGCAATCAGGATCACGGCAATCGTGACGGACGCGTTGGTGGCCAGCTTGAGCAGGCGGGCGCCTTCGGCCTGGGAAATCTGGACAGTCATGAATGCAGGGGTGCGTCGGCGGCGGTAAAGCCTGAGCATAGTGTAGCTGGACCGGCATGGCAAAGGCGGGCCGACGGCGGATCGCGATGGTCGCCGGGGAGCCGGCAAATGGTATAGTTCGTGATGCGTGCCGGCGCGGGAGGCGCCGGCATCTTTTTGCATGCCCGGGGAAGGGAGCCGATATGGCCTATGCAGGCAGCGCAGTCGTCCGTACAGCCCTTTTGATGCTGGTTTGGTGGGCGTTGACGGAGGGGAAGCCCGGCGCCGCCGGTTTCGGCCTCGGGGCGGCGGGACTGGTTGCCCTGTTTTCACTGCGTTTTTTTCCACCGGCTGCGCGACGTCCAGGGCTGGCCGCTACCGGCGTGTTTGCCGGATACTTTCTCCTGCGCTCCGTGGTTGCCGGGGTCGATGTCGCCCGGCGCCTGCTGTCACCGCGCCTGCCGCTCAAACCCGGCTACCTGACCTATACCACATCGCTCGCGGAGGGGCGCCCGCGCTGGCTGCTGGCCAATGCCCTGTCGCTGTTGCCCGGAACCCTGAGCGTCACCCTGCGCGGCAATGAGCTGGAGCTGCACTGCCTGGATACCGCCCTGCCCGTGCGCGAGGATGTGGCGCGCACCGAGCTGCGGATTGCCCGGATATTTTCCTGATGGCGCTGCTGCTGGACGCCGTCGCAGCGGCCCTCCTGGCGCTCCTGTTACTGGGCCTGGTACGGATCTGGCGGGGCCCCGCCCCGGCGGATCGCATGCTGGCTTCCCAGCTGTTTGGCACGACCGGGGTCGCCCTGCTGTTGGTGCTGGCGGAGTCCCAGGGAGAGCCGGCGCTGCGCGATGTGGCGCTGGTGCTGGCGCTGCTGTCAGTGCTGGCCACGGTGGCGTTTGTCACCCGCGTCCTGCGCATTGCCCACGCCGACAGGGCGGGGGAGCGCCGCGATGCCTGACAATCTGCTGTTCATCCTGCAGGCCCTGCTCCTGGTGGCGGGTTGCCTGTTTTTCGCGGTTGGTACCCTTGGCCTGTTTCGCCTGCCGGACACCCTTACCCGCATCCATGCCCTGACCAAGGCAGATAACCTGGGGCTCGGTTGCATTGTCCTGGGCCTGCTGCCAGCGGTTGCGGGCGCGGCCACGGCGGCCAAAATCCTGCTGGTCTGGCTGGTGGCGCTGGCGGCCAGTGCCACCGCAGCCCATCTCGTGGGGCGGGCGGTGCGCGCTATGGGCGGCAGCAGTGACAGCGGGGGTGGCCCGTGAGCGGGGTGCTGGACGGTCTCCTGATAGCGTCCCTGCTGGGAACCGCGCTCGCCGCTCTGTTGTCCCGCGACCTGTTCCGGGCGGTGGTGATGTTCATGGCCTTTGGACTGCTGATGGCGTTGGCCTGGGTCCGCCTGCAGGCACCTGACATTGCCCTTGCCGAAGCGGCAATCGGCGCCGGATTGACCGGGGTGTTGCTGCTGGACGCGGTCAGCCATTTCCAGCGCGGCAGGCTTCGGCAACAGCCGCCCGGGGAGGAGGGCTGATGCGCAGGCTGCTGGTACTGCTGACTCTGGCTGGCTGTGCGGGCCTGACCATCGCCCTGGGGCTGGCGGTACTGCACGCCGCCGGGTCTGCGGTCGCGTCGGACCTGCCGCAACAGCTGGCGGAGAGTCTCCGGCGCAGTGGCGTGGAGCACCCGACCACGGCGGTTCTGCTCAATTTCCGCAGCTACGATACGCTCCTCGAGATCGGTGTACTGGTGATTGCCGGCATGTCGGGAATATCCCTGGCCAGCACCCGGTCCCTGGAGGATCCGGCCTTGCGCAGTTCGGACATCCTGCTCTATGCCCTGCAACGCTGGTTTGTGCCGCTCATGTTGCTGCTGGCAGCCTACCTGCTATGGGCGGGTTCGCACCGCCCCGGTGGTGCATTCCAGGCCGGTGCGGTGCTGGCTGCCACCGGTGTGCTGATGCGCCTGGGCGGACTGCCAATGGCGTTCATTCGTCCGGGGGTCCTCCTGCGCCTTGGCCTGGTGCTGGGTTTCGCGGTGTTCCTGCTGGTGGCGATTGCCAGTGTCCTGGCGGGAGAGGCGTTTCTTGCCTATCCGCCGGGTATGGCCGGTGGCCTGATTCTCGGTATTGAAATGGTCCTGACGCTGTCGATCGGCATGATACTGCTCGCCCTGTTCGTGGCGGCCCCGATCAGCTCCGCGCACGAACCGGAGGAGGGTGACGGGGCGTGAGTTCAGCTCTGCTCTACGCCCTCGCGGGGGTTTGCCTTTGCGGTATTGGCCTGGGGGGGTTCCTGCTGCTGGGCCATCTGCTGCGGCGGCTGCTGGCCTTCAACGTGCTTGGCTCTGGCGTTTTCCTGGTGCTGGTGGGGCTTGCCCAGCATCGCGATGGCCCGGACCCGGTGCCGCAGGCGCTGGTACTTACGGGCATTGTCGTGGCGATCGCCGCTACCGCGCTGGCGATAGTGCTGATCCGGCGCTATTTCCACCTGACCGGGCGCACCTCGCTCGCAGACGACGGGGACGGGCAGTCTTGAATCAGTGGTTGATGGCGGGCCTGTTGTTCACGCCCCTGGCGTGGGCGGCGCTGTCCCTGCTGCTGGATTTCCGTCGGGGCCGCTGGCTGGGCTGGCTGGGCATGCTGATCCAGGTGCTGGTATCCCTGTCGCTCTGGTTCGCCGTGGCCGATGGCGGCGGTTTTTTCTACGCCCTGGCAGGCTGGGAAGCGCCGCTGGGCATCGCTTTGCGGGTGGACGGGCTGGCGGTAACCTTTGTCCTGCTGACAGCCGCGGTGGCCACCGCCTGTGGTTTGCACGCAGGGGTCTACCTGGACCCCCGCAAACCCTGGCAGCGCTACTTCTGGCCTCTGTTCTGGTTTCTCTGGGCCGGGCTCAACGGTGTCTGGCTGGGCGCCGACCTGTTCAATCTCTACGTTGGCCTGGAGCTGATCAGCCTGGCTGCGGTGGGGCTGGTGGCCCTTGGTGGCGAGGCGGCGGCCCTGCGTGCGGCGCTGCGCTACCTGTTTGCGGCCCTGCTGGGTTCCCTGGTCTATCTGCTCGGGGTGGCGTTGCTGTACGGGCAGTTTGGCACCCTGTCCCTGGCGGGCATTGCCGAAGTTGTGGGCGCGGCGGAGCCATCTGCAGCCCTGGCTCTGTTGCTGATGCTGGCGGGCCTCGCCCTGAAGACCGCGCTGTTTCCCCTGCACGGCTGGTTGCCGCCAGCCCACGGCATCGCCCGGTCCCCGGTCAGCGCCCTGCTCTCCGGCCTGGTGGTGAAGGCCTCTTTCTATATTGCCGCCCGCCTGTGGCTGGAGCTTGGGGATCGCCTCGGGTCCCAGCTGCTGGCCCAGGGCATCGGTGTATTGGGTGCGGCAGCGGTACTGTGGGGTAGCTGGCTCGCCTTCCGCCAGCCCTTCCTCAAACAGGTCGTGGCCTACTCCTCGGTGGCCCAGATCGGCTACCTGTTCCTGCTGTTTCCGCTGACCTATGCCGTGGCGGAACCGGTTTCCCGGCTGGCGCAGCAGGGCATTACCCTGCAGGTCATCAGTCACGCCCTGGCCAAGGCAGCGATGTTCCTTGCGGCCGGCAATTTGATCCAGTCGGTGCGCAGCAAGCGGGTGGATGCGCTGGGCGGAGTCAGCCACTTCCTGCCGTTCTCCCTGTTCTCCTTTGGCCTGGCCGGAGTGTCCCTGATGGGCATGCCGCCGACGGGAGGATTTGCGGCCAAGTGGCTCCTGCTCCAGGCCAGCCTCGCCAGTGGCCAGTGGTGGTGGATCGCAGTGTTGCTGCTGGGCGGGCTGATGGCGGCCGCCTACGTCTTCCGTATTTACCGCGCGTCCTTCCTGGAGGACAGCGCCAGTGACGATTTCTACTACCCACCGAAGACGCTGGAAGCCATACCGATGATCCTGGCCCTGCTGGCTCTGGGGCTGGGCCTGGTGGCGGAGCCGGTGTTGTCGGTAATGGCCCTGCCTTTTGAGGTGGCCGCCGATGTGGCGGTGCGGCCATGAGTCTCCCTGCGCTGCTGCCGATACTCGCCCTGCTCAGTTCACTGCTGGCGGCGGTGGTGATCTTTGCCCTGCCCGAGAGCAGCCACCGCCTGCGCACGCTGGTCAACCTGCTGGCCGCTGTGCTGAAGCTGGCTGTTGTCGCGGCGATGACCTGGGGCGTATTCCACGGGATGGATTTCAGCGTGGGTTTCACCATGCTGCCCGGGGTGAGCTTCCTGCTGCGCGCGGATGCCCTGGCTATGCTGTTTGCCGGGCTGTCGGCGGTACTCTGGCTGTTGACCACGATCTACGCGGTCGGGTACCTGGAAGATTCGCCCAACCGCAGCCGCTTCTTCGGCTTCTTCAGCCTGTGCGTGGCCAGCACTACGGGGATCGCGCTGGCCGGGAACCTGTTCACCTTCTTTCTGTTCTACGAGATGCTCACCCTGTCCACCTATCCGCTGGTGGTGCACCGGGGCACTACGAGGGCCCTGCAGGCGGGCCGCAACTACATAATCTACACCCTGGGCGGTGGCGTGGTGTTGTTGCTGGGCATTGCCTGGCTGCACGGTCTGGCGGGTGACCTGGCGTTTCGCGATACAGGCCATTTCCAGGGGGCTGATCCCGCGTTGCACGGCCAGCTGGCGCTGGTCTTCTTGCTGCTGGTGGGCGGCCTGGCGGTCAAGGCGGGCATGTTTCCCGTGCACGGCTGGCTGCCCCAGGCGATGGTGGCTCCCGCGCCTGTCAGCGCCCTGTTGCATGCGGTGGCGGTGGTGAAGGCGGGGGCTTTTGGCATTGTGCGGGTAGTCTACGACATCTTCGGCATCGATTTTGCCTATCGGCAGGGGCTGCTGGAACCCCTGGCCTGGCTTGCCGCGTTTACCATCCTCTACGGCTCGGTGCGCGCCCTGTGGCAGCGCGACCTGAAACGAAGGCTGGCATTCTCGACCATCAGCCAGGTGTCCTACATCGTTTTGGGGGTGACCCTGTTCGGGCCCCTCGGGACGGTGGGCGGCCTGGTCCACCTGCTGCACCAGGGCATCATGAAGATTACCCTGTTCTTCTGCGCCGGGAACTATGCCGAGACCCTGGGGGTGCACCGGGTGGACGAGCTGGACGGCGCCGGCACCAGAATGCCGGCAACCTCGGTGGCCTTTACCGCAGCAGCGCTGGGCATGATCGGGGTGCCACCACTGGCCGGATTCATCACCAAATGGACACTGGGTGCCGGCGCCCTGGCGGCCCAGATGGAGTGGGTGGTGCCGGTGCTCTTGCTCAGCAGCCTGCTCAATGCCGCCTACTTCCTGCCCATTGTCTACCGGCTCTGGTTTCTCCCGGTCGCCGCACCCTGGCCGGAGGAGCGGCGCTGGGGTCGGCTGGAAACCAATCCCTGGCTGTTCTGGCCCCCTCTGGTCACCATGCTGATGCTGGTGCTGGTCGGCCTGCTGGCGGCCACGGCTGTCAGCCCGCTGTCCTGGGCGCAGCTGATCGCGGTGCGGATGTACCTGCCGTGAACAGCCTGCCGCCCGGTGCACTGCTCGCAGCCAGCGTGCTGCTGCCGCTGTTGTATCCCTTGCTGGCACTGCGCGGCGCCTGGCGCGGTGCCCTGCGCGCGACCCTGCCGCTGCTGCCGCTGCCGGCGCTGGCCCTGGCGCTGTTTTCTGCCCAGCCGTGGACAGTGGAGCTGCCCTGGCTGCTGTTCGGCAGCACCTGGATGCTGGACGAGCTGCGGCGCAGCTTCCTGTTGCTGACCGCGTTGCTGTGGAGTGCGGCGGGGCTGTATGCGGTTGGCTACCTGGGCGCTGACCACCTGCGCCGGTTCTGCGTTTTCTGGGGCTTTACCCTGGCCGGCAATCTTGGCCTGGTTGTGGCCGCTGACATGCCCGGTTTCTACCTGTTCTTCACCGTGATGACCTTTGCCGGCTACGGCCTGGTGGTACATGAGGGCAGCGACCGCGCGCGTTTCGCCGGGCGGGTCTACCTGGTCATGGCCCTGTGCGGTGAAATGGCCCTGCTGGCGGGGTTCCTGCTGGCGTTTCGCGCCGCAGACAGCCTGCTGCTGGCCGATGTGGCAGCCGGCATAACAGCAGCCGGTGCCGATGGCTGGCTCATCCTGGCCCTGTTGCTCGCCGGCTTTGGGGTCAAGGCCGGATTGCCCCTGCTGCATTTCTGGTTGCCACTGGCGCACCCGGTGGCACCGACGCCGGCCAGCGCAGTGCTCAGCGGGGCGATGATCAAGGCCGGCCTGCTGGGCTGGCTGCTGACGCTGCCCATTGGCGAGCCGGGCTGGTTATCCTGGGGTGAGTTCCTCATGGTGGTGGGCTTTGTCGGCTCGCTGGG
>JBFHFJ010000003.1:0-32353 GCA_041583655.1 Haliea sp. | reverse complement strand
GGGCAGGCCCTGCCCAGCGCCACTTCCTTACCTTTCTGCTGTACTCACTACCTGCCTGCATCCTGGCCCTGCACAGGGTCATCTCCGGGATACAACTGCAGGATTCCAGACTCGCCCGCCATGTCGCCGATGACCCAGATCTGTTCGAACGGATGGGCAGATGGCAGTGACACCCGGTGCAGGCACAGCTTGAGATCCTCTGCGGACCACAGTGGGTTGGCGTTACGAATCACCAGCCACACCCTGTCGCTGTGGTAGGTCTTGACCGATTTACTGGCGAGCACCGTGTTCAGCGCAGTGAGCAGGCGATCCCCCACGGGCACCTGGGTCAGCCGGTGCAGAGCCTCCAGCGTGCGGATATTGGCCTCGCGGCCAAGGATCAACTTGGCCTCTTCCTCACTGCCGTAGATATGGGCGATCTCCAGATCCATGCGATCGCCATTGAGATAGCAGGAAACGTCGGGCTTGTTCGGCTCGTTATGCCAGATATGGCGCATGGGCCTGCCGGACAGCTCTTCGTACAGGCGCATGAAGATGCGAGCCGCGTCGTGCTCCAGTTCTATCTTTTCCCGCATGCTGTTGTTCACCCGGCGACTCCCACGAATGCCGGGCTTTAACCGCGAACGCGTGCCGGCGCCGCAAAGCTGTCCGCTCGCGCGTGTTTCCAGAACAGGTCAAACACGACATGGCCGTAACCGTCACTGCCCGCGGGCTGCAGCAACTGGCCGGGCCGCAGGGATGGATACAGCTGGCCGAGTGCACGCACCTGGGTCTGGGAGACCCGGCGGATAACGTGCTCAGGACCCAGCAGGGAAGGATGCGTCACTCCCGCCGCCGTCAGCAGATCGCGCAGGGCCTTGAGAGTATTCTGGTGGAAATTGTAGACCCGGGTAGCCTTGTCCTCGGGCACCAGGCCGCGCTGGCGCCCCGGGTCCTGGGTCGCCACGCCGGTGGGGCAGCGCCCGGTATGGCAGCTCTGCGACTGAATGCAGCCCAGCGCAAACATGAAACCGCGCGCGGCGTTGCACCAGTCTGCGCCGATTGCCAGGGTGCGGGCCAGGTCGAACGCGGTAATGATCTTGCCTGCCGCCGCCACCCGTACCCGGTCACGCAGGTCCAAACCAACCAGGGTGTTGTGCACCAGCATCAGGCCCTCGCGCATGGGCACGCCGACATGGTCGGCAAACTCCAGGGGCGCGGCTCCGGTTCCCCCCTCACCGCCATCGACTACGATAAAATCCGGCACGATGCCGGTCTCCTGCATGGCGCGGGCGATGGCAAACCATTCCCAGGGGTGCCCTATGGCGAGCTTGAACCCTGCGGGCTTGCCCCCCGACAGCTCCCGCAGCCGGGCAACGAACTGCAACAGTTCGATCGGTGAGGAAAATGCCGAGTGCACTGCCGGTGAATGACAGTCTTCACCCTCGGGAACCCCCCGGGTGCTGGCAATCTCCCCGGTGACTTTGGCCCCGGGCAGAAGCCCGCCCTGCCCCGGCTTGGCACCCTGGGACAGCTTCAACTCGATCATCTTCACCTGCGGTTCACGGGCATTCACTGCGAAACGCTCCTCACTGAAACGCCCCTGGGCATCACGGCAACCGAAATAACCGGTCCCGATCTCCCAGACCAGGTCGCCGCCGTGCTCCCGGTGGTAGGGTGAAATGCCGCCTTCCCCGGTATCGTGGTAGAACCCGCCCCGCCGGGCACCGGCATTCAGCGCACGAACGGCATTGGCGGACAGGGCGCCAAAGCTCATGGCGGAAATGTTGAATACACTGGCGCAGTAGGGCTGTGCCGTGCCTTCGCCCACGGTCACGCGAAAGTCATGATCGGGTATATCCACCGGCCGCAGGGAGTGATTGATCCATTCATAGTCGCTGCGATAGACATTCTCCAGCGTACCGAAGGGCCGCTTGTCCAGATCGGATTTGGCCCGCTGGTAGACGATGGAGCGCTGGCGCCGGGAGAACGGCAGTTCTTCGCTGTCGGACTCTATGAAGTACTGGCGGATCTCCGGCCTGATGCCCTCCAGCATGTAGCGGAAATGACCGAGTACCGGATAATTGCGCAGCACCGCGCGGCGCGTTTGCAGCAGATCATGCAGGCCCACGGCGCAGAGCAGCCCGCCCAGCAGCGCCAGCAGCCACCAGGCCGGGTGCAGGCTCGCTCCCCACAGCCCCAGCCCTGTGATGATTACGACAACCGACAGGCCCAGGTAACGCAACGGTGGAAAGAACTTCATCAAGACTCCTGTTTCACGCTAATCTGCTGCCGGCGCCAGGCGGAAGGGCCCGGCGGTTCCTGTTCGCATTGTCTCAGGGGGAGAGAATATTGCCGATAGCGGGATTGATGCGCCCGGAGAGCATGTCCGCGTAAACCCGCGCCACGGCCTCCGGACCTTTCCCGTATTCGATGGTCAGCCAGGTCGCAGCCTTGCCGGCAAAATCCCGCCAGCTTGCACCGAGCCTTGCGTCAAAGCCGTCCCTGCCCCAGTCCTGCATGCGCTGGCGTGCCTGGTCGGGGGCGAAGAACATATGCGGCCTGGCGCCGGGCATCTCCGACGGGGGCCGCGCTGCATCCCAGTGCGACAATCCGACCTGGGTGCTTTCCACCAGCTGGTCGCCAAAGTGCCGGTGAACAGCCGCCAGCACCTCGCCGTCCCCGGCGAAATCAACCACCAGCGTGGGCTGGGTGGCATCAAGCCTTGCGATCTTCCCATAGGCGAGCACCGTGTCATAGCAGCCGAGCCCCTCGACAAACGGGATGTTGCCGGGCGAGGTCAGGCCGACTACCGCGGGCCCGGCCGGTCGCCGCTGCGACAGCCCGAACGCGAGCCCGATTGCGGTTTTTGACGAGGCGCTCAGCAGCAGGGCCTGGGTGGCACCGAAGAAAGCATTCTCGGCCAGCCAATCGTCGATCAGGAAGGCAGTGGTATAAAGGGGGCTGAGAATCGGCCGGAGGTCATCGAGCAGCGGGTCTGAGGTGTCGTTCGTTCGCAGCCGACTGTAGGTGTTATACACCGGATGCAGTTCGCGTCGCTGCCGGTAGAGGTCAAGCAAGGAGCCCGGGGTCACCTGCTCCGGCTGCATGACAAGATGCGAGGACATCGGGAAGTAACCATAGAGCCTCTCACCCTCGGCAATGTCCGGACAGCGGGAGCGTACGACCCTGGCATAGCCCCAAACCGGAATCCGACCCCAGCCGGTCTCGGCGGGGAAAAACGCCCAGTAGTTCAGCATGTCACCGGCCACCGCGTAGGTGATGTTATTCGCGGTGAAGGCGAATTTCTCGATTTCAGCCAGGACTTGCCCCTCATCGAGAACGATCTCCTTGGGGTCGGGGCCCTCGACCCAGCGCGTCTGCGACAGATCGGAACGATTGACGGTGAAATCACGGCTGGTAGTCATGTACTGTCCTTTTCGTTTTTTGCAGGTGGCGCTTGCGAACATCATAGCGCAGTTCCTGCCACACGCATTTGGCCCCGAGACGCACCACCGGGGGAAATTTCTCATTTTAAGCCAAGTTTTCATATACTACCGATTGAACCTTTACAGCAGCAACGTGTTAAGGATGACAGACAATGCCTGACATCAATTGGGATGCACTGGGTGCTATCGGGGATTTCGGTGGTTCAATCGGGGTATTCATCTCTCTCATTTACCTCGGGTTCCAGATGCGCCAAACCGCGGCCGAGACCCGCGACGCGAGCATACATTCGGTTATGCAGCTGGCTATTGAATTCCGAACGGAATCCTACAAGGGAGAGTTGGCGGACATTCGGCTGAAGGTCGCCATGAATGAGCCGCTGTCGCAGCTGGAATCAATGAAGTTTGAAGGTTACTTGTCAGCGCTGTTCGAGCTCAATGAGCTGGTGTTCGTGAAGTTTCAGGAGAAAAAACTGGACCCGGAATACTTTGAAGCCTGGGAGCGTCGCACCAGGGCGGCGATGTCAGTGCCTCGCGTAAACCAGTTCTGGTCCAAGACCAAGACCGGCTATCGAGCGAGCTTCGTCCAGTACATTGACGCCGCCATGCGCTCCGGTGACTAGACAAAAACCAGCAGCGACTCAGCTTCCTTCCTGCAATCGTCGATTGTGGCATCCTGGTCGGAAAGCAGCTTCTCCAGGAACCGCTGGCTGAGGTAGTTCTGCAGATGAATTTTTACCCGGGCTTTCACAATAGGAGGACTTATGGGTTTGCTGATGTAGTCGACGGCCCCGGCATCCAGTCCGCGCTCCTCGTTGGCTATGTCACCCATGCTGGTAACGAAAATAACCGGTATGTTCCTGGTCTTTTCGTTCGCCTTGAGGGCTTCGCACACCTGGATGCC
This sequence comes from Haliea sp., assembly GCA_041583655.1. Lineage (GTDB taxonomy): Bacteria > Pseudomonadota > Gammaproteobacteria > Pseudomonadales > Halieaceae > Haliea. The sequence continues at coordinate 28,024 of JBFHFJ010000003.1, read as the reverse complement.
GTCCATCTCGGGCATGACCATATCCAACAGCACGATGTCAGGCATCTGCACCTCGACAATCTGCAGTGCCTGTGCCCCGCTGGTTGCGACACTCAGCGCGTATTCACCGGCGAGCAAGCTCGAGAGTATTTTAATGTTACCGGGTTCATCGTCAACGATCAGTATGCGACTTTTTGTGTCTGACGGAGTATTCATCGAAACGTCGGCCCCATAGCAAAACAGGGCCATTTTGCGACATTTCTCCAACAATGTCACAGCTTCGAGGGCAAAAATTGCGATCCTGTGAGCACCGTTTATATTGTCAGCAAACCGGCGCTTGTGCCGTCGGCCCTGGTACAGCGGCAGTGCCAAACAAACGCACGAGCACGCGGAAATGAGATAAACCCAAAAAGAGGCGCCAAACGTTGAACATACAACCCGACACCGACTCGCTGCCGTTCTCAAAGATAACCATGGCCACCTGCATTCTGTTTTTCGCTGTGGGGGCGATAGCAACCGTGGTTACCATTTTATACTCAAGCCCTGTCGCCGCTGGTCTGGCCGCAGTGCTTATTGTCCTGCTTCTGCCCCTGTCCATTGTCGCCCACCTGCAGGCCCGTAAAGACAATGTCGACAGAGCGGTTGCCCTGGTTACCTCGGTCTGGTACCTGATTTCGGTCGCGATGATCATCATCGGTGAACGCATGTACGGCATCCTCATTGTCACTGCTATTCTGCCGGTTTTGATGGTATTGCCGTTTGTTTCCCAGTCCATGTTCCGCTGGCTTATCGTTGGCTCGGTGGCACTCATCTCTATTGGCAGTGTTACCCAGCTGTTTCCCACTCTCTATACGCCCAGCGTCCCCGACCATGTCCTGGCCGATGTGGAGTCATTCAGCGTTGTTGCCCTCACCTTCGTCGTCATGCTGTCCCTGTGGCAATCCGGCGGCAAACTGAAGGCCGCCGCTGCCGGAATGCGCCAAGCCATTGCGGCCCTGCAGGAATCTGAGCGTTCACTTGAACTCAAGGTGGAGGAACGCACCGAGGAGTTGAAGCAGGCTTTCGATGAAATGACCGATTTGAACCAGATTGCGACCATAGTCAACTCTACTCTCGACGTCGATATGGTCAAGAACACCATCTACAGTGGTCTTCAGCGCATGTTCGAATTTGACCAGATGGGCGTATTCCTGCTGGATACCCATGACGAACGGCTGCGGCTTGCGCTGCAGGCCGGTGTGCCCTTTCCGGAGGACCTGTCACATATGCTGGTAAAGGGCGGTCTGCCACTGGATTCAGAAGACAGTTTCATTGCAGCATCCGTCGTGACCCAGAAAAATATCTACGTCCAGCATGTAACAGACGAAGGGGTCGCCAATTCGGGCGCGAGTGACAAGGTCATCTACGAAAGCAACCCGATGAAATCATTCCTGCTGTGCCCGCTGCTGATCCAGAACAAGGCCGTCGGGACGATATTTTTTGTGGGAACCCGCACGCCCTTTGAGCTGTACGACGACGATATCCAGTCCATCGGCCGCTACGTGACTCAACTCGGCACTGCCATACGAAACGCCCAGCTGCTGCAGTCTGCTACCGAGGCGCGAGCCGAAGCAGAATCAGCGAATGAAACCAAGAGCACCTTCCTGGCCAATATGAGCCACGAAATACGCACACCGATGAATGCCATCATCGGCCTGACCGGCTTGTGCCTGGAAACAGATCTGGACCCGAAGCAGGAGGACTACCTGAGAAAGGTAGACGCGGCCGCCAATGCGCTGCGCACGATCATTGACGATATTCTTGATTTTTCCAAGCTGGAAGCGGGTAAGTTCGAGTTTGAGAGCATTGCCTTCTCGCTCAACGAGGTCTTGGATAACCTCGCCACGATTTGCATGGTACGTTGTCAGGAAAAACACCTGGAACTGGTCTTCCAGCGCGACCCCGGGCTCCCCGACGTCCTCATTGGTGATCCCACCCGGCTAGGTCAGATTCTCATCAATCTGGCGGGGAATGCCATCAAGTTCACCCAGAAGGGACAGATAGTTGTGGAGGTACGAGAAATCGCGAAGTCCAGCAAGACTGTAACAGTGAATTTTGACGTCCGCGACAGCGGGATCGGCATGAACGAGGAGCAGTTGGGGCGACTGTTTCAGTCCTTCTCCCAGGCCGACAGCACGATAAGTCGCCAATACGGGGGCACAGGCCTGGGCCTGGCAATTTCCCAGCAACTGACCCAGATGATGGGCGGATTGATCGAGGTCAGCAGCGAGCCTGGAGTGGGCAGCAGCTTTCACTTTGCGCTGGAATTCAACATCGCCGATAGCGTTGACGAGGACAGGGAGCTGGAGGATGCTCCCCAGGGTCTTCATGTGCTGATAGTCGACGACAATGAGGCGTCGCGAGACATTCTGGAAGAGTATCTGGTGTCATTCGGGTACACCGCGGCACTGGCCGAGAGTGGTGAGCAGGCTCTGGAAATCATTCACGCCGGAGAAACCTTTGATCTCGTGCTACTGGACTGGATGATGCCGGGGATGACCGGTCTTGATGTTGCCCTGGCATTGCGGGATATGCAGGCACCACCAAAGGTTGTACTGCTTTCCTCATGGAACATGCCCAGCAGTGAACACCAGTCCATGGTGGACGCATTTCTGCCCAAGCCGGTCAAGCCATCGGCCCTGCTTGATACGATCATGCGCGCCTACGGCAAACAGGTGGCCAAGCGCAAGCGCACCCTGAATCGTTCTACAGGGCCGGAAGATCTCGCGGCTATCCGGGGTGCGCGAGTATTGATTGTCGATGATTCAGACATCAACCTGCAGATTGCCTGCGAATTGCTCGATAAAGTACCCCTGGTACACGACACGGCCAGCAACGGTGAGCAGGCGGTCGAGAAAGTGATGAACAATCAGTATGACTGCGTACTAATGGATATCCAGATGCCGGTTATGGATGGCTACACAGCCACCGGAATCATCAGGCAAAAAACGGACTACGATTCCCTGCCCATTCTGGCAATGACCGCCAACGTCATGGCCGAGGATCGCAAGAAGACCACCAGTGCCGGAATGAACGGCCATGTCGGAAAGCCTGTGGACCCATCAGAGCTCTACCTGGCTCTGAGCGAAGCTATTCCGGCGGGGAACTACAGTGACAATCTGCCCGCATCGGAAACAGATGCAGCAACCGGGGAGGACACTCCTGCAGCACCATTGCCAGCGCAACTTCCGGGAATCACCATTCACAAGGGACTGGCTCGCCTGGGCAATAACGAGAAGCTCTTTCTCCAGCTGCTGGACAACCTGATGGCAGAGTATTCACAGGCGGCTGAGACCTTTGCTCAACTTGTCACTGAAAACAAAATGGACGAATTGCGAGCCGCGGCACACAAGGTCCGCGGTATCGCGAATAATCTTGGCGCCCTGGATATTGGTACCAGTGCTGAGGCCATCGAGCAGGCAATAGTCGCTGGCGCAACCGTGACAACAGAGCATATTGAAAACCTGGCAGAGGCTCTCAGGGTTACGGCACAGTCTTATGCGCAGCTGCACAAAGACCGCATGCCCGAGACACCGGCTGCTGGAGCTGCCAACATTGACAAACAACAGGTGTTCGCCGACCTGAAGGCGGCAATCGCAACTTTCGACCCGGCTGCGATTGAACTTGTCGACCAGTTGCTTGGGGCGGTTGAACAGAACGGAGGTGCTTTCCAGGTGCTCTCCCAGGCTCGTGACTACCTTGATAACTTCAACTTTGCGGACGCCGAGATTCTGCTTGCGGAAATCGAGGATGACCCAGGTTTATCGACCCCGTCCTGAGAGACACTTTTCCATCTTCAACAAATACCGGGATGATTTTTATGAATACGCCTGTCACCAAGCGACACCTTACCACCCTCCTGGTGTCTATCCTCCCGCTGCTGGGCACTGCTCCTGCGGCATCCAGCGCAAATGTTATCAGGGGCATTGAAGAGCACTCAGGTGACATTCTCATCAGGGATGTCCAGACGATCAGCTTCTCAGGCGAAACACCGGAAATCCGGGATGACATGCACATCCTGATTGCCGATGGCCGCCTGGTGTACGCTGGCCAGCACCGCGACGGCCTTCAGGCAGATACTGTGATTGATGGCGAGGGAATGACCCTGATTCCCGGGCTCACTGATATGCACGTGCACATCTGGGACGAAGCCGAACTGGGCGCCTACCTGGCTCACGGTGTCACCACCGTGCGCAACATGTCCGGCATGCCCTTCCACCTCGCGCTGCAGGAGCGCATCCGCAGTGGCGAGCTGGCCGGACCAAGGTTGCTGACCAGCGGGCCGATCCTGAACAGCCCGGGACCAAACGCGCAGATCAACCACCAGATGGTTGAGGACGACGCTTCGGCAAGGGCCGCGGTCCGCTGGCAATACGAAGCGGGGTTTCGCCGAATCAAGGTCTATTCAAACCTGACCAGTGAAGCCTGGCAGGCAATTCACGAGGAGGCCTCCGCCCTCGACATTCCCGTAACCGGCCACCCCCCCGAGGGGCAGCGCAGCCCGGGCATCCCCTATCAGAATCCCTTTGTCATCGACTTCGCGGAACTGCTTGACGATGGTTTTGAAACCCTTGAACACATCGAAAGCATCGTCTGGCACGGACTTCGCGCCGGGCGCGACGAAGATGAAGCCAGGGCGCTCGCCAAACGCATCGCCCTGTCTGGAACTGCCGTAACGCCTACGCTGCTTGCCCACCACAACCTGTACCGCGTCGCGAGCGAAGGTAAAGCTGTGCTCGCAAGGCCTGGAACAGAGTGGCTGAATCCCTTTGAGCAGGCAACCGAAGCCGATGCTTTCGCGATGTGGCTGGCCGCACCGGCGGAGCCCGTCGGCCGCGATGACGCGTTCTACGCAAGGGTTGCCAAAATCTTCGACGAAGAAGGCGTTTTGCTCGTGGGCGGCAGTGACGCCGGTATCTTCACCAATATTCCGGGTCTTTCCCTCATTGACGAGCTTGAATTGCTGGTGAAAGCGGGCATCTCACCGTACCGCGCGCTGCGCACGGCGACATTCAACACCGCGCAGGTTCTGCAAGAGCCTGACCGTGGCTGCCTGCAGGAGGGATGCGTGGCTGATCTCGCGCTCTACGCCTGCGACCCGCTGGCAGAAATCCGCTGCCTGCAGCGGCCTTCTGGTGTTATACGTGCGGGAAGGCTCTTCAATCGCACCGCCCTGGATGCACTTCTGGAGGCCGCGGGAAAAGCGGATGTAGAGCGCACCAGGACCAACCTGTTCAGCGGCCTGGAAGCCCAGGGCACCTCCCTGGAAGGCCTGGTACCTGAGAGCTGATCACCTGTGCCCTGTCCCGTGCTCCGACTGGTCGGTTAAGCAATGGATCATGAATGCGCAATTTCGGGTATCACACGCGGGCGACTTTCTGACACCCACGTCACTGCGGGGTAAACGCTATCTCGATATTTCCGGAGATGCTCAGCTTCATACCTGCGGCCGCCGCCTCCTCTACGACCCTGGCGAGATCTTCCTTGGTCTGGCGCAGTTCACTGATACGCCTGGTGCTCGCCGCATCGACTTCCCCAAACCGCTCCCGACGGCTCCAGTTGTTGCGCTGGTGAAAGCTGATCTTGTCTTCAATCAGGGTCATTAGCAGTTGACTGGCTTCATCGGGGAAGAATTCACCGCTGATCAACGTGAAATTCCGTGTGTCAGACTCGTTTCCCATATGTCTCGTCCTTAGTGGTTGTCGTCAGCACCGGGACAATACGCTGCTACTGCTCTGGCCGGTTCACTGATTCTGCCACAAACAGTGACAGAGGTCGGGAAATCCTGACATTCAAGCCCGGTTAATGCCAACCGTGAAGAAACTCGGGACAGGCGGGATTCCAGGCGAACCCGCGCGGGGACAGTGAACGTTTTACCCACGGGCACATGCGCGCGACCACCCCAGAACCGCGCCGCCAACTCCACCCAGGACCAGGCTTATGGCGAGGAGCATGCCCACCCAGAACCCTTTCGTGATATTCGCAGGCTCGACAACATTCATCGATGGATCAGAAGCCAGGTAGCGCACCGGAATTTCCGCGTCCTCGGCCTGGGCATCGTAGAACGGCCCGCTCACATCCTGAGTTCCCTGTGTGTAGGGGTCACCCGGCGTCGGGAATGTATAGCTCAAGCGAAAGGTCTTGCGGGTGCCATTGTTGGAATAGTTTGACATGTGCGTCACCACCCCGCGTGCATCGACCCCTTCATCAGCGAAGCGAGAGGCAGTCCTGTAGCTTGCCATTTCGTAGGCGCCAAGGCCAAGACCGGCTATCACCAGCAGCGCATAGACCCAACCCCGCTCGCGCACGAAATCGAGCACAGTGGTGCCTGTTGCAGCAGTGTTCATAAGATCCCCTCGTGCTCGTCAGAAGATGCCTGTCAGCGGCCCCGCGACCACCGCTACAACTGCGGCAGGGTGTCGAAGATGCTGCCCGCGTTCCAGCCACCATCTGCCATGAACTCAGAACCGGTACTGAAGCTGGCCTCATCCCCCGCCAGGAAAGCCGTCACGGCGGCGACCTCGCTCGGCATACCCACCCGAGGCAGGGCCTGGCGGGTGTAGCTGGCATCGGCCTGCTCGCGAGTGATGAACTCCTTGCCGTGCATATCAGTATAGACCCCGCCAGGGTGTACGCTGTTTACCCGGATGTTGTACTTGCCCATTTCCAGCGCCGCGGTCTTGGTCATGCCGCGCACCGCCCACTTGCTGGCGGTATAGGCGATCAGCGAGTTCTTGGACTGAAAGCCGTCAATGGAAGAAATATTGATAATCGAACCGCCACCGCCGGCCTTCATCGGCCCAAACACCGACTGCATGCCCAGGAATACGCCCAACTGGTTGACCCGGGCCACGGCCATGAAGTCCTCTTCGGTGGTGTCCACGATGGTCTTGTGCATGAGTATTGCCGCGTTGTTCACCAGCACGTTCAGGGTGCCGAATCCTGCGCTGGCCTCAACGGCCGCAAGCCACTGGTTCTTGTCGGTCACGTCCAGGTGAACGAACAGTGCCCGATCACCGAGTTCCGCGGCGACCTGGCGACCGGGCTCGTCCAGTACATCCGCGAGCACCACGCTGGCACCCTGCTCCACCAGCATACGTGCGGTGGCTTCGCCCATGCCGCGCGCGGCACCGGTGACGATGGCGACCTTGCCTTCCAATCTTGTCATGGGTTTGCTCTCCCTGGGGTGAAAAATGGAGCCCAAGCTTACTCCGCTCACGCGTCAGGCTCCTACTCCAAATGGGTGATGGTAATCACCGGGGCACCCAACAACGGCCTCGCCAAGCCTGCAGTCTGTTGCTGCACCGGGCTCCGTGCAGGAAATGGGGCCCAGGCAAATAATTGTTGACCCGCCTCGCGGCATGCAGTAATTTGGCGTGAATAATATAACACGCGTAACATAACTCATGTCACAGCGAATGGTCTATCAGACCGAGGAAACCCGGCAGAAAATTCTTGCCGCCGCGGAAACCATGTTCATCGACAAGGGCTTCTTCGAAACCCAGATGAAGGATGTGGCTGCCGCGATAGGTATTAGCCGCAACAGCCTGTACCGCTATTTCCACGACAAGGGCGATCTCGGCTACGCCGTGCTGGAGATGGTTTACGCCCGCATCGAGCCAAGACTGGACAAGATTCTCAGGGCTACACAACTGGTCAACGGCCTGAACGGCCGAGAGCGCCTGCGTCACTTTCTGGAGAATGGCATTCTGAACAAGGGCCTGCGGAAGGACCTCACGTTCCTGGCCGAGTTCGACAACTACTATTCCGGGAACAGGATACCTGCCAATTTCCGTTCCCGGGCGAGTCGCCAGCTGCCGCTTTCCACGATTTCACAAATCGGCGACCTGATCATCGCCGGTGTCGAGGATGGTTCGATACGGCGCGACATGGCCCCGGAACAATTGCTCCCCATGGTGCTGTATTCAGTAAAGGCGCTGCAGCAGCATGTGCTGCTCCGTGGCCAGGCGCTGCTCGACCTGTCGCGCCGCGATGCAGAGCGCCTGCTGCCGAACCTGGTCACGGTGCTGACAGACGGCTTGAAGCCGGTTAAACCTGATTAGACAGGCCTTCACCACGATGAAATCCCCCATACCCGCGCTGACCGACAGACCATTCCACGATACCGCCCGCGAACTCGTGCAAGAACTGGGCACTGAAGAGAAAATCCAGCTGTGTACAGGCAGGACTTTCTGGGAACTGAACGGTATCGGGCGGCTCGGGCTACCCTCCCTCTGGGTGACGGATGGCCCTCACGGACTGCGCAAACAGCAGGGGGATTCGGACCACCTGGGGCTAATCGACAGCGTGCCCGCTACGTGCTTTCCACCTGCAGCAGGACTCGCGAGCACCTGGAACCCGGACCTGCTGGAGGAGATCGGCACAGCGCTGGGAGAAACCTGTGTTGCGGAACAGGTCAGTGTGCTCCTCGGCCCCGGGGTCAACATCAAACGCAGCCCCTTGTGCGGCCGCAACTTCGAGTATTTTTCAGAGGATCCTTACCTTTCCGGCAAGATGGGCGCCGCCTGGGTGCGCGGCGTGCAGGGCCGGGGCGTCGGTACAAGTCTCAAACACTATGCCGTCAACAACCAGGAAGCACACCGCATGGTGGTCGATGCGATCGTCGACGAGCGGACCCTGCGCGAGATTTATCTGCCCGCGTTTGAGATCACCGTCAAGGAGGCGCAACCCTGGACCGTGATGTGTTCCTACAATCTCCTCAATGGCACCTACCTCGCTGAGAACCACCGGCTGCTGACCCGTATCCTGAAAGAGGAATGGGGCCATACCGGCCTGGTGGTCACCGACTGGGGCGCCTGCAACGACCGCGCAAAGGGGCTGGCAGCCGGGCTGGAACTGGAGATGCCGGGAAACGGCGGTATTCATACGCCCGCTGTGCTGGCGGCCCTCAGCGCTGGCGAACTGAGCGAGAACCAGCTGGACGCCGCAGCCACGCGTGTTGTGGAGCTGATACTCAGATCCAAACCCGCCCTCGAACAGCGCAGGGACTATGATCGAGATGCCCAGCATCTGCTTGCGCGGCGTGCGGCTGAAGAAGCCTGCGTGCTGCTGAAGAACGACGACAGGCTGTTGCCACTGGCAAAGGAGCAGAATCTGGCTGTCATCGGCGCGCTTGCGGTAACACCGCGCTACCAGGGCAGCGGCAGCTCGCAGATCAACCCCACTCAACTCGATATACCGCTGGAGGAAATCCAGCGCCTGCTGGGCAGCGACCACGCTCCAGCCTATGCACCAGGCTACAAACTTGATGACGACGCACTGGATCAGCAGTTACTGGACCAGGCGCTGTCTATTGCGCGGAACGCGGATACGGTAGTGCTGTTTGCCGGCCTGCCGGACAGCTACGAGTCCGAGGGATTCGACCGGGAACATATGCGCTTGCCCAAGGCCCAGTTGCAGCTTGTCGAGGCGGTTGCCCAGGTAACGGACCGGCTGGTAGTTGTCCTGCAGAACGGCGCGCCGGTGGAACTGCCCTTTGCAAGCAGGGTACAGGCGCTGCTCGAATCCTATCTCGGCGGGCAGGCGGGCGGCTCCGCAGTCGCCCGAATACTGTTCGGCGCAGCGAACCCCTGCGGCAAGCTGGCGGAAACCTTTCCGCACAAGCTGGAAGACTGCCCCAGCCACGCCTGGTTCCCCGGGGAGCCGCGGCAGGTTCAGTACCGCGAAGGACTGTGGGTCGGGTACCGCTATTTCTGCACAACGTGGGTCCCGGTAGCCTTCCCGTTCGGCCACGGCCTTTCCTACACCACGTTTGCCTACAGCAACCTGCGACTCGGTGATCAACCAGGAAACTGGCAGGTGGAGGCTGCGCAGTTGGCAGACTGGGAAGGCATCGAGGTGCACTGCGATATCAAAAACACCGGTGCGGTGGCCGGGTACGAAATCGCACAGCTCTATATCGGTCCCGAGGCGACCGGTATCTACCGGCCCCGGAGAGAGTTGCGGGGCTTTGCCAAGATCTGGCTGGAGCCAGGGGAGACCAGGACCGTCACTTTCAAGCTGGGATCGCGAGCGTTCGCTCACTGGTGCACTGGCGCCAAAGGCTGGAGAGTCGAGGGCGGTGACTACCGTATCGAGGCCGGTGCTTCCTCCACCGACATCCGTCTGGAGGGCACGGCTCAGGTCCAGTCTGAATACCTCTCTCCGCCGCCGGGCCCCAACCTGGCGCCTTATTGGAGGCCGGAAGAACTTGCGTTCAGTGAGATCGCTTTCAGTTCGCTGCTCGGCCGGCCCATTCCCGACGTCCCTCCCGCCCGGCCCTATCACTCTAACTCAACCATCGGCGAGGTGAGTTCAACGGTGTTGGGCAAAGTACTGCATCGGGTAGTCCTTCGCTCCATGCAAAAGATGATCCCGGGGGGAACGGATGAGAAGACGGAGCGCATAGTGGCAGCCATGCTGAGGGAGATGCCACTGAGAAACCTGGTCGTGTTCTCGGGAGGAAGGTTTTCGCCACAGGCGCTACGGCTGTGTATTCACCTGATGAATCGCAGCTACCTGAAAGCTTTGCAAGCACTGGTCAGCGGGGTCAAGAGCTGAGCACAACACAATAGGAAATGTCCGCGAGGAAAAAATAATGAAAAAGCATATCCATCATCGCAGCGCCCTGTTCTCCGCGGTCACCGCGGCGCTTTGTATCAACAGCGTCGGCGTCCATGCCCAGAAACCGGTGATCGAAGAGGTTATCGTAACCGCGCAAAAGCGCGAGCAAAGCGCCCAGGACATCCCGGTCGCCCTCACCGCGATTGACGCCAAGACCATTGAAGACGCCGGAATACAATCGACTCCGGACGTGGTGCGGCTGGCGCCCTCACTGACGGTCAATGAGGCCAACCACAAACAGACCAGCTCCTTCAGTATCCGCGGTATCGGTACCAGCGTGTATGGCATCGGGGTAGAGCAAGGTGTAGCACTGCTGGTCGATGACGTCGCGGCTGTGCAGCCGGGCCAGACCCTGGGCAGCCTGGTCGATATCGAGCGCATCGAGATACTGCGCGGGCCGCAGAGTACGCTCTTTGGAAAGAACGCCTCGGCGGGCGTTATCAACATCACCACGAAATCCCCGTCCGAGACATTCGAGGGTACCATTGATGTGCTGGCGACAGATGACGATGAAACCGCCATCACGGGTTCGGTCTCGGGCCCTGTAAGCGAGCAGCTGCGCTATCGACTGAGCGGAAAATGGAGTGACAGGGATGGTCACATCAACAGCCTCACCCCCGGTGTCGACGACAAGAACGGGGCACAGATAAAGAACCTCCGGGCCAAGCTTGACTGGGACGCAAGCGATGATGTCCGGGTGGAGCTTGGCACCTATTACCTGTATGACAAATCGAACTGCTGTGCATTTACCTGGTACTCAATGCCCCCGGGCAATTCGATCTTGGGCTTGCCGATCGGGTATCCGGCGGAGGGTATAAAACCCGGCGATGAGAATTTTGATGTGCGCGGCGAGGACGGCCCCTACAGCAAATCGGAAACTACCGGAGGATACGTCAAACTCAAAGCCGCGATAGGAGAGTTCGAGCTGATGTCCATCACCGCGCTGGACAAGTGGCAGTTTGATGTACAGGAGGATACCGACTTCAGCGACCTGAATGTGCTGGGGTTCTTTACCGGGGGCAGGGAGAGCGGTGGCTGGTATTCCACCAGCGACATAGAGACCGACTTTTTCTCGCAGGAGCTGCGACTGCTGTCGCCCGCCTACGACAGGTTCGAATACCTGACGGGGCTCTACTATGCCAAGGCCGAAACCGATCAGGACTTCTTCCGCAACCTGAGCCTGGCGCGCTCGGATTTCTATACCAGAGCCGAGACAGAGAGTTTCAGCGTTTTCGGACAGGTTACCTGGCGCTTCAGTGAGTCGACCAGTGCCAATGCCGGGCTGCGTTGGCTCACGGAACGGATTTCGGCTGACAGTATCAATTACCTGGAAGCTGTGCCAGAGACCCAGTCCGGCAGTGACAGTGACAGTCCCGTAGTGGGCAACATCTCTGTCCAGCACTTTTTCAGTGACGCTGTGATGGCTTATGCCAGCTATTCACGCGGCTACAAGGGCCAGGCTTATGATCTGGTGGGTGGAAGGTTCGACCAGTTCAAGGCAGACAACCCTGCAGACGCCGAGACGTCAGACGCTTACGAAGTCGGTGTGAAAAGCACCTTGTGGGAAAACCGCCTGCAACTAAACGCCACCGCGTTCTACACAAACTATGACGATTTCCAGGTACAGCGCAGCGAACTGCTCGACGGTTCAATCAGTTTCAGGTTGGACAATGTCGGGGAGCTGAGGACTCAGGGGGTTGAACTGGAATCCCTGGCACTGCTTGGCGAGAATGTTGCACTGACATTCAACGCTTCCTACATAGACGCCTCGATCAACGATTACTCGGGCGCCGCCTGCTACCCGGGACAGACCGCGGCGCAGGGCTGTGTACGTGGGCTACAGGATATCGACGACGGCGAGCTACCCGTTTCCCCGCAGTGGAAATACACGGCGATGCTGGAATACAGCGCCCCTTTCGAGTCGCTGCCGTTCAATGGCTTTGCCAATATTGTCTACAGCTGGCAGGACGATGTCATGTTCAACATCAATCAGGACCCGAGGGTCACACTGGGTAGCTATGGCCTGGCAAACCTGAGAATCGGCCTGTCAGACAAGAATGAGCGGTATCGAGTCAGCCTGTTCATCAATAATCTGTTCGATGAAGCCTACGCCGGTAGCAGGTTCAATCTCACGGGCCTGTTTGTTCCCAATCCGGCGATTGGACAAGTCCTGCCGCGCAACGCCCAGCGCTATGCAGGCATCCAGGCCAGGTACAACTTCTGATCGCGCTGGCAAAGGGCACCGCTCCCGAGGAACCTGAAGACTATGAAACTCTTGCATTTTCTGGTGAACAGCCTGAGGGCAGTGGCGCACACCTTGTTGCTGTTGGTCCTGCTCCTCGCTATTTTGATCGTCATGCGAGTAGTAAAGTCAGGCCAGGTTGATTCCGCAGAAAGGGTCGCCAGCAAGGCTGAATATCTGGAAAACATCGCCGGCCAGCAAAGGGATCGCAGCAAGTGGCCGAACGTCATCTTCATCCTGTTCGATGACCTGGGCTATGGCGATATCGGGCCCGGCGCCAGCGAGAATCGACTGGTCAAGACGCCGAATATCGATCAGCTGGCGGCAAACGGCGTGGTGTTGACAGATTTCTACTCGCCCGCGTCCACCTGCACTGCCTCGCGCGCGGGCTTTCTCACGGGGCGCCTGCCTGCCCGTGCAGGAATGCCCTATGTCATCTTCCCAAGCCATACTGCCAGGGGCGTTGTACTCGGCAGGATCCTCAATCCAGAGGCCAACAACCGCTTGCCGTCAGAGGAGATTACCCTCGCAGAACTGTTCAGTGCCGCGGGTTATGCCACCGGCATGGTCGGGAAATGGCATCTGGGTGATGTCAGCCCTTCCCTGCCCAACGACATGGGCTTTGATAGTTTCTTTGGCTCCCTGTACAGCAACGACATGAAGCCGTTTGCACTGTATCGCGACAAGGCAGTCGCACTGGAAGCTCCGGTGGACCAGACCAGGCTTACCGAGCTGTACACGGCGGAAACGACCAGTTTCATCCAGAAGCATTCCGGGGAAAATTTCTTTCTGTATTTCGCCCACAACTTCCCCCACGACCCGCTCGCTGTGCGCCCCGAACTCAGCGGCAAGTCTGATGGCGGCCTGTATGGCGATGTGCTGGAGGAAATCGACAGCAGCATCGGCGCCATCGTGGCCACACTCGAGCGCACTGGCAACCTGGACAACACCCTGATCATAATCAGTTCCGACAACGGCCCCTGGTTTCTGGGTAACGCCGGTGATCACCGGGGCCGCAAGGGCAATACCTTCGAGGGTGGCATGCGGGTGCCCTTTATTGCCCACTGGCCTGCCGCCATTGCCGCTGGCCGGGTGGAATCGGGCATGGCGATGGGCATAGACCTGATGCCCACCGTACTGGACCTGCTGGGTATCCCCGCTCCTGCTGATCGGATACTGGACGGGCGCAGCGTTCTCGACCTGCTTACCCGGGGCGGGGAGTCCCCCCACGACTACATCTACTACTACGACGGAGAAACCCTGTTCGCAGTGCGCGACCAGCGCTTCAAATATCGCGGGCCAGCGGGCGTCTTTTATTCTACTGACGAGATACCGTTCGCGCCTGCCATGCCACAGAAAGAGTGGTTGTTCGACCTGCAGGGAGACCGCCGGGAATCCTATGACACTGCGGAACGCTATCCTGAGGACCTGAAGCGCCTGCGTGCAGCCTTTGCAGCGAAAGTGTCCGAAATGGAAGCAAACAAACGCGGCTGGCGCTGACCGACCCCGGGTTGCCTTCCGGCGGGACAAGGCAAGTGACTGGTCAGCGGGGCGAAAACCGCCAGCGCAAGAAACCCGCCATCCACAAGACCTGTGCAAGGAAAAAGCCATGTTGAAGCTCAATCTGCAAGGTGTGCTCTGCCGGACACTGGTGTGTCTGGTTATGGGCAGCAGTTATCCTGCCGGCGCCGGCGATCGGCCAAATATCGTCTTTATTTTCTCCGATGATCATGCCGTACGCGCAGTCAGTGCCTACGGCGAGAGTCTGGTCGCGACACCGAACATCGACCGTATCGCTGCGGGCGGGATACGCTTTGACCGCGCCTATGTCGGCAACGCGATCTGCGGTCCCAGCCGCGCGACACTGCTCACCGGCCTGCACAGCCACGCCAACGGCTTCTACAGCAACGAATGGTCGGGGCCCTTCAACGGGAGGCAACAAACCTTGCCCGGCCTGCTGCATCGCGCCGGATACCAGACTGCGGTTATCGGCAAATGGCACTTGTACAGCGACCCAGTGCACTTTGATCACTGGGACATTATCGACAACCTGATGGAGCAGGGTACCTACTACAACCCATCGTTCAGGAGCCCGGCCGGTATAGAGGAGACAACCGGCTACGTTGCAGACCTGGTAACCGACAAGTCCATCGCCTGGCTGGAGCAGGCAAAAAGCGAAGAAAAACCATTCTTCCTCCTCTACAGCCACAAGACCCCGCACCGGGACTGGCTTCCCGGACCGGAAGAATTGCGCAACTGGGATGAAGACGCCAGGCTGGAGGAACCCGCCAGCCTGCTGCGCAACCTCGACGACCTGACCAGGGCCAGGCGCGAGGCCCGCATGCGGATCGGGGAGTACATGACTGACAACGACGTCAAGCTGGCAAACAGAAATGAGCTGACGCCGGAACAGGCCGCCTTGTGGGAAAGCGCATTTTCCGAGGGTAATCGCCAATTCAAGGCTGGCGAGATGACGGAAGCGGAGGTGGTGCGCTGGAAGTACCAGCGGTATGTGAAAACCTATGCCGCATCCGTGCAGAGTATGGACCGGCAGATCGGCCGGTTGCTGGACTACCTTGAAGCAAACGACCTGATGGAAAACACCATCGTGCTCTACAGCTCCGACCAGGGCTTTTTCCTCGGGGAAAACGGCTGGTTCGACAAACGCTGGATGGACGAGGCGTCCTCGCAGATACCACTGCTGATCACTTGGCGGGGACACATTCAGCCAGGTGCCACCTCGAGCGCCCTGGTCCAGAATATCGACTTCGCACCCACGCTGCTGGAGGCGGCCGGGGTTGAACCCGAATCACCCATGCACGGTGTCAGCTTGCTGCCCCTTTTTGCGCAGGAACCAGAACCCTGGGAGCGCGACCTGTACTATCACTTTTATGAAGACCCCGGATTCCACGGTGTTGCACGCCACTACGGCGTGCGAACCAACCGTTACAAGCTGGTACATTATTACCAGCACGACGAGTGGGAACTGTTCGACCTGGAAACCGACCCTGCGGACCAGGTAAACCTGTACGGTGAGCCGGGCTACGCCGCCATCACGGAAGACCTGAAGCAGCGTTTGCAGCTGCTGCGTGTGCAGTACCAGGTTCCCGAAACGGACCCGCACGTACCTTGGTATCACGGTCCGCTTATACGGGCGGCGGAAAAACTGATGCTGTGGTTTTACTGAAGCCGGGAAAAAAGAGCCGTGCCGCAGACAGGACGGCCGTAACATCATCTGAACCTGCGGCGAGGAAACCGGGGTGGAGCGATGTAACATGGCTCAGTCCGGGGCGTTCTCACCGAAACCCAGGGTTCCCGACGCGATGCGAGAGTCCGGGTCCAGCGTCCGCTTGAGGGCGTCCACGACGTTTCGCGTCGCGGGTTGCAGACGCTCCCGGTATGGATAGAAGCGGCCCAGCTGGACATGCTGGCCACCGAGGGTGTCCAGCAGACCGGCGAGGTGTCTGCGCAGCATCATTGCGGCGTCGTCTCTCTGGGCGGTATCTTCCTGCGTCGAGGGCGTCGCGCCGGGTAACAACTCCCGGTGCAGGGGGTAGAGCCCGGAAGGCCAGAGCAGCATGGGCTCCACCACAAGGTGGTCCGGCCCCAGCCCCAGCATCAGCAGGCTGGTCTGCAGGCCGGGCACCGTACCGGCGGCGCGGGCATCATCCAGGGCTCGTTCAATGCGCGGCAGGACGCCCTCGATGCGCGAGCGATCAAACACGGCACTGACTGGAGCCCAGCGCTCGTAGGCAGGACCCAGTGCGCCGCGCACCGAGTAGGGCCGGGTCGCCATGGCCTCAGCCACTGTCGTCGCCAGCAATCGCCCGCCGCGCTCCCGCGCAAAGCGACGCGCGCGCTGCAGCACTTCCTGTACCGTCGCCGCACTCCCGGCTTCAACGACAAGGTGTGCACCCCAGCTGTTGCCGGCATCACCGCGGGCAGTCCCCCGCGCCGTGTGCAGCAGGTCCGACAGGCTGCGCAGCCGCGGTGCCAGTCCCCGGCCAGCACGCAGTACTCGCCATGCCAGCGCCACCTGCTCGGCACGTGGCTGGGTGCGCAGGGAGCGGGTCCTTGCAGGGTCGAAACAATAGGCCTTGAGCTCGGCTCCCGGGACATCCAGTGCGTTGAGCAGCCGGGGAAAGTCATCCGCAGCGGGCAGCGCACAGGAAAAGAAACCGCGCTCGGCGGGCTCAGGCTCAAGGCGCAGCCAAACGCGGGTAAGCACGCCGAAAGCACCACAGTCACCGATAAACAGACCGGTGAGGTCCGGACCCTGACCCCGCCAGAGCGGAGAAAACGCCTCATCGGTAGCCAGCGCACCGGTCCGCAGCACTTCGCCCCGTGGCGTCACCACCTCCATCCCAAGCACCCCGGACATATCCACGGGCATACCCTGGCGTATCGAGGCGCCAATCGTGGAGACACTGCCCGAAATGGGGGCCGGCAGGGCCGGACGCAATCCTGTGCCGGCGAGCCAGGCATCCAGGGCCTGCCAGGTAACGCCGGACTCGACACACACAACACGCCTGGACCCAGGGTGGAATGCGATAGCGCAGAGCGCGGACATATCCATGACCACGGTGGTGGGCGTCTGGGCCAGGTAGCCGGCGCTGTAGGAAAGGCCCGCTCCGCGAACCTCGACATGGGCACCGACCTCCTCACAGGCGCGCAGCAGCAGCGGCAGGTCACTGGCAGACTCTGGGCGCAAGCATCCGCAGGGCGCGTAGGGTGCACGAATGACAAGATCGGTCGCGAGGACTTCAAGAGCCGCTGCACTCACCTGCAGGCGGTCGGCCAGGCCGTGTTTCGCCAGTACCTCTTGTAGCTGTTCCCTGAGCGCCGGACTCTCCATGACCTGTCTCCCGCTGCGCTCAGCTCGGCAGAGCGCGCCGCATGATTTTGCCCGAAGCGTTGCGCGGCAGGCTGTCGATGAAGGTCACCTCCCTGGGTACCTTGAACCCGGCGAGATGATCGCGGCAGGCGGCCAGGATGTCATCCTCTGTGATTGGCGGCGCTTCGCTGCGGACGACAAAGGCCTTCACCGCCTCACCCCATTTTTCGTCAGGCTTGCCGGTAACCGCGACCTCCCGAACGCCCTCCAGCGTCTCGATAACAGCTTCGATTTCCCGCGGATAGATATTGATACCCCCGGAAATAATCACATCCTTCTTCCGGTCAACAATATAGAGATAACCGTCCTCGTCGCGTCTGGCGATGTCGCCCACGGATATCCAGCCACCCTCGCCGACTGCCTCCGCAGTGGCTTCGGGATTGCCCCAGTAGCCATTGAAGCCGGTCATATTGCGGGAAAACAGCTCCCCGGGTTCGCCCTCCGCTACCGGCCGGCCTTCGGCATCACGCAGTTCAACCACATTGCCAAGAAAAGGCAGACCGACACACTCCCGCTTGGCAAGCTGCAGTTCCGGGCGCATGTTGCAGACGATACCCGCCTCGGTGGACCCGTAGGTTTCGTGCAGGAGGCCCTCGCCGAAATAGGCGACAATACGTTCCTTAAGTGGCTGGACCAGGCGTGAAGCGTTGGAAATGATTGCCCTCAGCGCGTGCCCCCGGCAGGCTTCAAGCACTTCCCCGGGCAGCGCAAAAATGGCCTCGAAATGCGTGGGGACCATGAACACGCCATCGTGCTTGCCCTCGTGCAAAAGGCGGAGCACATTTTCCGCGTCAAAGCGCTGCAACAGCGTTACCGAGCCGCCAAAGTACAGCGGCGCATAGGCGAAGGCGAAACCAGCACCGTGGCAAAGTGGCGCCAGGGCCAGGAAGCGGCTCTGGCTGTTGAAACAGCCGTATTCCACCGACATGCCGTAAAAGGACATACTGCGCGAGCGGTGCGAGATCATCACGCCCTTGGGCGCACCGGTGGTTCCCGAGGTATAGGGTACCGAAAAGGGTAGCCACTCATCGCGATTGAGCCCGGCGGGCGTTTCACCCGCGATACTGACCCGCGCCTCGTAGGTGCTGTCGAGACTCACGCAGTGCGCCAGCTGGATTGCGGGCTCCCCTGCGATGGCCTTGCGGACCACCTCTTCAAGCGTCGGGTGCACGAAGGCCATACGCGCGTCGCAGTCGCGCAAAATGCCGCGGATCTCCCCGGGGCCCAGGCGGTAGTTGACCGTGACAGCGGCCGCACCGGCGTCGGCGATGCCCGCAACAAGCTCGATGTAGGGCAGGCAATTGGGCGCAATCACGGCGACCCTGTCGCCACGGCTCACGCCCAGTTCGCGGACCCAGTCCACCACCCGATCGACGCGCCCCACCAGCTCTCGATAAGTCAGCGACACGCCAGCGCATTCCAGTGCCACCTTGCCCGGCGTGCGCGCGGCATTGGCGCGAAGACCCGCGCTTACCGTCAGCGGCCCCAGCGTTTCCGGGGCATGCGTGTATCCACCCTTCGCAGTCACAGACCGAACACCTCACGGGCGTTGTCCGCCATGACCCGGGCGAAAGACTCTGGCCGCAGGCCATGTTCACGCATCTCCTTCACCGCGCGTACCGGGTGAATCACCGGCCAGTCGGTGCCGAACAGGACCTTCTCGCTGCCATAGGTATTCATGTAATGCAGCAGGCTGGCTGGCAGGTGCTTGGGTGCGTAGGCATCGATACCGATGTAGACATTGCGGTGCTTCCAGGCCATGGCAATCATCTCGTCTGTCCACGGCACACCGATATGAATGCCCAGCAGCTTGAGGTCCGGGAAGTCGATGGCAATCTTGTCCAGCAGGATCGGCCGCGCCACGGAGGGAAGGCGCACATCTTCCTGGTAGATCAGGTTCTGACCCACCTGCATCATAATGGGTATGTCCAGTTCGACGCAGCGGGCGTAGTAGGGATAGTACAGCGCCTCGTCAGGCGCCAGGCTGAACCAGTGGGGGTAGAGGTGAGCACCAACAAAGCCCAGTTCCTGCACGGCGTAATCCAGGTCCTTCAGGCCCTGTACCCCGCGATAGGGGTCGACACCCGCGAGGCCGGAAAAGCGGTCGGGATGTGCGCGACACCAGTTTGCCACCGTGTCGTAGGGAATCTCGAAGGCGCCCGGCATGCCGCGACGGCCAGCGCGCACGGCGATGAGCAGTGAGCGCTCGATGCCGGCCTCATCCATCAGCTTGAGGTATTCATCCATGCTTACGCCGCCACGCATGGCTTCCGGCATGCGCACCTGCTCCATGAAGCGGGCGTC
Organism: Haliea sp.; assembly: GCA_041583655.1. Lineage (GTDB taxonomy): Bacteria > Pseudomonadota > Gammaproteobacteria > Pseudomonadales > Halieaceae > Haliea. Next base: position 7,943 of record JBFHFJ010000003.1, on the reverse strand, counting down.
AAACCCCGTCTGACCCGAGTCGACCTCCGCAGGCGAAAACAGGTTCACAACAATATCAATGTAGTTGCTCATGATCTCAGTTCCTCAGTGGTTATCAAGACTTTCGCGTTCGCGGGCCTCGACGCTGGCCGCAAAGGGCCGCCGGCATGCTGACAGGGCCCAGGCCGCGGAGGGCACGCAGACCAGCGCGGTGATGGCCATCGACCAGGGCAGGGCCGCCTCGCTGTGCAGTACATAATCAGTGATCAGGGCGATGATGGTGGCGCCCAGGCCGATGCCCAGGAAATTCAGGCAGAACAGGTAAAGGGCAGACATCTGGGCGCGCAACTGAGGCGGCGAGGCGATCTGGATCGCCGCGGCAGACGCCGCGTACGGAAATGCCGCCCAGAAGAAAAACACCGCCAGCAGGGCGAGCTTCAGCCAGGGAATGGACACCAGCACCATGGCGAGGCTCACCGGCAGGAGCCACAGCGCCGCCAGCAGGCCGGTGCGGATCGGTGCGTCGTTGTTACCGCGCTGCAGGTGAGCGTCGGTATGCATTCCGCCAGCATAGATGCCCAACGTACCAAACACGAGAATGGTAATGCCCACACTGGTTCCAGCCTCGGCCACGGACATCCCCAGCTGCCGAATCATCAGTGTCGGCAGCCAGGCGAGAAAGCCGTTGAACAGCACGCCGATCAGGGAAAAGCCGAGGAAGTGGGTCAGAAAGGTTCGCCGCTCGTGCCCCACAAAGCGGAACACTTCCGACAGCGAAAAGCCGGAAGCGGCGGCAACCGTCTGCCGCGGCGGCTCGCGCATCAACATTACCAGCAGGGCGATCAGGATACCCGGGGCACCCACAATAAAAAAGACGATCTGCCAGGGCCGGAAGTCCGAGAGGGCTGCCGGCAGCCAGTCCGTTGAGGCCGTGGTCAGCTCAAGCAGCCAGCCGCCAACCAGGTAGGCCATGCCGGCACCGATGTACAGGCCCATCGTATAGATGCCCAGCGCCCTGCCCAGGAGGCGCCGCGGGAACATGTCCGTGATCATGGAATAGGCGGCGGGAGACAGGGCGGCCTCCCCCACCCCGACCCCGACCCGTGCGAGAAAGAGCTGCGAGAAACGTCCCGCCAGGCCGCACAGGCAGGTCGCCACGCTCCAGATGGCGACACCCGCGGCAATAATGCCCCGGCGGGAACGGCTGTCTGCGAGGCGGGCGATGGGAATACCAAGCAGGGTATAGAAAATTGCGAAGGCCAGGCCGTGCAGCAGGCTGACCTGGGTGTCACTGAGTGCCAGATCCGCCTTGAGGGGCTCTATCATCAGCGAGACGATGGACCGGTCGATGAAGCTGAAGGTATAGGCCACAAATAACACGGACAGGTTTGCCCATGCCCACATGGGGGCCCGGGAGGGGGTATCAACAGCAGTCACTGGCTTCATGTTAAAGTCCGCACCGTCAGGAAAGGAAAACGCCGATTCCGGGGGACCGGCGCCAATGGTACCTGTTGATAGTAGGCAGGCGGCTTGACCGGGGTCAACAGAAAACCATATATTGGCATATTCTTTCCATATATATGTTTTTTAGATGTCCAACATTTCCATAACGCGCTTGTTCACCCTGCTCGAGCTGTTCGAGCGCGAACGCCAGCCAATGACCGCCGCGGAACTCCAGCAGCGCACGGGATGCCCGCGCTCAAGCCTGAATCTCCTCCTCCGTGGCCTGGTCGAACTTGGCTACTTCACCTTCCACACAAAGACCGCCAGCTACTTTCCCAGTGTCCGCTTTGATCGACTGGGCAACTGGATCCTGCCGACCGTGCTGCAGGATGGGGCGGTGGGTCGCCTTCTCGACGAGCTGCGCCAGGCGACACACGAAACGGTGATTCTCAGCATGCGCTCAGACCTCGACATGGAGGTGGTCCGGGTCGCCACCAGCCATCAGGCCATCGGCCTCAACATCCAGTGTGGCTATCGCTTCCCCATCTGGCATACCGCCGTGGGCCAGGCCGCCCTGTCCACGCTCACGCCCACAGAGCTGGCCCGGCTGTATCGACGCGGCTCACCCCCGGATCACATCAGCCTGAACGATGTAAAGCGCATAGCGTCCCGGGTTCGCGACGCAGGCTACGCGGCCGGCTACGGCACCGTGCTCGAGAGGGTCGGTGCCGTGGCGGCGCCGCTGCCGATCACATTTTCCGGCCGCGAGCTCGTGCTTAGCCTGGGCGGGCCGGAGGAACGGGTTCGCCCCCGGGAAAAGCAGCTGGCGGAGACTCTGGGCGACTGCATCACAGCGTTCTGCCAGGCGCTCAATCCCGACTAGTGCGCCCGGGTGCTGCTCGACACACACCTTTTATCCTGACTACACTCAGCGACGCAGGCGGGATCATCGGTCCAGCGCCGGCAGCGTAGAGTTTTCCGTTCCGTAAGCGGCAAGGGGGATTGATGAAGTTTTATTCGCGCAAATGGGTCAAACCGGAAAACCTGAATCCCCATGGCAGCCTGTTCGGCGGCCAGCTGTTGAGCTGGATCGATGAGGAAGCGGTAATCTTCGCCATGTGCCAACTCGGGGAGAATCCGCATCTGGTGACCAAGTTCATGTCCGAGATCGACTTCGTCAGCTCGGCGCATGAGGGGGATATTATTGAAATGGGCGTTGAAGTCACCGGCTGCGGCAACACCTCGTTGACCCTGCGCGCGGAAGTGCGCAACAAGATCACCAGGCAGACCATTATCTCCATCGACCGTATCGTCTTCGTCAACCTGGGCGAAGACGGCCGGCCCGCGCCGCACGGGTATCACTGGCCGGGGCCGGAGCAGGCGGCCGGTTGAACGCACCGCGGGAGCCCTCTGCCCGCGGTGGTGCGCGGGCGGGGCTGCCGCCGAGGGCTTTCTGACGGATCAGGCGCCGGCAGGCGCCCAGGAATATTTCGCGAACGGCCTGTCGACCGGCGTATCGGCAATGTGGTTCGTGTAATTGCTGATAACCTTTTGCGACAGCCCCAGCACGATTTCCAACAGCTGCCGCGGCCCGAAGCCCGCATTATAGAATGTCGCAACATCCTCTTCGGATACCCTGCCCCGGTTGCGAACAACTTTCAACACGGTCTCGTGCAGAACCTGCAGTTTGTCTGTGGGCATTGCCTCACCGTTGCGCAAAGCCTCCGTCAGGGCCGAATCCACTTTCATTGAATGCGCAATAGCCGTATGGGCCGGAACGCAATAGGTGCAGCCATGCTCCACATTGATGGTCTGCCAGACAACCGTCAGCTCCTCGGCATTGAAGGAAGAGTTGAGAAAGAGCTCGTGCAATAACTGATAGGCTTCGAGAACCTGGGGCGCTTCAGCGAGCACACCGTGAAGGTTGGGAATCATGCCGAAATTCTTGAGCGACACCTCCAGAAAAGGCTTGCTCGCCTCAGGGGCAGAATCTGAATCGTGAATTTTCATAGTGCTCATAATCGTTCTCCTGTCGAACATTGGTTGAGTTTGAATTGCCAGAAGCACGATAGCAGGGAGCCATTCCCACTGCTGCGCAGATAAGCCCAATGACTGGGCAGATTAGTTCAAAGGTTCTAAGCCTTGCTGCACGGCCTGGCGCTGATAGTGCTATCATCTTGAGCCGTGTATGCTGCGCCCGGCCCCGGCGCCGGCAGTACCTGTTGCCCAGACGCGCTCACCAGGAGTAACGCTTGTCTGCACCCTGCGCCAGCTTCAACAGCGCCAGCGGCGAATTGACCATTGGCGATGTCACCCGATCACTGCGCCCGAAGACCTTCCTGTTGGCGCAATATCTCGCCGAACGCGCCGGGCAGGTCGTGGGTAAGGAGGAGATGCTCAGCGCGATCTGGGCAGACAGTATTGTCGAAGACCAGGCCGTCTTTCAGTCGGTGAATGAAATCAGGAAGGCCTTCGCCCCCGTGGACGTGATAAAGACATTTCCGCGCCGGGGCTATACCTGGCTAGTCCCGGTGCGACCGGCCAACCGCGACATCACGCCGGCGCCGGGGGGGCCCACAGAGCAAAGCCCGCCCAGTCCACACCCCCGGCTAGCACCCCGGTTTTCCCGCAGGGCATTGGCAGTAATCATCGGTATATTGCTGGTTGCCGGTGGCCTGTGGCGACTGTCCGGTAGCCTGGTCGCGCCCCCGGGGCCCGATCAGCATCGTTCCCAGTCATCTTCACACCGTGCACTGTTGGTATTGCCCTTCGACACCGGTAACCTGGACCAGGGCTCGCGCTGGTTACGTTACGGCGCGATGGACGCGGTGATACAGCAATTTACCGACACAGCGGACCTGACCCTGTTCCAGCCGGACGATGTCCTGGACATCCTCCAGCGCCGGGAAGATGCCCGGGCCGACCCGGCAGCGCTGTTTCAGGTTTCCGGTGCAAGCACGATTGTCGCGGGGCAATTGTCGGGCGTGCCCGGGGAATACTCCCTGACTTATACCTTTTACGAGCGGGACGGCAAGCAGCACGGCGTGTTGCACAACGCCACCATTGACGGCGCGCTGCAGGACATGGCGAGCGAACTCAAGAAACGGCTCGGCCTGGCCCGGCAACCCCGTGCCATCGCGTTCGACGAGCAATTCACCAACACGTTAATGTTCAATGCCATCCAGCTGCTCGCGGCGGATGACCTCAGGTCAGCGACGTCTTTTCTGGAGAGCGCCGTGATATCGATGCCCCGGCAGCCGGATGCCTACTTTTGGCTGGCAAAAGCCTATCTGATGCAGGGGGATGCCGCCAGGGCCCGGCAAACAGCCGCCACCGCCCTCGGCCTGGCGGACTCCGGCAACCATGACGTCTACCACTCCCGACTGCTGTACCTGCAGGGCAGCAGCATGCTCGCCCTGAAACTGCCGGGAGCGCTGAATGCGCTGAATACCGCACTCGCAGCCTCGCAAGACAACGAGGACTGGCTGTACGTGGCCTATAGCAAGGCCATGCTGGGGCACTACTTTCTTTCCCGGGACCAACTCGACAGGGCATTCGCGCTGTTCAGGGAGTCACTGTCGTACCAACAGATGCTGAACTGCCCGATGGGGATAGCGCAGGCCCACCTGGACCTGTTCGACTACTACCTGGCGAACGAGGATGCGCAGGGCGCCCGGGAAAGCCTGGAGGCCGCCCGGCTCATGGTGGAAAACAGGCAACTCACCAGAGTGACACCACTCCTCGAGGCAAAATCCGCGAAATTGGCGGCTTATAGATAACTTATAAATCAATAAAAGGCCCCTTCTAAGACCCTTTCCCGCCATTTCCGGACACTGATCGGCGAGGCCACACTCTCAGGTGGCCCAGTGCGAAGGAAAACCCTTATGAAAAAATTGACGCAGGAACTGCTCGCCCTGACCCTGGTCCTGATGGCGCACACCGCCGCTGCGCAGCTCGACTCCCCAATGCCCGGCGCCGGCGCGACAGCCTTCACCCACGCCAACATTCTCACCATGAATACTCCCGAACCTATCCATAACGCGACGATTATGGTGAACGGTGGCCGGATTGAAGCCATTCTACCGCCCGGGGCGACGGTTCCAGCCCACTATGACCTCGTCGATCTCGATGGTCGCTGGGTCATTCCCGGGTTAATCGACGGCCACGTTCACCTGAACCAGTCGGGGTCGGCCTTTTCCCGCCCGGACATTATCGACGCAACCGGGATCGTGGCGTATGCAGACGAGCAGGACTGGCTACAGGCCGCCCTGCCTTCCCTGCTTGGGAGCTATATCGAGGCGGGTGTCACGACAGTTGTGGACATGGGCGGTCCATCGTCCTGGCTCGCGGACTACCGCCGGTTTTCGGGTAATGACCACTCCCCGCAGATTCATGCCGCCGCCGAGTTACTGTCACCTGTAGCCGTGCCCCAACTGGACGACGATGGGCCGGTATTTCTACCTGTCACCACCGAAACCGAGGCGCTGGCTGAGGTTGAGAGGCAAGTGGGGCTTCCCGTGGATGTCGTCAAATTCGTCTGGACAGACGAGTCGGGCCGTTCCCCTGCCGAACTTGCCGCCCTGTTCCAGGCGGCCATGGAAAAAGCCGGCAGCACCGGGCGGACGGTGGCAGTGCATGTGGAAGACCTTGACTATACCAAGTCGGCCATCCGGGCCGGTGCAGATATTCTGGTCCATGGCGTAATGACCGGCCTCATTGACGAGGAGTTCATCTCCCTTGCCAGGCAATACAAGGTGGCCTACATGCCAACGCTGACGGCTCATCAGCACTACAAAGACATTTTCCTGGGAGAAGTGGCATTCTCTGACTACGAAACACGCCAGGCCCCCGCCCGGGTGACCGCCTCGTTTGCGCAGCTTGTCACTGACTTCAGCCTGACCGGCGAGATGTTCCAGATCCTGTCCAGGTATATGCCCTTTGTCGATGACCAGGCCGGCACCGCCGCGCTGTCCAGGCAGGAACAGAGCATCGTAGCGCAGCTTTCGGCGCTGTTCTCCAGCAACACGAACCGTATCCAGAGCGAAAACCTGAAGCGAGCCGCTCACGCCGGGCTGAGGCTGGCCTTTGGCACCGACGCGGGAAACCCCGGCACTGTCCACGGTGCATCTGTTTTTGGTGAAATGAGCGCCTGGCTCGCTGCCCGTATCTCCGTGGAGAGACTGCTGCAGGCGATGACAAGAGAGACTGCAGAAGCGTTCGGCATCGCAGCCCATACCGGGGTCCTCGCCAGCGGCAGGACAGCCAACTTCATTGTATTCGACAGCTCGCCAATGTCCGCGCAGTTGCCCCACATGCGCCCTTCGATGGTCGTAAAGTCGGGCAGGGTTGTGCTGGACGGACGAGGGGGCCAGTCATGAATCGTCTGCGGGGTGCCCTCGCGGTTTGCCTGCTGATCAGCAGCGCCTGCGCGCATAGCATAGTGATCAGGCATGATGTCGACGACGCCCTGTACCGGGCGACGCCGGCGGTTTTCCCGCCACTGGCCACGCTCTACAAAGTGGGCGCACACGGTACGCTGATTGCGCCACAGTGGGTCGCAACCGCCGCTCATACCATTTTCTGTATCACGCCTGGCGATCTGATCAAGGTTGGCGGGCAGCTGGAAGAAGTGGAGGCACGATATGCACATCGCTCGTACCAGCGCGGGGGCGACCACGACATCGCCCTGATCAAGCTAAAGTCTGCGGTAACACACACTGCCCCCGCGCTACCCTACCACGGTGATGATGAAGTCGGCATGGCTGCCTGGTTCATCGGTTCCGGCGGCACGGGAAACGGCAACGAAGGGCAGTCTGTCTCCTACAAGGAGAATGCGGGGGTACTGCGCAGAGCGCAGAGTACCGTCCGGCGTGCCGACGAGGGCGAGCTGTTCTTCACGTTCGACAGGGGCTCCCGCGCCCTTCCCCTCGAGGGCGTTTCCGGCAATGGCGACAGTGGCGGGCCGGCCTATATTGAGAGACAGGGCGAGCGGTTCCTGCTCGGCATCAGCTCTCGCGCTGCCTCCTGGTTCAGGGGCGTGGGAGAGTATGGCGTGAAGGAGGTCTATACCCGGGTCTCTTATTTCCGCGACTGGATGCACGGAGTGATGAGTGAAAACCCGGTGTTTCTGCAGGAAAATACCACCCAGGAACGATTTGCGCAGCCGGGGATCGCAGATCGCCTGCCCGAGATTTGCGAGAGCATTGGTTTTGACGCGAACCTGATAAACTCGAACATCCACGCCAGGCGCAGCCCTGCTTCACGAGTCTATCCGGTGGTTCGGGGAGTAACGTCGCCTAAACACCGACATTCTTTGAGGTCGTGGCGCCAATCGAGGGAAACATAGCTATGGCTGTCAGCGGTGAGAAAACCATTGCCTACAAAGGGTATATTGTCTTTAAAAAGCTACCCATGCCCGCCTTCCAGCGCATGGCCCGCGAGTACTACAAGAACGAGGCCTGCTTTGCCTTTATCAACCAGGGCGAATACAAAGTGAGGGAACAAACCAGCCTGCTCGACGT
>JBFHFJ010000002.1:0-40480 GCA_041583655.1 Haliea sp. | reverse complement strand
CGCGGGCATGAAGGACTCCAAGGTCATCGTCGCGATCAACAAGGACGAGGACGCCCCGATCTTCCAGGTTGCCGACTACGGTCTGGTGGCGGACTTGTTCAACGCATTGCCTGAACTGGAAGCCGCACTCTGAGAAGGCTTTGCTGAAGGCAAAAAAAACCGGCTGAACGCCGGTTTTTTTTTGCCTTGAAGTTAAGACGGCAGGGGCCTCAGCTCCGACGCCGGAACAGCGGTCTGGGCTCGTCGATGGCGCCCTGGTAGTGCTCGGAAAAGATATCAAGCTGCCGCAGTGCCTCCTCGAGGCGGGATTCATCGCTGAACTGAAATGCGTCAAAGCCACAGCGACGCAGGTAGTGCATCTGGTCGGGCATGAACCCGCCGACCGCCCGCAGTTCACCACGGTAGCCGTGCTCGCGAAGTTCACGCGCATAGGAAAAACCGCGACCATCGGTGAACACCGGGAAATTCACCGCGACCAGGCGGATGGCATCCAGCGCAGGCAGCAGCTCTGCAGTACCGTCACCGGGCTCCAGTTGTACCGCCGAGCCGGTCTTGTCGGCGAGGGACAGCCACTGCTCAAGGGTAGGCAGGTGCGCGTCCGGTGCGACAGATGCGTCTGCGACAGGTGGCAGCCATTTGTCGCTGGTAATCTCGCCGTCTTTAATGAGCCTTGGCATAGACCCGCTCCTTGAAGGGTTCAATTCCGACCCGGTTGAAAGTTTGCAGGAAAGTCTCTTCTTCCTGGCGCAGGTTCACGTAGGTATCAAGAATATTTTCGACCACGTCCGGTACGTCCTCCTGGCTGAAGGACGGCCCGAGTATCTTGCCGATAGCTGCTTCCCTGGACTGACTGCCCCCCAGGCTGATCTGATAGAACTCGGCGCCTTTCTTGTCGACACCAAGAATGCCGATATGACCGATGTGGTGGTGGCCACAGGCATTCATGCAGCCACTGATGTTCAGCTCAATCGGGCCGAGGTCGTAGAGGTAGTCCAGGTCTTCGAAGCGCGCCTGGATGGCCTCCGCAACCGGGATCGATTTGGCGTTGGCCAGCGAGCAGTAGTCGCCCCCGGGGCAGCAGATGACATCGGTAAGGTAGCCGATGTTGGGCGTCGCCAGTCCGGCGCCCTGGAGTTGTTGCCACAGGGTATAGAGTGCGGTCTCCTCGACATCAGCCAGCACCATGTTCTGTTGGTGCGTGGTGCGCAGTTCGCCGAAGGAGAAGGTGTCCGCCAGGTCCGCAAGCAGTTCCAGCTGGCGGTCGGTAACATCACCCGGGGCGACCCCGGTTGCCTTGAGGGAGATGGTGACTGCGCGATACCCCGGAACCCGGTGGGCCATGGTATTGCGCGCTACCCAGTTGCCGAATATGGGGTCGGCCTCGCAACGCTCATGCAGGGCTGCCGCGGCCTCGGCCCTGTCGAGGCTCGCGTAGGGCGGGGCAGTGAAAAACGACCTGGCGCGCGCCATCTCCTCTTCAGTCAGCGTGCTGGGACTGTCCTTGAGCAGTGCCCATTCTCGCTCGACGGCCTCCCGGAACGCCTCGACGCCCATGGCCTTGACCAGGATCTTGATCCGCGCCTTGTACTTGTTGTCGCGGCGGCCATGCTGGTTGTAAACCCGCAGGATGGCCTCCAGATAGGTGAGAAGGTGCCGCTTTTCCAGCCATTCGCAGACAACCGAGCCAATGACAGGGGTCCGCCCGAGACCGCCGCCGACAAGGATCTTGAAGCCGTGCTCGCCTTGCGCGTTCGCCAGCAACTCAATGCCGATATCGTGGGCATGGATGGCGGCGCGGTCCTGCTTGCTGGCACATACCGCGATCTTGAACTTGCGCGGAAGAAAGGCGAACTCCGGGTGCAGTGTGGACCACTGGCGGATAATCTCACACCAGGGGCGCGGGTCCTCCAGCTCATCAGCTGCGACCCCGGCGAACTGGTCGGTGGTGGTGTTGCGGATACAGTTGCCACTGGTCTGGATCGCATGCATCTGGACGCTCGCGAGCTCGGCCAGGATGTCTGGCACCTCCTCCAGCAGCGGCCAGTTCAGCTGGATATTCTGCCGCGTGCTGACATGGGCATAGCCCTTGTCGTAATGGCGGGTAATATGGGCCAGCTTGCGTAGCTGGGTGCTGTTGAGCAGGCCGTAGGGGACGGCGATGCGGAGCATGGGCGCCAGGCGCTGGACGTAGAGGCCGTTTTGCAGGCGCAGCGGCAGGAACTCCGCGGCGGAGAGCTCGCCCGCAAGATAGCGCCTGGTCTGGTCACGGAACTGTGCCACGCGCTCATCGACGATGCGCTGGTCGTAATGATCGTACTGGTACATCAAAGAGTCCTGTATGGCCGGGACGAATTCTGAAAGGGCGCTACATTACCAGAAAACCGGGAGGCCATTAATGCTGATTTTCTATAAGGTTAGAACTCATGTGTTGCAGCGGGGGGAGCTGGCATCCCTGAGTTTCCTGATATAATCTTGCGCACGATTTTGCTGGCCACGTGGGCCAGCCCCATTCGAAGTACAGGAGTCTACTGCATGTCCGGATCAGCCAACCAAAACGACGGCGTCGCAGACGCCATCGCCGCCACCGCTATCATCAGCATTGTGGTCGTGACCCTCTACCTCTGGCTGGCAGCAATGCCAGGCTAGGAAGCGCTGTTAAGCACCACCTGCACAATCGTAAATACAGCCGCTATGAACAGGAGCGTAAAGACCAGGCCTGCGATGATAAATACGCCGGCCTTGCCCTGTTTGAAGTCCCGCTCCCGGTTGCGGCTGCTCTGAACACCCAGTCCCGCCGCAAATACACTGCTGATTACATGCCACGGCCGCAGGCGTGAGTGCTCCTGCGCCCCGGCTTCATCTTCCTGCATTGCAGGTGTGGTCTGCTTTTCCTGGCGTTCTGCCATGATCCTGCTCCAGATCCCAAATTGTTGCGGCGTTGGCGCCGCTCAGTAATCGAGTACCGGCGCCAGCCAGCGCTCGACTTCGTCGATGCTCATGCCCTTGCGCCGGGCGACGTCCGCCACCTGGTCACGACCAATCTTGCCGACCGCAAAGTAGCGGGCATCCGGGTGGGAAAAATAAAACCCGCTCACCGAGGATGCCGGTGACATGGCATAGCTCTCAGACAACGTGACGCCGCAATTGTTGCCGGCCTGCAATAACTCGAACAGAGTTGCTTTCTCTGTGTGATCGGGGCACGCGGGATAGCCGGGAGCGGGGCGGATGCCGCGGTATTTCTCCCGGATCAACTCCGCATTGCTCAACTGCTCGTCCGGCGCATAACCCCACAGTTCGGTGCGCACCCAGCGATGCAGGTACTCGGCGAAGGCCTCTGCCAGGCGATCCGCCAGGGCCTTGAGCAGGATACTGTTGTAGTCGTCGTGTTCGGCCAGGAAGCGGTCGGACAGCTCATCGACGCCGTGGCCGGTGGTGACACAGAATGCGCCGATGTAGTCCGGTGCGGCGCCCGCAGGGGCCACATAGTCCGCGAGGCAGAAGTTGGGTTCGCCATTGGGCTTGTCCATCTGCTGGCGGAGGTGATGAAGGGTGGCGATAACCTCGGTGCGGGAGTCATCCGCAAACAGGTCGATGTCATCGCTGCCCTGGCGCACGGCGGGCCAGAAACCCACAGTGCCGCGCGCCGTGATCAGTTTCTCATCAATGATCTTGCGCAACATGGCCTGGGCGTCCGCGAACAGCTCCCTGGCCTGTGCTCCGACCACCTCGTCTTCGAGAATCTTCGGGTACTTGCCCGCCAGCTCCCAGGAGATGAAGAAAGGGGTCCAGTCGATGGTGTCGACCAGCTTTTCCAGAGGGAAGTCATCCAGTACGCGGGTGCCGATGAAACTGGGGCGGGGCGGCGTGTAACGCTCCCAGTCCAGCGCTGCGGCGTGGGCCACGGCCTCGGCGTAGGGCAACTGCCGGGTGCGCGGTTGCCGGTTCGCTACCCGTTCTCGTACGGCGGTGTATTCGCTGCGCCGCTCGGCGACAAACTTCGGCTTGCCAAGCCCCATCAGGGCGGTGGCGACGGAAACACTGCGGGAGGCGTCCGGCACATAGACGACCAGGTCGTTCTGGTAACGCGGCTCTATCTTCACCGCGGTGTGCGCCTTGGAGGTAGTGGCGCCGCCGATCATCAGGGGAACCCGGAAGTCCTGGCGCTGCATCTCGCTGGCAACGTGCACCATCTCGTCCAGGGAAGGCGTGATCAGCCCGGAAAGGCCGATGATGTCCACGTTTTTCTCCCGCGCCACGCTGAGAATTTTTTCGCAGTGGACCATAACCCCCAGGTCGATAACCTCGAAATTGTTGCATTGCAGCACCACGCCGACGATATTCTTGCCGATATCGTGGACATCGCCCTTGACCGTGGCCATCAGAATCCTGCCGTTGGTCTGGTTGCTGTCGGTCTTTTCCGCCTCAATATAGGGCTGCAGGTAGGCGACCGCCTGCTTCATCACCCGGGCGCTTTTCACGACCTGGGGCAGGAACATCTTGCCCTCGCCGAACAGGTCACCGACCACGTTCATGCCATCCATCAGAGGGCCTTCTATGACCTCGATGGGATGCTCGAACAGCTGCCGTGCTTCCTCGGCATCCTCGAGGATATAGGTGTTGATGCCTTTGACCAGGGCGTGCTCGATACGCTTGCCCACCGGCTTCTCGCGCCAGCTCAGATCCTCTACCCGGGCGCTCCCGGTACCGCTGTCGCGGTAGGTTTCGGCAAGTTCAAGCAGGCGCTCGGTGGCATCGCTGCGGCGGTTTAGGATGACGTCCTCCACTGCGTCGCGCAGCTCCACCGGGAGTTCATCGTAGACCGCGAGCTGGCCGGCGTTGACGATACCCATGTTCATGCCGGCGCGAATGGCGTGGTACAGGAATACCGAATGGATGGCCTCGCGGACCACGTTGTTGCCACGGAAGGAAAAGGACACGTTGGAGACGCCACCGGAGACCAGCGCGCCCGGGAGCCGTTCACGGATCCAGCGTGTGGCCTCGATAAATTCCACGGCGTAGTTGTTGTGTTCCTCGATACCGGTGGCGACTGCGAAAATGTTCGGATCGAAGATGATGTCGCTGGGATTGAAGCCGACCTGGTTGACCAGCAGATCCCAGGAGCGCTGGCAGATGGCCTTGCGCCGTTCCAGGTTGTCGGCCTGGCCGTCCTCGTCGAAGGCCATGACCACGACCGCGGCACCGTAGCGTTTGCACAGGGTCGCCTGCTCGATGAACTCCGCTTCGCCGGCTTTGAGGCTGATGGAGTTCACAACCGGCTTGCCCTGGATACAGCGCAACCCCGCCTCGATGACCGACCAGCGCGAGGAGTCGACCATGATCGGGACCCGGGAAATGTCCGGTTCCGAGGCTACCAGGTTGAGGAAGGTCACCATGGCCTCCTCGGCGTCCAGCATGCCCTCGTCCATGTTGATGTCGATGACCTGGGCGCCGTCCTCCACCTGTACCCGGGCGACATCCAGGGCCGCCTCGTAGTTGCCGTCAAGCACCAGGCGCTTGAAACGCGCCGAGCCGGTTACATTGCAGCGTTCACCCACGTTCACGAACAGGCTGTCAGCGTTGATGTTGAAGGGTTCAAGGCCGCTCAGGCGACAGGCCGGGGGGCGCTGGGGCAGGGGGCGTGGGGCAATGTCCCTCACTGCCCGGGCAATCGCCTCGATGTGGTGGGGTGTGGTACCGCAGCAACCGCCCGCGAGGTTGAGGAATCCGCGTTCGGCAAAGCCGCGGAAGTCTTCATACATGTCCTCGGGGGTTTCATCGTACTCGCCAAAGGCATTGGGCAGGCCGGCGTTGAGGTGGGCGCTGAAGTAGCACTCGGCGACCGTGGAGAGTTCCTCCAGGAAGGGCCGTATTTCCTTGAAGCGGCGGCCGCAGTTGCTGCCCACGATCAGGGGTTTGGCGTGGGCGATTGCGTTCCAGAAAGCTTCCGGGCTTTGTCCCGAGAGCACCCGCCCGCTGGTGTCGGGAAAAGTCACCGAGATCATCAGCGGCAATTCCCTGCCCAGTTCCTCAAACACCGACTGCACGGCGAAGATCGCGGCCTTGGCGTTCAGGGTATCGAATATCGTTTCGATCATCAGCAGGTCGACACCGCCTTCGATCAGGGCGCGGGTAGCCGCGGCGTAATCCTCCTGCAACTGCGCAAAGTGAATGTTGCGGGCACCCGGGTCATTGACATCCGGGGAGATCGATGCGGTCCGCGGGGTAGGGCCCAGGATGCCCGCAACGTAGCGTGGCTTGTGCGGTTCCCTGGTGGTCAGCTCATCGGCGACCTCCCTTGCGATGCGGGCCCCTGCCAGATTCAGTTCCCCAGCCAGCGCCGACAGATCGTAATCTCCCTGGGCCACCGCCGTGCTGTTGAAGGTGTTGGTGCCGATAATGTCGGCACCGGCTTCCAGATAGCGGCGGTGGATGCGGGCGATCACGTCGGGGCGGGTCAGGGACAGCAGGTCGTTGTTGCCTTTCAGGTCTGACGGGTGTCCGGCGAAGCGCTCGCCGCGGTAGTCTTCTTCCTGCAGTCCCTCGGCCTGGATCATCGTTCCCATGGCGCCGTCCAGAATCAGGATGCGCTGTTGCAGCGCCTGCGCCAGGGGGTGTTTTGCGAGACTGTCCGGATCCATCGACTGTTCCTGTTGATCGCCGCGGCAACTGACCTGCGACTGCCTGTAAAAAGCGGGCAATTCTAACAGATTACCCACGGCTGTGGCGCTGTCCAATCAGATCTCGCACTGTCCGGGAGAAGTTTGCTAGAATACCCGACCAATTTACTCGGAATGGAAGAGGTTCATGGTCACCATTACGGAATCGGCACAGGGCTATCTCGCCGAACTGCTGGCCAAGCAGGAGGATGCACTGGGCGTTCGGGTCTTTATCAACCAGCCGGGCACGCCCAAGGCGGAAACCTGCATCGCCTATTGCCGTGAGGGTGACATCCAGGAAGGTGACGAAAAGCGTAACTTCGGTGACCTGGTGGCGTGGTTCGATGCCCGCAGCCTGCCTTTTCTTGAGGACGCCCTGGTCGACTATGCCAAGGACAGGATGGGCGGCCAGCTGACCATCAAGGCGCCAAACGCCAAGCTCCCCAGGGTGGACGAGAACAGTCCGCTGGAAGATCGGATCAACTATATCCTCTACAACGAGGTGAATCCCGCGCTGGCCGCTCACGGCGGCGAGGTCAGCCTGGTGGAGATCACCGACGACCCCTATGCGATCCTCAAGTTTGGCGGCGGCTGCCAGGGCTGTGGCATGGTCGACCAGACACTCAAGGGCGGGGTAGAGAAAACCCTGCTGGAGCAGTTGCCCGAACTCAAGGGCGTGCGCGACAGCACCGACCACACAGATCGCAGCCAGGCGTACTACTGATTTGCCGCCGCTCCTGCGTTAGCTTTGCGGGTCAGGTACCGGGGAGGGCGGGTATCAGGCCTTTCCCAGGCGACGGGGCAGCACATCTCTGAGCCGGGCGCGCAGCGAACGCAGGCATTCCTCGGTTTCCGCCCAGCCAATACAGCCATCGGTCACTGAAACACCGTATTCCAGGTCCCCCAGGTTCTCTGGTATCGGCTGGTTACCCGCCTTGATATTGCTCTCGACCATCAGGCCGATGATGGAGCGGTTGCCCTCAAGGATCTGGTTGCCAACGTTTTCCACCACCAGAGGTTGCAGCTCAGGCTGCTTGCTGGAATTGGCGTGGCTGCAGTCGACCATGATGTTCAGGGGCACACCGGCCTTGGTGAGGGCCTCCTCACACAGGCGGATGTGTACTGAGTCGTAGTTGGGACCATTGCTGCCACCGCGGAGTACGATGTGGCCATAGCGGTTGCCGCGAGTAGTAATCACCGAGACCTCGCCCTGGCCGTTGATACCCAGGAAGCGGTGGGGCTTGGCCACCGAATTCAGCGCGTTGCTGGCCACTGTCAGGCCGCCGTCGGTGCCGTTCTTGAAGCCTACCGCGGAGGACAGGCCGCTGGCCATTTCCCGGTGGGTCTGCGATTCCGTGGTGCGGGCGCCGATGGCGGACCAGCTGATCAGGTCCTGCAGGTACTGGGGCGAGATCGGATCCAGCGCCTCGGTGGTTGTGGGCAGGCCCAGCTCCAGAATATCCAGCAGCAAACGGCGGCCGATATGCAGGCCCTCTTCGATCTTGAAAGAGTCGTCCAGGAATGGGTCGTTGATCAGCCCCTTCCAGCCCACGGTCGTGCGTGGCTTCTCGAAATAGACCCGCATGACGATGTACAGGGTATCCGCCAGCTCATCAGCCAGTGTTTTCAGTCGCCGGGCGTAGTCCATGGCGGCCTCAACGTCGTGGATGGAACAGGGGCCCACGACGACAAAGATCCGGTGATCCTTGCGGTCGAGAACATTCTCGATGACCTGCCGGCTATCGCTCACCATTTCCCGTGCCGCGGCACTGAGCGGCAGTGACTCCTTCAATTGCGCCGGCGTCACCAGCACGTCCTGGGACGCGACGTTGACGTTGTAGACTTCCATATTGCTCATTGATGGTTACCTGATAGAGTGTCTCCAGCTGGCGCCGGAGCACCTGTCGAGGCGCGACATTCTATAGCAGCGATGGGGTTTTGGGTAGAAAACGCCAGCCGCTGCCACACGGAGACGCGCTTGCCCCATTTGTACGACATCAATCCGCTACTACCTCTGATCGCCGCCGGCTACACCTTGTTGACTCCCACTCAGCGCCTCGCCCGGCGGGTCCTTGCCGAGTGGGAGAGCACTGTGGAGGAGACCGGGGCGCCGGGTGAGCCCCCCGAAGTGGCGGCCCTGGAACCCTGGTTGCTGGCCTGCTGGCAGGAAGCGGTGGCAGGCGGCCAGTTGCCGCAACGGATTCTACTCAGCCCCTCCCAGGCACAGGAAATCTGGCGCCAGGTTATCGCCGCGGACCAGTCCCGGCCCGGGCACCATGATCTCCTGCAGCCGGGCGCCGCGGCCCGGCTGGCAGCCAGGGCCAGGGACACCCTGCTGCGCTGGGAGATTGACCTGCATGCACCTGTGGTCCGGCAGTTGTTCCTGCTCGATGAGGACTGCGCCACTTTTCTGCGCTGGACCGACGCCTTCAGCGCGCGTTTGACCAGGGATGGCCTTGTCACGCTGGCGGACGCGATCTGCGAGCTGGCGGGAATGTCTACCGTCGTGCCACACCGACCTCTGGCCCTGCTCGCTTTCGACACCCTGCCGCCCCTGTATGAGCGTTGTGTGCGCCTGCTGGGCACTGAACTGAAGTCGGTGGAGCAAACGGCTCCGGCGG
This sequence comes from Haliea sp., assembly GCA_041583655.1. Classification (GTDB taxonomy): domain Bacteria; phylum Pseudomonadota; class Gammaproteobacteria; order Pseudomonadales; family Halieaceae; genus Haliea. The sequence continues at coordinate 31,203 of JBFHFJ010000002.1, read as the reverse complement.
CGGCCCGCTGTGTGGTGCGGTGCTGCGAGGACAGCCGCAGTGAACTTGCCGGCGTTGCCCGCTGGGCGGCGCAATCAGTGGTCAAGGAGCCCGAGCTGAGAATCGGCATCGTGCTGCAGGACAACGGGCGTGACAGGGCCGGGCTGGAGTACCTGCTGCGGCGCGAGTTCGACTGCCTGGGGCGTAACTACCAGAGTCTGCCGGTGAACTTTTCTGCGGGCCAGCCCCTGGCGGAAGTGCCGCTGGTGCGTGTTGCGCTGCAGTTACTGGCGCTGCCGGTAGAGGGCATCAGCCCGCCGGCACTGGCACTGCTGTTACAGTCGCGCTTCCTCAAGCCAGGGTCTTCCGCGGGTGCCGTCGAGAGAGTGCTGGCCCGCTGCTTTGAGTCCCGGGTCGACACTCTCGGCCTCGCGCAGTTGCGGGCCCAACTCGGGGCTGACGGCGGTAACGATCCCGCGCTGGCGCGTTCCCTGCGCCTGAGCGGGGCGCCTGGGCTCATTGGCGGAAGCCGCCAGCCTTCGATCTGGGCGGACCGTTTCGAACAGTTGCTGGCTTTGTGGGACTGGCCCGGGACAGCCCTTGATTCCCTGGAATACCAGCAACTCGGACAATGGCAGCAGCTGCTCAGGGAGTTTTCCGCCTTCGATCTGGTTGTGCCAGCGCTGCGCCTTGGCGATGCGGTTCAGCTGCTGCGCAGACTGGCGGCAGAGGCGAGCTTCCAACCCCAGACTGGCGACAGTAACGTACAGGTACTGGGGCCACTGGAAGCGGCGGGCCTGCAGTTCGACCGCCTCTGGTTGTGCGGCATGCAGGCCAGCCAGTGGCCGGCACCGGCGCGCCCGCACCCATTTATCCCTCTTCGTCTCCAGCGTGAACACGGCATGCCCCACGCCAGCCCGGAGCGGGAATGGGAATTTACCGAGGCCTTGCTGCAGCGCTACCGCCAGGCCGCCACCGAACTCCACGCCAGCTACAGCATGCAGCGCGATGGCGTGCCCGAGCTGCCCAGTGCGCTGTTACGGGATTTTACCCCAGCGCCAGACCTGCCCTCCGCGCCGTTGAAGGCCAGCTGGATGGCGCAGATGGGAACTGCCGGGCCGGGACCGGACCAGGCGGCTCGGGCGCCTGCGTTGTCCGCTGCGGAGCTGCCCCGGCTGCGTGGGGGCAGCGCCATACTTGAGGACCAGTCCCTGTGTCCATTCCGCGCCTTCGCCCGGCGCCGCTTGGGGCTACAGCCATTGCCGCAGCCCGAGTCCGGGCTGACTGCCGCGGACCGCGGTGACCTGCTGCACAGCGCACTGTTTCATTTCTGGGGAGAGATCGGCGACCAGGCCGCACTTGCACAGCTCAGCCCGGATGGCGAACGCAGCTGCCTGCAGAAAGCGGTCACCGCCGCCCTGGAGGCACTCCCAGCGCCCCGGCGACGCGCTGCCGGGCCGGGTTGCCTGCGTCTGGAGGGAATACGCCTGGAGCGACTCCTGTCCGAGTGGCTGGCACTGGAGCGGCAGCGGCCGTTCTTCCGGGTTGTGGCGCGGGAGGCCGCGCAGAGCTTGCAGCTGGCGGGCCTGGAGCTGTCCCTGCGGGTTGATCGCATAGACGAAATGGCGGATGGCTCTACGCTGCTGATCGATTACAAGTCCGCTTCCGCACGGATCGGTGACTGGCTTGGGGAGAGTCCGGCGAAGCCGCAACTACCCCTGTACGCGCTGGCGGCCGACCCGACCCTCGCGGGCGTCACGTTTGCCAGCGTGCGGGAACGACGCTGCCAGTTTACCGGCCTGGCGCGGTGCGAGGCGGCGCCGGGGATTGTGACCGACACCGCGGCGAGCACCCGCAGCCAGTACCCCGGCACCGATTGGGATAGCGTGCTGCTGCACTGGCGGCAGTCACTGACCGCGCTGGCAGCGGCCTTTGTTGGTGGGGAAGCGGCGGTGCACCCAAAATCTTCCCTGAGTTGTCGCCACTGTGGCCTGCAGGCCCTGTGCCGGATTGAGGCAGTGCGGGAATGAGCATCAGTGACGCCTGGCAGCGCGAGCGGGCGCTGGATACCGCTACCAGTTTCTGTGTCAGCGCTCCCGCCGGATCGGGCAAGACCGAACTGCTGATCCAGCGTTACCTGGCGCTGCTGGCGCGGGTGACCCAGCCGGAGCAGGTGCTGGCTATTACCTTTACCCGCAAGGCGGCGGCGGAGATGCGGGATCGGGTGGTTGCCGCCCTGCGGGCCGCCGGCGCGGAGGCTGGCGGGATCGGCAGCCACGAACAGCGAACCAGGGACCTGGCCCGGGCGGCCCTGGCCCACGGCGAAAACATGGGCTGGCAGCTGCTGCGCGATACGGCGCGTTTCAATATCCGCACCATCGACGGGTTCTGCCACGCCCTGACCCGGCAGATGCCTGTACTGAGCCGGTTCGGTGGTCAGGCCAGCGCGGTGGACGACGCCCGTGAGCTGTATGCCGATGCCGTCGCGAACCTGTTCCGGCTGCTGGACGAGGGGCACCCTGTGGCTGCCGACCTGGAGGCCTTGCTCCTGCATTTCGGCAATGACTGGCCGCGCCTCCGGGGTTTGCTGGCCGCGTTGCTTGGGCGCCGGGAGCAATGGCAGGACTATGTCAGCCTGCGCCACGATCCGGCCTGGGCCGAAGCGGTCTTGCGCGAGACCCTGGAACACCTGGTCGTGGACCGGTTGCGCTGCCTGCGGTCGGAACTGGCGCCACTGGCGGCAGAACTGGGTGCCCTGCACGACTACGCCGCAAGCCAGCTGGGCCAACCTCCGCCTGGCGGCTTGCCCGCCGCCCGCACGGAATTCCTGCCCGCCTGGCGCAGCCTTGCGGGATTGTTGCTGACCGCCGATGGGCAGTGGCGGAGGCAGGTAGACAAACGCCAGGGCTTTCCCGCAGGGAAGGGTGCGGCCGCGGACTGGAAAGCTCGCATGCAGGCCCTGCTGGGCGAGCTCGCCGGGAAGGAGGCGCTACGCCGTGACCTGCTGGACCTTGAGGTATTGCCTGTCACTGACCCGGAGGATGGCGGCTGGCAGCTTCTGCTGCACCTGTTTCACGTACTGCCGGTACTCGCGGCGCAACTATTGCTCGTATTCCAGCAGCGCGGCCAGGTCGATCACACGCAGATAGCGCTCTACGCCCTCCAGGCTCTGGGGGAAGACGATACTCCGACGGATCTCGCACTGCGTCTGGACTACCGGATCGAGCACTTGCTCGTCGATGAGTTCCAGGACACCGCCATCAATCAGTACCGGCTGCTGCAGCGACTCACCCGTGGCTGGGGAGAACACAATGTCCAGCAGCCGGAGCGGCCGCGTACCTTCTTGCTTGTGGGCGATGGCATGCAATCCATTTACGGGTTCCGCGATGCCAACGTCGGCCTGTTCCTGCGCGTCCGGGATGAGGGCTTCAACGGTGTCGTGCCCGAGTACTTGATGCTGGAGAGCAATTTCCGTTCCAGGGCCGGTATTGTCGACTGGGTCAACGCGGTATTCCGCCGTGCCTTTCCCGCTGCAGATGACATCGCCCGCGGTGAGGTCCGCTTCACTTCCGCGGTGGCTACCCGCAGCGGGGACAGCGAGCCCGCTGTGACGGTGGACATAGTCGCCGACACCCCGCTGGTCGGCGCACAGCGGGAGGCGGCCTTGCTTGCGGAGCGGATCGCCGCCTTCCTGGCCCGGGCGCCGGATACCAGCGTCGCGGTGCTGGCGCGCAGTCGGGGTCACCTGCAGCCGGTGCTGGCAGCCTTGCGCGGTGCGGATATTCCCTACAATGCCCAGGACATTGACAGCCTCGCCCGGCATCCGGTGGTCGCGGACCTGTTCACGCTCTGCCGGGCGCTGGGGAATGCCGCGGACCGTGTGGCCTGGATGGCCCTGCTGCGGGCGCCCTGGTGCGGCCTGGGCCCCGGGGATTTGCTGCAAGTGGCGCAGTTTGATGCAGCGGCAGGCCGTGGGTCCCTTGCGCACAGCCTGCAGGATCCGCTGCTGCTGGCGCAATTGAGCACCACCGGACGTGAGCGCCTGGTGCCGGTGGTCGGCGCTCTGGAGGAAGCGTGCCGTCGTCGCGACCGGCGCGGGCTCAGGGCGTGGCTGGAGCTTCTGTGGGAGGAGCTTGGGGGCCCAGCCTGCGCTGCCAGCGAGACCGATCTGCACAACGCGGAGCGCTTCCTGCAACTGCTGGAACAGGCGGATAGCGAGGGCAGGGGGCTTGATCTGCCCTGGCTGCAACAGCGTCTGGCTGGACTGTATGCCCGCTCCGGGGATGTGTCGGCACGGGTGCAGGTCATGACCCTGCACAAGGCCAAGGGCCTGGAGTTTGACCATGTTTTCCTTCCCGGACTCGCGGGCCGACCGCGGGCGGACGAGCGGCCGGCGCTGCTCTGGGATGACTACACTGACGCCGAGGGCACGCGGCGTTTCCTGCTGGCGACTGACGATCACAGCGAGCGCGACAGCCCCGGGGTCTACAATACTCTGCTGCGTATCCGGCGGCACAAGAGCCGTGTGGAAAACGTCCGCCTGCTCTATGTTGGCGCTACCAGGGCGATCCGGACCCTCACCCTGAGCGCGGTACTGGCCCCGGACCCGGCTGGCGACAGCGGTGTGAGGGCGCCAGCGGCGGATACCCTGTTGGCAGGAATCTGGGACGCGGTGGCGCTGGAGGCCAGGATTCACACGGCTCAGGAGAGCATCGATATCACCTCGTCGGCGTAGCGTTTTATGCCGTCGATTTTCAGGTTCACGTCATCGGTTTCGCCGTGATAGAAGGCCCAGGGCATGGTCAGGATGTGGGTAACCCCCGCGTCTTCGAGCCGCCGATAGCCATCCGCGTCCCAGGCGTCATTGGGGGTAGCCATGACTTCGAATGGCTCATTCTCGCGCCCGCACTCCCGGCGCCACTGGCGGATGCGGGCAATACTGTCGATGATCTCGCTCGATGGCTGCAGATCGGTGACCCAGCCATCAGCCAGACGCGCGGCCCGCCGCATGGCCGGATCGGATATCCCCCCGATCCAGATCGGGATTGGCTCACTTGGCGCGGGGTTCATTTCCAGGCGGTCGAACTGGTAGAACTCCCCCTGGAACTCGACCATCTTGCCGGTCCAGAGCAGGCGCATGATTTCCAGCATCTCATCGGTGCGTTTGCCCCGGGTGCGGAAATCCTGCTGCATCAGGGCAAATTCATCGGCCGACCAGCCAACACCGAACGCGGGTGTTACCCGGTTGTCCGAGACGATCGCCGCGGTGCTGATGGCCTTGGCCACCAGAAAGGGATTGCGCATCGGCAATACGAAAATGTTGTTAGTGAAACGCAGGCGTCGGGTAATGCTGGCCAGGGCGCCAATCACCACCCAGGGGTCGGGCCAGTCAGTAAACGCCGCCCAACGCCGGCTGCCATCCTCGGTGTAGGGGTAGGGCTGGCTGATCTGTTCAGGGTGCACCACGTGGTCGGAAAAAGACATCGCGTCCCAGCCATGGGTATCGGCGACCGGCGCGATCCGGGTGAGGTGGGCGACAGTACTGAACGACGTGGAGAGAACGAATTTCACGACCGGGGCTCCGCTGCGGTATTCAGGAATTACCTGCGTACTGTAACAACCGGCGGGGCATCGCCGGCAGTGCCGACAAACCGGAACCGGCAATGATGCCGATTCCGGTCAACAAATCATACCCGGCCCTATCGGCTGGCGAGGTAAATGCGGAACTTGCGGTTCTGGGCCAGGATGCGCAGCTGGCGAAAGCCGCGGCCAAGCGTATTGCGGTAGTCCAGGTGCCGATTGGCCACCAGGCACAATTGGCCGCCGGGTGGCAGGGCCGCGGCGGCCTGACTGATCAGGCGTCGCCCGGCGTAGTCGTCCACAGTGTGCTGGAGATGAAACGGAGGGTTGCACAGGATCAACTCCGGCGCGGGGCCGGCCCACTCGCGCAGGCCGTCCCCATGGTGAAGATGCGCCATGCCGTGATGATCGGGCAGCACCGTTGCAAGGTTGAGCCGGGCGGAGGCGACTGCCTGGGCGGACTCGTCGCAAAACCACAGCTCCCGGGCGAGACCGCGCTGCAGGGCGAAAAGGCCGATGACCCCGTTGCCGCAGGCGAGATCAATGGCCCTGCCCACCGGCTGCACTGTGGGCAGATGTTCAAGCAGGAAACGGGTTCCCGGGTCCAGCCCCGCGCGACTGAACACGTTGGGTAAGGCCTGCAGGGTGGCACCCAGCGGTTCGCAGTAGTAGCTGCTGTTGGGCGCGGCCCCGCAGGCCACGATGTCCGGGCTGCGCTGTGCACGCCACAGGTGCGCCTTGTAGCGCCCGCGCTGACGTTCACAGGGGCCGATATACCGGCTGATCAGGCCGTCAATGTCTGCAGGCACATGCTTGTCCATGCCCGCCGCGAGCAGTGTTGCACCTGGTGCCAGGAGTTGCGCGAGTTGTGCGAGCTGGTACTCCAGCAAGGCTTTCTGTTTCGGGATACGCAGCACCGCCAGGGCAGCCCCGGGGGCCGGCAACTCAGTGCTCCAGACAATTCCCGGCAATGGACGGTTATTCGCCGAAGCGTTGTCCGCGACGGCCTGCGCCGCGAGCGCGGAATCTGTCCACAGCGTACAGGCATTGCCGGTGCTGGCTAGGGGGATCGAGAGGGCTCCGAAATCATCGTTGAGAACGAGAATGGAGTTCGGCAGCGGTGCCGTGGCAGCCGTTTCCAGCAACAGGGAGTCCGCGCCGCACCACGCTCGCAGCAGTTCCTGCTTGCGGGCGGGGTAGCGCCGCAAAAGGAAACGTCCGAAGGGGGTGTCGCAGGTAACCGCGTTGCCGGGATCAGCCGCCGCGGACATACACGGTGAGCTGCTGCCCGGGATAGATGGTGCCCTCGGGATTGAGCGAGTTCCAGGCGATCAGGTCCGCGACCTTGACCCTGAAGCGCCCTGCAATGCGATAGAGGGAGTCGCCGCGGCGGACTTTGTAGTCGCGCGCTTCCATGTTTGACGAGGCGCTGGCCGGGGTAGCAGGGGTCGCATCGCGATCCTGTGGAACCATCAGGATGGTGCCCTCACGGACAAGGTTGCCCTTGATCCCGTTGGCCTGGCGCAGGAGATCAACCCTGGTGCCGAATGCATGGGCTATCTGCAGCAATGAGTCTCCACGCTGGACTTTGTAATGCTGCCAGGTAACCCGCTCCTCCGGGCTGAGCGCTGCAACGCGCTGCTGAAAAACCCCGGCCTGTTCACGCGGCACCAGCAACTCGTCTGCTTCGGGGGAGGTGGCCCAGCGCAGGTGGCCCGGGTTCAGGGCCTGCAGCGTGGACAGGTCCACGTCGGCCAGTTCCGCCGCCCGCGCCAGGTCGATCTGGCCACCCGTTGGCACCGGCACAAAGGCGGGCGCATTGGTCAGCGGGGGTAGCGACAGCTCCCAGGTATCGGGTTCCGCAACCAGGCTGCTCAGGGCCAGCAATCGACGCACGTGTTTGCGCGTTTCCGCGGGCAGCGGCAGGGACCAGAAATCCGTGTCGCGGCCACTCGCCCGGTTGGCCGAAACCGCGCGACCCACCCGGCCCTCGCCGCTGTTATAGGCGGCGATAGCGAGAAGCCAGTCGCCGTCCAGCGTGTCGTGCAGGTATTGCAGGTAATCCAGTGCGGCGGTCGTTGATTCGCGCAGGTCGCGGCGACCGTCGTACCACCAGTCCTGCTCGAGGCCCAGGTTGCGACCCGTTGCCGGCATGATCTGCCACAGGCCCATCGCATCCTGTGAAGACTGGGCGAAGGGGTCAAGGGTGCTTTCCACGAACGGCAGCAGAGCCAGTTCCAGTGGCATGTCGCGGCGCTCTATCTCCTCCACGATGTGGTGAAGGTACAGCGCGCCCCGCTCAGCGATGGTCTCGAAGTAATCATTCTGCGCCAGGTAATAGGCCCGGCCCTGCTGTACCTGGCGGTTGTCGGGCAGTTCCCATTCCATACCCTGGCGCAGACGCTCCCAAAGGTCATCAGGGTCCAGTTGCTCGGCCTGCACGGCAGGCGTTGCCGTAGTCTCCCCGCCCGCCAGTGGGGAAGCCTGACCGGCAGCGTGGGATTCCCGGCTCCCGTACGCTTCCCCACCGGTGCCCAGTACCTGGCACCCGGTGAGCAATATTAATATAGAAATCGCTACAACATTGTTCCGTAACATTATGTTTTTTGGTGCTTTAATCAAAACTCATCCTTCCATGATCGAAGAGCCGCAAAAACCTCGGCCGGCTTTTCACCCTGCCACTTCCCCTGCCGTCGCAGTGCGGCCAGCAGGGCCGGCTCTTCGCAGCGCAGGAAGGGGTTGGTAGCCCGCTCAAGGGCGAGCACGGAGGGGACTGTAGGCTCACCGCGTTCGCGCGTATTGGCAGTCGCCGCGGCGCGCCGGGCAAGCTCCCTGTTGTCAGGCTCGACTGCCTGCGCGAAGCGCAGGTTGGCCTGGGTGTATTCGTGGGCACAGTACACCCGGGTGTCGTCGGGCAGGGCGGCGAGTGATGCCAGTGACGCGTGCATGACCGGGGCGGTGCCCTCGAACATGCGGCCACAGCCGCCGGCAAAGAGGGTGTCACCGCAGAACAGCAGGGGAGGCTCGCCACCGTTTTCCGGGCAATAGAAGGCAATGTGATCCAGGGTATGTCCCGGTACGGCCATCACGGTGAACTGATGCCCCAGGACATCGACGCAGGCGCCGGCTCTCAACGGGTGGGTGACGCCGGCAATCGCCGGGTTGTCGGGGCCGTAGACTACCGGGGCACTGTGGGCGATCAGGCCAGGCAGGCCGCCCACGTGGTCGAAGTGATGGTGGGTAATCAGCACGCCGGCCAGCTCGAGAGCATCCCGTTCGAGGACCGCCAGCACGGGGGCGGCATCCCCCGGGTCGACCACAAAGCAGCGCGAGCCGCCGCTCTCGCGCAGGAGCCAGATATAGTTGTCGCTGAAGGCTGCCACCGGTTCAATTGCCAGCATGGATAACGTTCAAAACCCCCTGAAATGCAGTAACATGACCGTTTGGACCATCAACGCGCCGATACCCGGCCGCTGGAGACAATGCCCGAGTGTAGCGACATTTTGACCGAACTGGAATGCTGGTACGCGACCACGGTCGGGCAGGCGCTCCAGCGTTCAGTCCAGGCGGCCCTGGAACCGATGCTGGAGACTGCCTTCGGCTACCACCTGCTGCAGGTAGGCATTGCCCGGCAACAGCCCCTCTTTCATAACAGCAGAATCCGGCATCGTGCCTACGCCGCTCCACAGCCCGGGCACGCTGTGACCGTCGTGGCGGAGCACGCCGAGCTGCCGCTGGAAAGCGACAGCGTCGACGTGGTCATTGCCCACCACTGCCTGGACTTTACCGCACAGCCACACCAGGTGTTGCGGGAGTTGCAGCGGGTGCTGACCCCACACGGGCAGTTGCTGTTGGTCGGCTTTAACCCCTGGAGTTTTCTGGGAGCTGCGCACCGGCTGCGCGCTCTGTGGGGCAACCCTCTCTGGCAGAGTCACCAGCCGGTCAGCTGCTCCCGCCTGCTCGACTGGTTGCGGCTGCTGGGCTGTGAGACCGAGTCCGCTCGTCACCTGTGCCCGCTGCCGGTGCTGGGAGAGGGGCGCCTCGGGGCTTACGCCACGGCCGCCAATAGCTGGAGCGAACGGCACCGGCTGCCTTTGGGCGATGTCTATCTCATCCATGCCGTAAAGCAGGTCGGCGGCGCCACCCGGCCCATGGTGCGGGCCCGACCCAGCACCCGCCTGATCGGGCTCGGTGTGCCCAGTGCCGCGCCTACGCCCCGCCAGAGCGACCACGCCGCGTGACGCGAGTGGCGATTTTCACTGACACCACCTGCCAGGGCGTTCCGTGGGGAACCTGCAACGCTGGCAGAAGTAACGAGGAGCGCATGTGAGACTTATCGTACTGGATACCGAGACAACCGGGCTGGAGGTTAACCAGGGGCACCGGATCATCGAGATTGGCTGCGTCGAACTGGTGAACAGGCGCCTGACCGGCAACCACTTTCACCGCTACATCAATCCACAGCGAGAGGTGGACCAGGGTGCGATTGAAGTCCACGGCCTGACCAACGAGTTTCTCTCCGACAAGCCCCTGTTTGCGCATATAGCCGCAGAATTCCTCGATTTCGTGCGCGGAGCCGAACTGGTCATCCACAATGCCCCGTTTGATATCGGGTTTCTGGATGCCGAATTGAAGCGGCTGGATGACAGCCACCCGGGGCTGGAGTCGATCTGCAGCGTAACTGACACCCTGGTCATGGCCCGCGCCCGGCACCCGGGACAGCGTAATAACCTGGACGCGCTCTGCAACCGTTACACCGTGGATAACTCCCAGCGCGACCTGCACGGCGCGTTGCTGGACGCGGAGATCCTGGCGGATGTTTACCTGGCGATGACCGGTGGCCAGACCGCGTTCCAGCTGGCGGACCATGGCCCTGGCGAGAGCGACGGTAGTGGCCGCAGCGAGGGTATCCGGCGACTGCCTGCACAGCGCCCTGCGCTGGCCGTGCGCCGGGCCGATGCAGAGGAGCTGGCGGCGCACGAAGCGCAGCTGGAGGCCATCGCCCGCGCCAGCGGTGGCAAAGTTCTCTGGCGGGAGGTGGTACGCACATGAGTTTCCAGCCTGACAACCGGCCACCGGCGGCTGCGGAGGACGCTCTGCACCTGGTTTTCCAGCGCGGCCAGGTGGTCAGCGACATGACTGCACGCGACCCCCTGTTGCAGCGGGTAGAACTGCAGGCCATGGGATGGGCAGTGGTGAGGGAACAGTTTCTCGGCTACTGGCATGGCCGTCCATGTTTTGCTGTCGAGATCGATGCCGGTATCGAGCCGGATCCCATGCGTTTTGCCCGCGGCAACCTGTACCAGCTGCTTGGACGGGTGGAGGACGGACTCTTTGCCCTCGCTGGCCGCGCTGCGCAGTTACTGGCGTGGGAGCGCGACCACCAGTTCTGTGGCCGCTGCGGCAGCGCCATGACGATCGATCTGGCGGAACGTGCCATGCGCTGCGAACCCTGTGCCGTGGTCAACTATCCCCGTATCAACCCCTGTGTCATTGTCCTGGTCACACGCGGCGAAGAGCTGCTGCTGGCCCGCAACGCCAATTTCCCGGGCAATATGTACAGTACGCTCGCGGGCTTTATTGAAGCCGGGGAAAGCGCGGAAGACACTCTGCGGCGTGAAGTGCGGGAAGAGGTGGGGGTCGAGGTGGGGCAGTTGCGCTACTTTGGCTCCCAGTCCTGGCCGTTTCCCAGCCAGTTGATGCTGGGCTTCTTTGCCGACTACGCAGGCGGTGCGATTGTCTGCGAGCCCGGCGAAATCGCCGACGCAGGCTGGTACCACTACAGTGACCTGCCCCAGGTGCCGCCCGCCACCTCGATCGCGGGGCAACTCATCCGCCACTACATCAGCGAACTGACACGGGAGTAGATCCTTGGAATATCTTTACGAGTATGGGCTTTTTCTCGCCCGCGCGGTCACCGTTGTTGCCGCCATTCTGCTGGTCGCCGGTGGGATTGTCGCTCTCGGCCAGCGCCACAAGGCTCATCCCAGGGGCCATATCGAGATCTGCAAACTCAATGACCGCTATGAGCAAATAGGCGATGTCATGCGCGCAGCCATCGTCGAACCAGAGGTGCACAAAGCGGAGCTGAAGGCGCGCCAGAAAAAGGAAAAAGCCGCTGCCAAGGAGGCAAAACGGCGTGCCAAAAAATCAGAATCAACATCAGGTGTTGATCGCAAAATACTGTTTATATTGGATTTTGATGGCGATATCAGGGCTGGAGCCACAGATCAGTTGCGCGAAGAAATCTCCGCGGTGTTGCCACAGCTGGAGGAGGGCGACGAGGTTCTGCTGCGCCTGGAAAGCCCCGGCGGCCTGGTGCATGGCTATGGCCTGGCCGCCAGCCAGCTGAAACGGATTACTGACGCCGGCGCACGGCTCACCGTCGCCGTGGACAAGGTGGCAGCCAGCGGTGGCTATATGATGGCCTGCGTCGGCCAGCGCATCATCGCCGCGCCGTTTGCGGTGCTCGGTTCCATTGGGGTACTCGCGCAGCTGCCCAACTTCAATCGGCTGTTGAAGAAACACGATATCGATTTCGAGCTGCTGACCGCCGGCGAGTACAAGCGTACCCTGACCCTGTTCGGCGAAAATACCGAGAAGGGTCGGGAGAAGTTCATCGAGGACCTGGAGACTACCCACGGCTTGTTCAAGGCGTTTGTGGCGGAAAACCGGCCCGCCCTGGATATCGGCCGGGTCGCCACCGGGGAGATCTGGTATGGCCGCGACGCGCTGGCCATGGGCCTGGTCGACGCTCTCCAGACCAGCGATGCGTATGTTCAGCAGCAGCTGCAGGAGCGCGACGTTTTCGAGGTCAAGTACGTGCAGAAGAAGCACTGGCAGGAAAAGCTGGGGATGGCGGCCGAGGGCGCCATAGAGCGCGGCCTGCTGAAAATCTGGCAGCACGACCGCGGCCCGCATGTTTAAGCGGGAGGGGTGAGGCGGGCAAATCCCGGGTCAGTACCCCTGGTAGCGGTTCAAGTCAAAAACTCCCGCGGCCAGCGGGTCCTGGCGTTGCTGCAGCTCATGCAGGCGGTCGCTGACCGTCCAGAACCAGGGAGAATTGCGGCGTACACCGTAGCGATACCGTAACAGCGCCATGTCCTCCACCGAGCGCAGGCCGAGGACATCCTCCACAAACAGCGGCACCTGCTTCTCATGAACCTGGAAGAACTGGTTGGGGTGTGAGCCGAGGATACCCGCCACGACGGTAACCGCGTCCTCATTCGGCAGGCGCCGCTCTTCCTCGCGAAACAACTGGGCAATATTGCTGTAGCCGGCATCGTGGACGAGTGTATAGGCCTCGTCCCGCTTGTTGCCGATGACATGGATGAAACTGACCGCGGGCAGGAACTGATTGTGCGCCCCCTGGGCTGCAACCAGCCGGTCGAAGGCGGCTGACATATCGGGGCTGGCGCTTCGGCGGTAGTCAAACCGTGCTGCGCGCGCGCCATGAATACGCTGGCGCATCCACCCGAGGAACTCCGCCTTGGGGTCGTCGCTCTGGTAGTCCAGGGGGCTTTCCAGCTGAATGCTCTCGCTGCGCGTGAACTGGTGCTTGCGCGCGGCATCCGGGGCATCCCGGTACCAGTGCCGCCAGAGTTTCCGGCGCTCGTCAGCGGGCAGGAACATCAGCAGATTGAGCTCACCCTCCATGCGCAGGAAATCCATGTACAGGCGCGATTCCAGCTGGTGCGAGACGGCGCCGAAGACGTCGAAATTTGCTACCAGCAGGTAGTGAATCCGCTCCAGCAGGGAGTAGGTGATGACCCAGGCGGTCTTCGGAATTTCTCCGATGAAGCCCTGCACCACCGACGCCGTGTCGACGTGGCGGAAGATGGTCAGGGCTGCGTTCGGGTTGTCACCGTCGCCATCCCAGACCAGTTCCAGTCCGGGTTTGCGTCCCTGCTTGGCGTACTGTTGCTGCAGATGCTCGTCCTTGGCCTGCATGTAGCGCTTGTGGGCACGGGCATAGCGGTGCCAGTCGAGGAGGTCAATGACGCTGCCGGTCGTCGCGGTGGGCAGTCGCAGGTTGTGGCTTTCCCGCTCCAGGAAAGGGCCGTCCAGTTCCGGGTCCAGCTCGTCCGGATCCATGAACATCACCCAGAACCTGTCTTCGATCACGTTCAGGGCGATCTGTCCGCGACATACCGGGCCCTTGATGAAGTTCATGATGGTGAATTCAGCATCTTCCAGCAGGAAGCGGTAGCGCGCGCGCACGGGGATGCTGGCGAAACTGGCGAAGGGATTGCCGGCTATGTCCGCGGCGTAGCCGGGTAGGGTGCTGACCTCGTAATCCGGTTGCAGGAAGAGGCCCTGGTACCAGTCCCGGCGCGCGCGATCGAAACGGTAGGGCTGATGGCTCTTGGTCGCCACCACGATGGGCATGCGCTGCAGTCGGTAGTAGAAGTCGCTGCGACCCGGGTCATCGAAGGGACGGCGGGTAGCGATGATCTCTATTGGCTGGCCGGGGGCGGTACTGGAGCGGACCAGGCGGAACCAGTGCGGGTTTTCACTCTCAAGGAGGTAGAGGCTGGCGAGGAACAGGTGCTCATAGATGTAGCGCGCCATCAGCCGCGACTTGTTGTCGGGTGCGTTGAGGAAACTCTCCCAGGCGACCACTTCGTCCGCCAGTGCTGCGGACAGCGTTGCCACTGGCGGCGGCGGGGCGCCCGCATCAAGCCAGCGGACGAGGACCTCATGCTCCTCCGGGTGCAGTCCCGGCAGCCCATAGGGCATGCCCCAGAGTGGATACTCGCGGGCAAAATCCCTGAACTCCCCTGGCTTGGGGCACTGCTGCTCGCGGTGCAGGTCGAAATCGAAGCCGCGGGGCAGGGCGCCGGTGGCGGGGAGGGGGTTGGCCTGCTTCAGCTCCAGCATCTGCCGCAGCACTCCCTGCTCGGGGCGCTGGCCATCCAGCACTGGAAAAAATCCCTTGGCGCGCCATTCCTCGGGGCTGTGGGCGTCATCAAACAGGCGGGTAAGATTCCCGGCCAGCAGGCGCGTGGAATCATAGACCAGGGTCTTGTTGGCCCCGCGGACAAGGCCCTCATGGGCTTCCAGTTTGAGTTGGCAGGGAGCATCGTAGCAGGCATGGCATACCACGCAGCGCTTGGCGAGGATGTCCTGCGCCATGGCCGCCGTGTCGTCCGCCGACGCAACCGCGGCATGCAGGAGAACCAGCAGAGCGAAAACTACCGGGCTATTCCTCGGGCTCACATTTTCCCCGCACGAGTATGGCGCGATTGACGAGCGCGTCCTGATCATTTTCGTCGGCCAGTACCGCGGCGCCAACATCGCGGTCAACATCCATGCAGGGATCGGACTCAGGTTCAGCCGTCAGCCACGCGAGCACGGCCACTAACAGCAGTACCGCAATCACGCTCAGCAAGGTAAGGTACCAGGGGTTGCTGTGCACCTGCATGCAAATCCAGTCCGGTGATGGTCTGTGCCGATCATAGCACGCATACTGAACGGACCCACCTGAACCGGAACAAGGAAGCGGCATGAGCGCTGAAACCGTAATCTACACCCTGGACCTGCTGGGAATCGCAGTGTTTGCCATCAGCGGTGCCCTGGCGGCGGCGGAAAAACGCCTGGATATTCTTGGCTTCGTGTTGTTTGCCACCATTACCGGCATCGGCGGGGGCACCGTTCGCGACCTGCTGCTGCAGACTGGTGAAGTCTTCTGGATCAGCAATACCGCCTACCTGTGGGTATGTATCGGTGCCAGTGTGGCCACCTGGTTCCTGGCCCACTTGTTTGAATCCCTGCGGACGGTTCTGCTCTGGGCAGATGCGCTGGGCCTGGCCCTGTTCAGTGTGCTTGGCACCCAGAAGGCCCTGGCCTGGGATGTGCCGCTGCTGGTGGCGATCGGAATGGGGATGATGACCGCCACCTTTGGCTCCCTGATCAGGGACGGACTGCTTGGCAGACCCCCGGTGCTGCTGGAACCCGACATCTATGTCACCGCGGCAGCACTGGGAGCGGTCAGCTACGTGGCACTTGCCCACCTGGGCTGGGCGCAGGAAGCGGCACTGCCGCTGGCGGTGGCCGCCGCGTTTGCCCTGCGGGGTGCTGCTATCCTGTTCGACCTGCGGCTGCCCAAGTACCAGCCGCGCAGTGGTTTGCAGCCCTGAGAACTCGCGCGACCTAGCCCTTCCCGGTGGGCTTGTTGGGGCCGGCCTGGGAGTCCTTCTCAATGTACTCAATGATCTTGCCGGCGATATCAATGCCCGTGGCGCCCTCAATACCCTCCAGACCTGGCGACGAATTCACCTCGATAACCAGTGGCCCGTGAGCCGAGCGCAGGATATCCACTCCCGCCAGGTCCAGGCCCATGACCCGCGCCGCTTTCAGGGCCAGTCTGCGCTCCTCGGGGGTCAGCTTGATGACCTCTGCGCTGCCGCCCCGGTGCAGGTTGGACCGGTACTCGCCTTTCACCGCTTTGCGCTGCATGGCCGCAATTACTTTTTCTCCCACCACAAAACAGCGGATGTCGGATCCACCGGCTTCCTTGATGAATTCCTGCACCAGGAAATCCGACCCGATACCGCGAAAGGCGTTGATAAGGGCCTCCGCGGCTTTTTTGGTTTCAGCCAGCAATACACCGTTACCGTGGGTGCTTTCGGTCAGTTTGAGGATCAGCGGCGCGCCACCGACAGATTCGATCAGCTTGTCCGTGGCCCGGGCGGAGTGCGCATAACTGGTGACCGGCTGGCCGATGCCACGCCGGGCGAGAAGTTGGTGCGCCCGCAATTTGTCACGGGAACGGGTGATGGCAATGGACTCGTTCAGCGAATAAACGTGACCAACCTCGAACTGACGGAGCACGGCACAACCGTAGGCAGTGATGCTGGCGCCAATACGGGGGATGACCGCGTCAAAATCCAGTGCCTCGACCCGATCGGCCGAGTGCTGGTAGGTCACCGTGGGGTCATTGGCAGTGATGTTCATGTAGCACTTGAGTACATCGATTACCCGTACGTCGTGCCCCCGCGCGGTTGCCGCTTCCACCAGGCGCCTGGTGGAATAAAGCCTGCGGTTGCGTGACAGGATACCGATTTTCATACTTTGTCCTTGGGGTCGGGGCGAGGGAGGGAAGACACACTGTGCATGATAGCCGGTCTGGGCCTGTTTTACACAGGCCGGTACCTGCGCCCCCCGGGGGCGCTAGCGGATGTAGTCGAGATTTTGTTGCAGCATTTCGGGCGTTACCAGGACAACCCCTCCCGGAGAGACCTCGAAACGGCGCCTGTCCTGCTCCAGGTCAACCCCGACAACGGTACCCGCCGGCAGCTTACAGCCGGTCTCTACGACGGTTTTGTGTACCTGGCAATGGGGCCCGATCACCACCCGAGGCAGGACTACAGAATCCGTGATCCGGGACGACTCCTCCACACGAACATTTGAAAACAGCACGGAATGCCTGATCAGGGCCCCGGAGACGATACAGCCGCTGGCGATCATTGAGTCCACCGCCATGCCGCGTCGGTCATCGTCGTCAAATACGAACTTCGCCGGGGGCGCCTGGATCTGGTGAGTGCGGATGGGCCACTGGGTGTCGAACAGATCGAGCTCCGGTACCACGCCAATCAGTTCCATATTGGCGGCCCAATAGCTGTCCAGGGTCCCGACATCGCGCCAGTAGGCCCGGGAGCCGTTCTGGTTGCGGAATGGCGCGGCGTAGACGCGGTCCCTTTGTACCGCTCGCGGCAGAATGTCCTTGCCGAAGTCGTGGTCCGAATTCGAATCGAGGTTGTCTTGCTGCAGGCGATCAAGCAGGTAGTCGGCAGTGAAAACGTAGATACCCATGGACGCCAGCGCGTAGCCCGGTTGTTCCGGGATGGCCCGCGGGACTGACGGTTTTTCCGCGAAGCCGCACACGCGCCCGTCGGGCTCGATTTCGAGTACCCCGAACGCGCTTGCCTCGGCGAGCGGGACTTCCATGCAGCCAACGGTGACATCGGCGTCGTTTTCCACGTGGGTAGCGAGGAGGGCGCCATAGTCCATCTTGTAGATGTGGTCGCCACCGAGGATGAGCACGAAACGGGGGTCGTGGGCGCGAATGATGTCCACGTTCTGGAATACAGCGTCGGCGGTCCCGTTGTACCAGCCCTCATTGGTGCGCTGCTGGGCGGGCAGCACTTCCACAAACTCCCCAAGTTCCCCCCGCATGAAGCCCCAACCGAGGCTCAGGTGCCGGATCAGGGAGTGAGCCTTGTATTGAGTGAGGACTCCGATTCGACGAATACCTGAATTTACGCAGTTGGACAGCGCGAAATCGATGATGCGCATGTTGCCGCCAAACGGCACCGCGGGTTTCGCGCGTTCGCTGGTCAGGCCGCCGAGCCGGGTGCCGCGCCCACCGGCCAGGACCAGGGCCAGGGTGTCGCGCGTCATGGCGCTGACGAAGCGGTCGGGGAAAGAGAAGGTCACATTAGCGACGCCATTCCGCCCGCAGCAGCTGGCACTCTTCGCGCCACGGGCAATGCAGTTCCTCGCAGTTGAAGCGCAGCTCGGTGGCGAAACACGGCACTTTCCCGGCAGCGGCCTGCTGCGCCCAGATCTCCCAGCGTCGCGCTGTCCTGGTGCGCGCGCGGTCGTTGACCGGGATGCAACGATCCTCTGCGGATGTGCTGTCACATTTCCACTTGGCTTGCATGTGAGTTCTCCCTGCGCCGGGCATGTGGCGCAAACCCTCTCTCAGGCGAATCCGCCACCTGCACAGGGTATCGCTGGCTGGTGATTGCCGTGTTGATGCGCATCAATCTGAAAGAGATTAGTCCCGCATTCCTGTTCTTACAAGAATCCACATATGCGCATAATATATATTATGTTAAATAAAGGATTTGGGCACACAGTTATGCACAGCCTGCCCTTTATGAACAGCCTGTGGGCGCATGTCCCTTATTGCTCTTGGAGCCGCCTCTTCCCACTGCCTCTTGCCCGGCCCAGCCTTGCCGGTCATGATGCTCGGCAGCTGTTTACCGGCCCCACTCGCGGAATTCACTTCTCATGAGCCACAAACTTCACGTACACAGTGAGCAACGGGCCCTGCGCTGGGCGTTGTTTGGTTCCCTGGGTTTCATTGCGCTGGCGCTGACCTTTGCCTTGCTCACGCGCTCGGATGCGATCCTGTTCGACGGCATTTATTCCATGATTGCCTTCTGCGTTGCTCTGCTGACTCTCAAGGTCGCCCGACTCGCCGAGCGGCCAGACGATGATCGGTTTCATTTCGGCTATACCTCGATGGAACCCGTGTTGAACCTGTTCAAGGCGCTGTTCATCCTCGTGGCCTGTACCTGGGCCGGCATTGAGGCCGCAAAACGACTGATGCTCGGGGGTAATCCTGCGGAGTATGGTCTGGCTGCGGTTTACGGAGCTGCCGCGACTGTGGGCTGCCTGCTGGTCGCCTGGCTAATGGCCCGTACCGGACGCCAGACACGTTCCGACCTGGTCGCTGTCGAATCCCGCACCTGGCTGGTTGACGGGCTGCTCAGCGCTGCAGTTTTTACCGGGTTCCTGTTTGCCTGGTTGGTGGAAGGCACTGGCTGGGCACGCTACGCACCCGTGGTGGATCCGCTGTTACTCATAGCGATCGTCATGTTCGCCCTGCCCGTCCCGCTCGGTATTCTGCGTGACAGTATGCGGGAGATTTTGTGGATGGCGCCGCCCGAACCGCTGGTCAGCGATATCGAGCAGCACCTGCTGGACAGCCTGGTCGATGTGGCAACCGACCGGGTGGAAGTCAGGGTTACCAAACGCGGGCGCAACACCTATCTGCTGGTCCATGTGGTCGTGGGCGAGGATTTCCAGCTGAGGTCGGTTGCCGATCTCGATGCCATACGGAACCGCAGCGAGGCTGCCCTGAAAACCTGGCGCCCCGAAATCGTGATGGATATGCTGTTCGTGCGGGACGCTTCACTGGCGGACTGATTCGGACTCGGCTAGGAATATGGGGTGCACCAATAATGCAAATAATTGCATATTGTGCCCCATCGTCTGCGGGAGTGACCGCTCAGAGCCTGCAGGCCTGATCAGCCCAGTTTCAGGCCGATGGTGGCGATACGGTCACCATCCAGCTTCTTTACCACGAACTGAACGTGGCCCAGGGCCACACGGTCTCCGACTACAGGCTTCTGATGGAACTGGCGGTTGATAAACTCGCCCACACTAAGCGCCCGTAAGGGTGCGGGAACTTCGAAACCGTACATCTGCGACAGGTCCGCGAGGCGGGCGTCTGGCTTGAGGACGAAACTGCCGAAGAATTCGGCGACTTCGCGCTCGCGGTCGGAGCGACTCGCCGCCGGGGTAAACAGGCGTGCCAGCGCCGGCGTTCCGCCATCAGTACCCAGCACCATGACATGGTCCTCGTCCTGAATGGCCTGCTGCTGCCACTCCTCCAACAGCACGCCGTGACGCACCAGTCCAACCAGCTGGGCCCCGCCAGACAGCGGCAGCCGAGACACCGGCATGCCAATCGCGGGGCTCCCCCCGACCGCCTGGTACACCAGCAGCTCCTTCTCCTGGTCATCGGGTATTTTCAGCACCAGGTGCTCCGGTTCTTCCAGCACGGGAGGTACCTCGATACGAAGCCAGCGGGCGATGGGCGCGATGGTCCAGCCCTGAAGGACCAGAGACACCAGGACCACGAAAAAGGCCAGCTCGAAGAAAGTTTCTGCCAGCTCCAGTCCCGCGAGGGAGGGAAACAGGGCCAGGATGATAGGTACCGCACCGCGCAGTCCGCACCAGCTGATGAATGCCTGTTCGCGCCACGGGAAATGAAATGGCAGCAGGGCGATGAGCACGGCTACCGGCCGCGCGACCAGTATAAGAGCAAGGGCCACACCCAGGGCCGGCAGTACCAGAGGAATCAAGCTGCTGGGGGTAACGAGAAGACCCAGCATCAGGAACATGCCGATCTGCGCCAACCAGGCTATGCCGTCGTGGAAGCGGCGGATGTCCTTGGAGTGCGGGAGGGACGCGTTGCCCACCAGGATACCCACCAGGTAGATGGCCAGGAAGCCGCTACCGCCCCAGAGGTTGGTCACGCCGAAAACACTCATGCCGCCGGCCAGGGCCAGCAGTGGGTACATGGACACCGGCAGCGGCAGACGCTTGAGCAGCTGGACAAGTACATAGCCGCCGGTGAAACCGATTGCGACCCCCAGGCCCATCTGTTCGGCGAAGGCGCCAAGGATCTCGAAGCCGGGGTTGTCCGGGCGCAGTACCAGCAGCTCGACCAGGGTGATAGTCAGAAAGATGGCCATCGGGTCGTTGCTGCCGGATTCGATCTCCAGTGTGGCACTGGTGCGTTCCTTCAAGCGCAGCCCCGCCGAGCGCAGCAGGCCGAAAACCGCCGCCGCATCAGTCGATCCGACAATGGCGCCTATAAGCATGGCCTCCAGCCAGGGGAACCCCAGGACCAGCTTGGTGGCCAGGCCGGTTATGCCGGCGGTCACGACCACACCGACCGAGGCCAGGGATAAAGCGGGACCGAGGCTTACCCGGAAGGTGTCCCGGCGCGCTCCCTGGCCGCCGTCAAATATGATAATGGCGAGGGCCAGACTGCCAAACAGAAAGGCCTGGCCGAAGTCGTTGAAGTGGATGCCGCCAATCCCCTCTTCGCCCGCCAGCATCCCCAGGACGAGAAAAATCAGCAGTACGGGCGCACCCACCCGACGCGACAGTCCACTGGCTATCACGCACAGCAGCGCCAGTACCGCGCCCCAGAAAATCAGTGAATTGGTGAGCTCAGTGGCCATCATGGTATCGTTCTTCGCTTTCCCCGGCGTTACGTGGGCATAGTACACTAAGCGCTGGCGGTGTCGGTGCGTAACCGGGAACGTATTGCCGGACGCAGAGTCAAAACTGCTCGAGTGTCAGTCGCGATCAGTTGTTGGACCGCCGCCGACGGCGCGCTACACTTGATGGTAATAATCGCGGAGGTAACGTCCTTGTTCACAGCCAATGTACGCTCAGTCACCCGTCGCGGCTGGCTGCCCGTCACCCTAGGCACCTTGATGGCGGCGCTGGCACTGGCGACCCTGCCCCTGCCCGCTTTCAGTGCCATTAACTATACGGACAGTCAGCGGGAAACCATCGTCGAGCTTGTCGAGCAGCTGGAACAGCGCCACTACGCCAAACTTACCTACGACGACCAGCTTTCCTCCATGCACCTGGACAATTACATCACCAGCCTGGACGGGGGCAAGATGTTCTTTACCGCCCCGGACCTTGCCTTGTTTGAGCGCTACAGGCGGACCATGGATGACGAGCTGCATGCGGGCAACCTCGAAGCCGGCTTCGCCATTTTCAACCGCTTTCAGGAACGCCTCGAGCAGCGCCTGTCCTCGATTGTGGAGAATCTGGAAGACACGGTAGCGGCGATGGATTTCACAGTCGATGAAGAGTACTTTCTGGACGGTGAGGATCGCCCCTGGGCGGCTGATGACGCCGAGCTTGATGATCGCTGGCGCCGGCACCTGAAGAACCAGGTGTTGAGCCTGCGCCTGGCGGAGAAGGACGAAGCGGAGATTGTACCTACCCTGGACAAGCGCTACCGCAACCAGCTGAATCGGGTCAAACAGTACAATCACGAGGACGTGTTCGAGATCTACGCCAACGCGCTGACGGAACTCTACGATCCCCACACCAACTACCTGTCCCCGCGCCGCTCCGAAAACTTCAACATAAACATGAGCCTTTCTCTGGAAGGCATCGGCGCGGTATTGCAGATCGAGGACGAATATACCAAGGTGGCCCGACTGGTTGCGGCGGGCCCCGCTGACAAACAGGGAGAACTGCGCCCCTCAGACCGTATCATCGGAGTCGCCCAGGGTGAGGACGGTGAGTTTGAGGATGTAATCGGCTGGCGCCTGGACGAGGTGGTGGAGCTGATCCGGGGCCCGAAGGGCTCGACCGTGCGTCTCCAGGTGATTCCAGCCAAGTCCCCCACCACTGATATCCGCAAGGAAATCACCATTGTTCGCAATCAGGTCAAGCTGGAGGAGCAATCGGCGCAGAAGGAGGTCCTTGAGATTCCGGCCGGCGACACCACAATGAAAATCGGGGTGATCGATATACCCGCATTTTATATCGACTTTGATGCCATGCGCCGGGGTGAGGAAGAGTACAAAAGCACCACCCGCGACGTGCGTAAATTGCTTGACGAGCTGCAGGAAGAAGGCGTGGACGGCATCGTCATTGACCTGCGCCACAACGGGGGCGGCTCCCTGCAAGAGGCCAATGAGCTGACCGGGCTGTTTATCGAATACGGGCCGACCGTACAGATCAGGCATTCATCCCGCAGGGTCTGGCGGGACGGCAAGCGTGTCCGTACGCCCTACTACGACGGCCCGCTGGTCGTACTGATCAACCGGCTGAGCGCCTCCGCTTCGGAGATTTTTGCCGGAGCGATCCAGGATTACCAGCGCGGCATCATCGTCGGTGACCGCTCCTTCGGCAAGGGTACCGTGCAAACCATGGTGCCGCTGACCGAGGGGCAGTTGAAACTGACCGAATCCAAGTTCTACCGGATATCCGGAGACAGCACCCAGCACCGCGGCGTGGTGCCCGATGTCAGCTTCCCGTCCCTGTTTGATCCCGAACAGATCGGCGAAAGCGCGCTGGAGCATGCCCTCAACTGGGACCAGATCAATCCCGTGCGGCATCGCCGCTATGACGATATTTCATCGGTCATTCCCGAGATTACCGAGATGTTCCGGGACCGCAGCGTCAACAACCCCGAGTTCGTGTACCTCGAAGAACAGGTCGGGCTCGCCGACGAGGCAAGGTCGATCAAGTCACTGCCCCTCAACGAACGGGCGAGGATAGCGATGCGGGAAGAACAGGAGCGCAAAGTCCTGGCCGTCGAAAACCGGCGCCGCGCGGCACTGGGGGAGGAACTGCTGTCGGCGCTGGAGGAGGATACGCTGGAAGACGATGAAACACTGGAGGATGATGCCACTGACGCGGACGACAAGCGTCCGGACGTTCTGCTCACCGAGGCGGGCAACGTTCTGGTGGACGCCCTCCTCCTGCGCCAGCAGCGTTTCGCCCAGCACACACCGCGACCTGTCCAGAAAGACTAGCACCCTTTCCAGCTGGCTCAGTCGCTGGCAGTCGCACACAGACCATAACGGATAGAGGAAACCATGGATTGGGTAGAGGGCGTGGGGGAACTGGTGCCTGTAACGCGGCTGGACGAGGACCTGCGCATCGTGTCGATGTCGCCGGCCGCCCTGCGTATGAACGGGGTGACCCTGGAAGAGGCGGTGGGCAAGACCCTGTCGGAGCTGGCCCACGGCGAAAGAATGGTCGGTGTCCTGCCCGCAAACTGGCGTCGCTCCCAGCCCATGCAGAAAGACCCGGTGGGAGGCCTGCTGGAAGATGCCGCCCGGCTCTACGGCAACGCCACTGCCTGGGTCTGGCTGCTGACTCCCGCAGGACGCATGTTTCGGGGCATTCTCAATGTTGTGAAACTGGCACAGGGCTATGTGGTGTATCTGGCCAATATCGAGGACCCGTTCAATCGCAGCCTGGTGCGGGCGGAACCAAGCGGTTGCATCACTGATTCACTCGGGGCGCGTTGGACACTGCACACCCTGCAACTGTTCGAGGACTTCATCAGCGGCAATACCCTGCACCAGATCGCGGCCGATCACGGCATGTCCACAAGCCGGGTGCGCTCTATCCTGGATGAGCTGGCCGAAGCTACCGGGTTCAGTACGGCTGGCGCCCTGCGCGCGGCTGTGTACCGGAACTGGGCTGAGGAACTGACGCCGGCCCGCCAGTCCATTTTTCCTGTCCTCTCGGATGACCTGCCAGGCTTCCCCCGATTCGACAAGGTTCCGGCCTAGGGCCGGGTACCCGAATTGCGAGTCCGGTACCGGATAATTTCTGTGTGCGCAGTGCTCGCCACCCTGGTGGCACTGCTGCAGAGCGGGGCCAGCCTCTCCCTGCTGGCCCAGTGGTGGCCATGGCCGGAACGTGACGCCAGCGAAGGTCTTTCCCATATGGATAAACTGGCGCATGCGGGGATGTTTGCCATATGTGGCTATTCCCTGGTGCTGGGCTGGCTGACCAGAGGTGCCCAGATCCTGCCAATCTACCTCGGGCTGCTGGCCATGGGCGTGAGCACCGAGTGGCTACAGGCGGACATTCCCGGCCGCAGCACCGATGCCTGGGACCTGGTCGCCGACGCCGTGGGTGCCACGCTTGGCGTTGCGGCGGGTTGGCACAGGCTCAGGCGTCACCTCACCCTCTGACAAGCCGAAAGTAGCAGAGTGGCAGGGGCGAGGCCCTGCGGGTGATTCACAAACTCCATGACAGGTGACCAATGAAGCCTTTTTCCCAGGCCTGCGAAAACAACAAGCGTCCGATACTGGAGCGCCTCCGGGGGATACTGACTTCCCCGGGTCTGGTTCTGGAGATCGGTTGTGGTACCGGCCAGCACGCTGAGTTCCTGGCGGCCCATCTCCCGCATCTGCACTGGCAGCCGACAGACCACCCTGAATCCCTGGGAGGTTGTGAAGAGCGCCTGCGGTCAGCCGGGCTGATCAATGTCCTGCCGCCTCTGGCGCTGGATGTGGCCGCGAGAGAGTGGCCAATCGCCTGCGCGGATGCGGCATTTTCCGCCAACACGGCGCATATCATGGGCTGGCCCGAGGTGCAGGCCATGTTCCTCGGGCTGGCCTCAATCCTCGGCGAGGGCGCCGCGTTTTGCCTCTATGGCCCATTCAATTACCAAGGGAACTTTACCAGCGACAGCAACCGGATGTTTGATCAGCAGTTGCGCAGCCGGGGAGCTCATATGGGGATCAGGGATATCGAGGATCTGCTCGATCTCGGCGCGCGCACGGGTTTCACGCTGGCAGAGGACCACGCCATGCCGGCCAACAATCGCCTGCTGATCTGGCGCCGAACATAAGCCGCGCCCCTCTGCCAGCCTCAGCCGAACCAGTCCAGATCAGCCTGCAGGCGCACCACATCGCCAACAATGATCAGCGTGTGCGCCGAGGGCCGTGATGCCGCCACCACCGCCGGAATACTGGCGAGGCTGCCGGTCAGGACCTTCTGTTCCGGCAGGGTTGCCCGCTCGATTACCGCTACCGGCGTATCCGGGTCGCGGCCGTGGGCGATCAACTGGCGGCAGATCTCCTCCAGCCCCGCCAGGCCCATGTAGAACACCAGGGTTTCAGTGGGATTCTGGAATTCATCCCAACGGTGGTCCAGCCGGTTGTCCTTGAGGTAGCCGGCGACGAAACGCACGGACTGGGCGTGATTGCGATGGGTGAGCGGAATACCCGCGTAGCAGGCGGCGCCGCTGGCGGCAGTGATTCCAGGCACCACCTGGAAGGGCACGTTGTGTCGGGCCAGCAGTTCGATCTCCTCGCCACCGCGGCCGAAAATAAAGGGGTCGCCGCCCTTCAGTCGCGCCACCCGCCTTCCCTCCCGGGCCAGGTCCAGCAACAGCTGGTTGATATGGGGCTGTGGCACGCTGTGCTCCGAGCGCTTCTTGCCGACATAGAGGCGCTGCGCATCCCGCCGCGCGAGATCAATAATGGCGGGATTGACCAGACGGTCATACAGCACCACATCGGCTGACTGCAGTAAGCGCAGGGCCTTGAAGGTCATCAGGTCGGGGTCGCCCGGACCGGCGCCGATCAGGTAGACCTCGCCCTGGTTCAGGCTCTTGGGGTTGCGCTGCTGCAGTGCCAGCAGCTGCTCAAGGGAGGCCCTGGCCTCCCCTTCCCTGCCGCTCAGTACCCTGCTGGCGATGGGGCCGTCGATAACCTGCTCCCAGAAGCGGCGCCGCTGTTCGACATCCGGCAGTGCACCGGCCACTGTGGCGCGCAACTCGCGGGCAAACCGGGCCAGCTGGCCGTAAGCCGCCGGGACCATGGCCTCAATGCGGCGGCGAATCTGCCGTGCCAGCACTGGACTGCCACCATTGCTGCCGATCGCGATCACCAGCGGAGAGCGGTCCACGATAGCGGGGAAAATGAAGCTGCACAGCGCCGGGGAATCCACCACATTGACCAGGATGTTGGCTGCCCGGGCGTCAGCGGAGATTGTCGCGTTAACGGTGGGATTGGCGGTGGCAACTACGACCAGGCGAGCGCCCCGCAACTGCTCCGGTCCGCTGTAGGGTCCGCGGATCCAGCGGTGGGATCCGCCCTGCTCCTCAGGACTGCCTGCTACTCCCAGCAGTGATTCCAGTTCGGTGCTGATCTCGGGTGCTATGACCGTAATCGATGCCCCCGCGGCCGCCAGTAATCGGGCCTTGCGGGTACCGATCTCCCCGCCGCCCACCAGTACCACCGGGACACCTTCGAGCTTCAGGAAAAGCGGCAGGGTTTCCACGTTACAGGGTGGTCAGCCCGCCCATGTAGGGCGTCAGCACCGAGGGCACCAGCACCGAGCCATCCGCCTGCTGGTAGTTTTCCAGTATCGCCACCAGCGTACGCCCGACCGCCAGGCCGGAGCCGTTGATGGTATGCAGCAGCTCCGGCTTGCCGGTGGCGGGATTGCGCCAGCGGGCGAGCATGCGACGGGCCTGAAAGTCACCAAAACTGCTGCAGGAGGAGATTTCCCGGTAGGTTTCCTGGGCCGGCAGCCACACTTCCAGGTCATAGGTCCGCCGTGCGGAAAAGCCGGTGTCCCCGGCGCACAGGGCGACCTTGCGATAAGGCAGCTCGAGCAGCTGCAGGACCCGCTCGGCGTGACCGGTCAGGGCCTCGAGGGCGGCATCGGATTGTCCGGGACGGACCAGCTGCACCAACTCAACCTTCTCGAACTGGTGCTGGCGGATCATGCCGCGGGTGTCGCGGCCATAGCTGCCAGCCTCACTGCGAAAACAGGGGCTGTGGCAGGCAAAGCGGATACCGTGCTCACCCAGCTCCGCGTCCTCGAAAATACGCTCGCGGGCGACGTTCGTCACCGGTACCTCGGCCGTGGGGATGAGATAGTAGTCCTGCTCCCCGACCAGCTTGAACAGGTCCTCCTCAAACTTGGGCAACTGGCCGGTCCCGCGCAGGGAGTCCCGGTTCACGATATAGGGGACGTAGATTTCCTGATAGCCGTGCTCGCCGGTATGCAGGTTGAGCATGAACTGGACCAAAGCCCGGTGCAGCCGTGCCAGGGGGCCATACATGACGGTAAAACGGGACCCCGTAATCTTGCCCCCGGTCTCCGCGTCCAGCTGCTGCAGCGCTTCACCCAGGGCGACGTGGTCCTTGACCGGGAACTCGAAACGGCGCGGTTCCCCCCAGCGGGCCAGCTCCACATTGTCCGTTTCGCTCTTGCCATCGGGTACGTCGTCCGCAAGCAGGTTGGGAACGCCTGCCAGAAGATCGTCCAGCTCGGACTGCACCTGTTTCGCCTGTTCGGTCAGGTCGTCCAGCTGCGCGGCGATTTTCTCCAGGGTTTCGTTGACCTGGGCCTTGGCAGCATCGACGCTCAGCCCTTCCCCAACCAGCTGGCCGATTTTCTTCGAGGCACTCTTGCGCTCCGCGAGCAGGGCCTGGCTGTCCATGTCCGCCTGCTTGCGGCGGGCGTCCAGCTGGCGAAAGGCCTTGATGTCAAAATCGAATCCGCGACGGGCCAACTGTGCGGCAACGGCCTCGGGATCCTGGCGTACAGTCTTGATATCCAACATCGTGTCAGTCCTGTTCTGGTTTGCGCCCGGCGTCTAAAGCAGCGCTCGGGTCAGGGTAATGGCTGCGCCTGCCGCGAGCAGGCTCAGCACCACGCTGGCCAGCACATAGCCCGCGGCCTGGCCGGTCTGCCCCGACTCCCAGAGGGTGATCGCCTCCAGGGAGAACGTGGAAAATGTGGTGAAGGCGCCGAGGAAGCCCACCATCAAAACCCCGCGCCAGTCCGGGTGCAGCACCTGCCGTTCCAGCAGCGCAAACACCACACCGATAGCGAGGGAACCGGAGACATTCACCAGCAGCGTGCCCAGTGGAAAGCTGCCCTGCCACTGGGCGTGGGTCCACTGCGCCAGCAGGTAGCGCGACACCGAACCGGTGGCGCCACCCAGGGCAATGAACAGGAGATATTTCATACGGTCGCCTTGGCCGCCCCTCGGGAGGGCCGCATTGTACTGATTTTGTCGGCGAAAGGCAGCTGCCGGGCGTCTTTGCCGCAGGCCACCGCGCAGGGCGTGGACAGGGTCAGGGGTAACGCCGGCGCGGGCTGTCCCGGTCCAGTTGCCGCAGGTGGTCCAGCTTGGCGCGGATTTTCTGTTCCAGCCCCCGATCGACAGGGGAGTAGTAACGGCGGTCCTGCAGCGCCTCGGGGAAGTAGTTCTCCCCGGCGGCGTAGCCGCCCTCCTCGTCGTGGGCGTAGCGGTAATCATCGCCGTGGCCCTCCGCCTTCATCAGGGCAGTGGGCGCATTACGCAGGTGCAGGGGCACCTCATCGCTGCCCTGGACGCCGACGTCAGCCATGGCCGCCGTGAAGGCGCTGTAGACAGCATTACTCTTCGGCGCACAGGCGAGGTAGACCACCGCCTGGGCAATCGCCAACTCGCCTTCCGGACTGCCCAGGCGCTCCTGCACCTGCCAGGCGTCCAGGCACAGGCCCAGGGCCCGAGGATCGGCATTGCCAATATCCTCACTGGCCATCCGCACCACCCTGCGGGCCAGGTACAGTGGGTCGCAACCGCCGTCGAGCATGCGGCACAGCCAATACAGCGCGGCATCCGGGGACGACCCGCGCACCGCCTTGTGCAGGGCGCTGATCTGGTCGTAGAACAGGTCGCCGCCCTTGTCGAAGCGGCGCAGCGATGCCTGCAGCACTTCCGCGAGCGTTGCAGCGGTAATCTCGCGCCCGGCGCTACCCTCCTCTGCCAGGTCCGCCGCCAGTTCCAGCAGGTTCAGGGCGCGCCGGGCATCGCCGTCCGCCTGCAGGGCAACCTGGCGCATACACTCCTCGCTGGCGCTGACGGCGGGTTCCAGCGCCTCCAGCCCTCGCTTTAGTACCGCCAGCAGGTCCTCTTCCTGCAACGATCGAAGCTTGTATACACGGGAGCGGGAGAGCAAAGCATTATTCAGTTCAAAGGACGGGTTTTCCGTGGTGGCGCCGATGAAGATGACTGTCCCGTCTTCCACATGGGGCAGAAACGCGTCCTGCTGTGACTTGTTGAAGCGGTGTACCTCGTCGACAAACAACACCGTATTGCGGCCCGCCGCACGGAACTGCCTGGCCTGGGCAATCGCCTCGCGGATTTCCTTGACACCGGAGAGCACCGCGGAGAGCTGCAGGAATTGCGCGTTGGCACTCGCGGCGACGATCCGCGCCAGGGTTGTTTTGCCGACGCCGGGCGGGCCCCATAAAATCATTGAATGCAGCTGCTGGCGCTCAATAGCCTGGCGCAGGGGTTTGCCGGGTTGCAGCAGATGGCCCTGGCCGGCAAATTCGTCCAGCGCGGCCGGACGCAGGCGTGCCGCCAGGGGTTGATAGCCCGGCTTGGCCGCGTCGCTGAACAGGTCAGGAGCCACGCTTACTCGTCGTGGTAGAGAAGGTCCGCATCCGGCGGCGGGCTGAAATCGAAGTCGAGTGGCATCAGGGGACTTGTGGCATCCAGTGCGCTGAACTCGATCACTACCTGCTGGTTCAGGTTATCCAGTACTTCCATGCCGTGGATCACAGCGCCCTCCAGGCTCAGTGCCAGCTGCAGGAATCCGGCGCTCGGGTTGTGTGGGCGCAGGACAAAGCGCCCCTCAGTGTCCCTGCTCACCGTGTAGTCACGACGGAGTGCCTCGCCGTCACCGCCCAGCACCTGCAGGGGCGTCATCGCCTCGCTCCCGGCAACCGGACGCCGGGTCACAGTTTCAAGGTCGCGGTCGTGATGCCAGAGGTAGCGGGGATTGGCGATAATCAGCTGGCTGTCGGGGGCGGTGATTTCCCAGGCAAAATAGCCGGGTCGCAGCAAGCGAAAGTTGCCCTCTGACTCGGCGGTGACAGCGCCGTCAGGAGCATACTGACGCTGACGGAATTGACCCTGCAGCCGCTCAATGCCCTGCAGGGCCTGCAGCAAGTCGTCGACGGCCTCGGCCCGCACCGTTGGCGCCAGGACAAGTCCCAGAAGGATTACCGGCAGCAGGCAGGCGCGAAGATTCAGTCGGGGCAGAGTTTGGGTCACGGTGGTTTTCCTGTGTACTGAGACATTGAGAGAAGTTGCGACGCTCACTCCGGCGGGGACGGGGCCAGCACCTCGCGCTGTCCACTGCTGCTCATCTCGCTCACAACCCCGGCCTGCTCCATGGCTTCGATCAGCCGCGCCGCGCGGTTATAGCCGATTCGCAGCTTGCGCTGTACCGAGGAAATGGAAGCGCGCCGGCTTTGGGTCACGTAGTGCACCGCCTCATCATAGAGATTGTCGCTCTCGGGGTCTTCGTCACCATTACTGGCCTGGAGTTCCCCGGCGGTGACCGGCGTCATGCTGCCTTCGTCAAGCAGCCCGTCGATATATTTTGGCTCCCCGCGCCGCTTCCAGTCCGCCACCACCCGGTGCACTTCCTCGTCGGAGCAGAAAGCGCCGTGGACCCGGGTCGGCAGGCCAGAACCGGGCGGCAGGTAGAGCATGTCGCCGTGCCCCAGAAGCTGCTCCGCGCCGCCCTGGTCGAGGATGGT
>JBFHFJ010000001.1:0-43988 GCA_041583655.1 Haliea sp. | reverse complement strand
GGATTACGGAAATTTCATGGGTTTAGCCGAGGCACCACAGGGACGCAGGGAGAAGCGCAAGCTTGAGACCAGGGCGCGTATTGAGGACGCCGCCTATGAACTGTTCCGGCGCCAGGGCATTGACGAGACCAGCATCGAGCAGATCTGCACAGAAGCCGATGTTGCGCGACGCACTTTCTACAGCTACTTCCCCAACAAGCACGCTCTGCTGGGGGGCCTGGGGGTATCCAGACTGTACAGCCAGTCCGGGCCGATGCTGGAAGCACTGATCAGGAATCACGCCAGTACCCGGGGCCGCCTGGAAGCCATGATCGACTTTATCGAGACCACCTTTGCCGGCTACGAGGACATCGACCGGCAGCTGATCCTCGCCGCGCCCACCGTCTTTGCGAACGACCCGGAGACCCAGCGCGAAATCAACAATTCCGCCCTGGACAGCTTTGCCCGCCTGTTCACCGCGGGCCAGGAGCAGGGCGATACCCGCGCAACCTTCAGCCCCGAAATCCTCGCTTCCATGGTGGTCGGCACCCTGAACGTGCTCACGGTAAGCTGGGCCATGGACAGCAGCTATCCCATCTTCGACAAGCTGGAGGAGGCAAGGGGCATGTTCGAGAGTATTGTCTGCCGGCAATAAGCCCAAACAGAGATTGTCAACATATCTGTTGAATTGCTACCATACGCTGCAGAGCCGCCATTCCACCGCGCTCTACAGCGAGGAACCTCCCATGAGCAGGCAGATAATCGATCTTTCCATCTACTTTGAAAACGATGTCATCTCGGACCCGCCCGGTTACCAGCCAAAAATCCACTATATAGACCACCAGGCATCCCTTCCGGACATCCTCGGTTTTTTCCCCGGCCTGCAGGCTAAAGACCTGCCTGACGCCGAGGGCTGGGCCATCGAGAAGGTCGAGCTGATTACCCACAACGGCACGCACCTCGACGCACCCTGGCACTTCGCCTCCACCATGAATGGCGGCGAACGCGCCATTACCATCGACGAGGTGCCGCTGGACTGGTGCTTCCAGCCCGGGGTCAAGCTGGACTTTCGCCATTTCGAGGACGGCTACGTGGTGACCGCTGCGGACGTTGAGAAGGAGCTGGCGCGGATTGGCCACACCCTGAAACCGCTGGAGATTGTCCTCGTCAACACGGCCGCCGGGGCCCGCTACGGCAGTGACGATTACGTGTCAGCCGGTTGCGGCATAGGCTACGAGGCCACCATGTATTTGCTGGAGCGCGGTGTACGGGTGACCGGCACCGACGGCTGGAGCTGGGATGCGCCCTTCGTCCACACCGGGCAACGTTACGAGGCAACCGGAGATGCGGGCCTGATCTGGGAGGGCCACAAGGCCGGACGCGACATCGGCTACTGCCACCTGGAAAAGCTGCACAACCTGGAAGCCCTGCCGCCGTCCGGCTTCGAGGTCTCCTGTTTCCCCTGCAAGATTCGTGGAGCCTCTGCGGGCTGGACGCGCGCGGTAGCGATCATCCAGTAAGGGAAGACCGGGGCGGGTCAGGTCTTCGGGCCGCCCGCCACGTAGAGCACCTGGCCGGAGACAAAGGAAGAGCGCTCGTCGGCAAAGAACGCCACCGCATGGGCAATATCGTCAGGGGTGCCGGCACGACCAACGGCGATGTCCTTCACCATGTCCGCCTCCATCTCCTCGACTGTGACGCCGACCTCCCGCGCCATACTGCGTGTCATATCGGTGACCACAAAGCCCGGTGCAATCGCATTGGCAGTGACGTTGAACGGCCCCAGCTCCAGGGCCAGGGTCTTGGTCAGGCCCTGTACACCCGCCTTGGCCGCAGCGTAGTTGGCACCGCCAACCAGGCCCAGGGCGCCTGTACTGGAAAGATTGATGATCCGGCCCCATTTCGCTTCGCGCATAAACGGCAGCAGTTCCCGGCTCATCAGGAAGGCGCCGCGCAGGTTCACATCCAGCACCAGCTCCCACTCGCCCAGACTCATGCGATGAGCCATGCGCGAGCTCATGATGCCGGCATTGTTCACCAGCACCAGAGGTGGCCCCAGTTCTTCCGCGACGCGAGCGGCGGCCGCTGCCACGGAAGCCTCGTCGGTCACGTCCACGGTCACCGCCATTGCCCGGCGACCTAGCGCCTGGACCGCTGCCACGGTGTCCGCGCAGCGGGTGGCGTCCAGGTCCAGGATCGCCACATCAAGGCCGTCGCGGGCCAAACGCAGCGCGATAGCCGCGCCGATACCGCGGGCACTGCCCGTTACCACTGCCACCTTGCTCATCGTCGATTCCTCGCACATTGTTCCGCCAACAACTCCTGTGCGAGCTCCGCCAAGAGGAACTTGCGGGGGCGCCCGGTGGCGGTGACCGGCACCTGCTCCGGGCGGATGAATATGACGTGTTTCGGCACCTTGAAGCGGGCCAGCCGGGGCATGCAGTACGCAATCAGCTCATCCGCCGTCGTCGCCGGCTGCTGGGGCGCCACCACACAGGCAACGCCCACCTCCCCCATTTTCGTATCCGGCACGGCCACCACATGCACCTCGCCGACCGCGGGGTGCATCGCGAGGACCTGTTCTACCTCCAGCGGCAACACCAGTTCGCCGCCACAGCGGTAGCTCTCCTTGGTGCGCCCCATGAGCGTGATGTAGTCTTCCCCGTCCAGGATGCCGAGGTCTCCGGTACGAAACCAGCCCTCCTCGTCGAAGGCCGCGGCAGTCTCGGCGGGCTTGTTGTAATAGCCCCGGGTAACCCCGATACCTTTCATGCGCAATTCCCCCAGGGAACCGCGGGGTAATTCAGCACCGGAGGCGGAGTCCACGACCCGGTAGACAACCAGCCTGCCGCCGTTATCCGGACCCCCTGCCGCACCGACATCCCGCAGACGACCGTTGCTTGTGTACAACCGCTCGGGGGGATCGTCGGGGCGGGTGACGGTAGAGGATGCTGTGGCCTCGGTCATGCCGTAGCCGGTGGTCACTTCAAGCGGGCCAAAAGCGGCAGCGATTCGACCCCAGATACCCGGGGGCGATTTCCCGCCCGAAGACAGCATGGCGGTGAGCGACGCCAGGGCGCGGGGCTGCTTTTCCAGTTGTTCCAGCAGAGCCAGGGTCATGGTCGGGATCAGGAGAATATCGTTGGCCTGGTGCTCGGCAACCGCGCGCAAAGTCTCGGCGGGATCAAACTGCAGCTGGGGAATGATCGCTCCGCCCACCATCAGTGCGGCCAGCAGACCCTCGACATAACCATAGACATGGTACATCGGCATCGCGAACAGAATCCGCCGACCGCCCTGGAAGGCCCTGCCGTAGGCGCTGCCGTAGGCCGTGCGCAGCAACATGTCGTGGCTCAACATGACGCCCTTGGGGCCGCCGGTCGTGCCCGAGGTATAGATAAGATCGGCAACGCCCTGCGAGTCCCCCCGCGCACCCGACGCCGGTGCCGCGCTGCCACTATCGAGCTCGGTTAGCGGCCTTGCGCCCGGGCGCAGTGGTTCGCCGGAACAGGGAAAAACAAACACCCGCTCAAGTTCGGGAAACCGGGCCCCGCCTCCCGCACGCTCCCAGCCCGGCGCCAGCTGATCAAGCATGTCGAGGTAGTCCAGGTTGCGGAAGCTGTCCATGGTCACCAGGCAACGGGCATCCGATTGCTCAAGCACATAGGCCAGCTCGTCGCGACGGTTGAGAAAATTGATGGGGACAGCGGTGGCCCCGGCTCGGGAGATGGCAAACTTGAGGGCAACAAACTCGGGATAGTTGGCCATCACCAGGGCGACATGGTCACCGCGGCGAACACCCGCCTGGCGCAGGCCGTGAGCCAGGCGCGTAGCCCACTCATCCATGTCGCGGTAACTGTAGGTTCTGGCGTCAGTGATTACGAGGTCGCGCTCGGGCCACTCCCGGGCGACATCAGCCAGCAGCTGGTCCAGGGTACGGGGCCGCCACACCGGATGGCGGCTCTCCAGTGCCTGCTGGCGCTGCCCGACGGATTCCTGCTTGCTCATCATCAGCCTCTCCTGCCAAAACTGTCAGCGGCCCGCTAGCGTTTGAGTATGACCGAACCACCGTTGGCACCCAGCCCCAGGACTGCAGACATGCCCACCTTCGCCCCCGGTACCTGCCGCCCCTCGGCCTCCCCGCGCAGTTGCCAGGTCAGTTCACAGACCTGCAGCACCGCCTGCGCCGTGGTCGCTTCACCAAAGGACAGGAAGCCGCCTCCGGGATTGAGCGCCAGGTCTCCATCCCGGGCATAGCGGCCATTCTCCAGCATCCAGTCGCTCTGGCCCGGCTCGACAAATCCGAACAACTCAGGCCACGCCAGCAGATGCCAGACCGAATTGTCGGCCATCTCCAGAATATCGACATCCTTCGGGCCCATTCCCGCCATCTCCAGCGCACGACCGACCGCACCGACCACTTCGCTGGTATGCGCCACACCCGGCAGCAGGTTGTTGGCGATGGTGGGAATACGCCGGGCCGGGTCGCCAAACTGGCCCGAACCAACGGCGCAGCCTGCAACCTGCACAGGATCCCTGGCGACGCGCTGAAGAAATCGCTCACTGCCCAGCACCAGGGCTGCAGCGCCATCGCTTACCGGGCAGATCTGCAGCAGGTGCAGCGGATCCGACACCATGGGCGATGCCAGTACTTCGGCCACCGTCAACGCCTCACGGTAGCGGGCATAGGGATTGCCCGATGCATTGTTGCGCATCAGGACTGAAGCCAGTGCCAGCGTCTCATGCGTGGTGCCAAAGTCATGAAAACGGCGGTGCGCCTCCAGCGCCCAATAGGCCGGATTGGTAGCACCCATGGTGACCCAGCGCAGGTAGTCGGAGTCGCTGATATCATCCTGGCTACCGGGCGGGCGCGGAATAAACCCTTTGGGCATTCGCTCGGCACCCACTACCGCGACCGCTTCGTGCTGGCCACTGGCGATCATCGCCCAGGCCGTCTGGAAGGCGATGACACCCGCGGCACAGGCGCCGCCCACGTTAATGCAGGGAATTCCCTGCTCCGAGACCGTCTGCACAATTTCATTGGCATGCAGCCCCCAGCCCATGCCACCCTCAAAGCGGGAGCTGGCGGCCACCAGGCCTTCAATGTGCTGCCACCCCAGGCCGGCATCCGCGAACGCGGCCTGCAGGGCCTCCACGGCCATGGCAACCTGCGGCTTGTTTGGCCATTTACCCCACGGGTGGGCGCCGGCACCAAGGACATATACTGGTCTCACTGTGGGCTCCCCCCCGACATTTCCGGAGCAAACTTGTAGGTCATCACCCGGCCTCGCTCCGGATCCGTGAACAGGCATTCGGATACCAGCTTGACCGGCTCGCCAATGCGGATGTTGTCGAGGTCAAACCCGGACAACATCCCCATCACCTGAAGCCCCTCTGGCAGCTCCACCAGGCCCAGCGCATAGGGCTCCCAGTTGTCGATCCGGAACAATGCAGGCGGCTGGTAGCGCTGGATCGTAAAGCTGTACAGCGTCCCCCGGCCCTCCAGCAGCCTGTCCTGAAGCGCCTTTGAGGAGCATTCGGGGTTGCGACAACTGACTGGTCGAGGGAAATACACCGTGCCGCAGCCGTCACAGAAAGAAGCGCACAAACGGGTCCCGTCGGGACCTTCTACCATCAAGCCGTCGACAACAAAGCTGGTTTGATCAAGCATCTTGGCTGGCTCCTACAGGGACAGGATGTCGCGGGTTTCGCGGAAGTAGACCGTGCCGTCCTCCGTGTCTACCACCTCGGCATCGTGACGCACATAACGACGGCCGCGCTTTTCATATTTGTCCACGGCACGCGTCGTAATGCGAACCGTCGCCCCCACCGGAATAGGCGCCAGAATTTCCGAGTCGTGATAGGTGTGAATCGAGCCAATCGCGAAGGGTCGGGTGTGATCGAACTGAACCGAGAGAACAAAATGGGACACCAGCAGGGGCGGCACGATTGCGCCGCCAAACGGCGAATCGCCAGGAATGCGCCAGGAATTCATTCGCCACGCCTCGTACCAGGGATTGAAATCCTCAACACCGTCGGCATAGAGGATGACCAGCTCCGGCGTGATATAGAGCTCCCGTGACAGCTCATCACCGACCTCTACCATATCCCAGTAGGTCTGGCACTTCTGCTCAAGTTCCTTGATAAATGCCTTCGTCTGCTGAACCTGGACGTCACTCTGGGGACGCAAGCTGTCTAATATTGCCTTCGATTCTTTCACTGCCCTGCTCCTTCCTGTCGCGGCGTTTCACCCTGCGGTCGCCTTTCCACGCTGTCAGGCGCCGACGCTGGCTTCGACCCAGCCCACGGTCTTTTTCTCGCCTGCCTCGTTGTCACACCAGACCTCTACCCTGAAACGAAAACCATCGCCCTCCGCCGTCTTCTCCCTGACCACGCCGTGGGTGGTAATGACTTCATTGGCCAGCGTCGAGGCGACGTATTTGCAGACCACACGCGCATTGCGAAACAGGT
The DNA here is from genome assembly GCA_041583655.1 of Haliea sp. GTDB lineage: Bacteria > Pseudomonadota > Gammaproteobacteria > Pseudomonadales > Halieaceae > Haliea. The sequence goes on along the minus strand of JBFHFJ010000001.1, from coordinate 37,538 downwards.
CGGCGCCGAAGTGATTGACGCACATCTCGGCGATGTAGGCCGAGGACATCTCGCCGGTCTGGATCGGGGCATCGAGACCGGTCGAGGAGGCGTAATCGGGGTCCCAGTGGTTGGGATTGAATCGGCCCCAGAGCCGGGAGCCCATCAACTGGATCACGGCCCGCTTTTTTACCGGCTGTAGTTCATAGCCAATTGGCGTGTCTGCGGTTATCCGCATGGAAGGGAAATCGCTGCTGCGTTCGTTCATGCTGTCATATTCCTCCGCTGTTGCCGCCCCGCGATTGTCGCAGTGAGCTGCAATCATGGCTCAGGCCAAACCCCAGGCTCAAATATTTCAACACATATGTTGACTTGATGCAACGTTGTTGTTGATAATTTGACCAGTGCGCTCGGGGTAATCCAACCGCAGCCGCGACCGCCAATGGACCGCTAACACCAACAGGAGAATCCGATGGCTACGAAACCCGGGAACATGATCGACGTGCTGATTGTCGGTGCTGGCTTTGCGGGCTTGCGCGCCCTGTACACCCTGCGCAGGCAGGGACTGCAGTGCCTGGTAATCGAGGCATCGGATGAAGTCGGCGGTGTCTGGAACTACAATCGCTATCCGGGCGCGCGTTGTGATGTAGAAAGTTATGATTACTCCTACGGGTTTTCCGAGGAACTCGAGCAGGAGTGGCGCTGGACCGAGCGCTATGCGCAGCAGGGCGAAATTCTCGACTATATTCGCTACGTGGCGGACAAGTTTGAGCTGCGCAAGGACATCCTGTTCAGCACACGGATGGAATCCGCCACCTACAACGAGTCTGCCGCGAACTGGACAGTAGCCACCAGCAATAGCAAGACCATTACGGCACGATTTGTGGTGATGGCTGTGGGACAGCTGTCAAAACCGAAGAAACCCGAATTCCCCGGTGAGGCCAGCTTTCAGGGCGAGGTTTACCACAGCGCACTGTGGCCTCGTCATCCGGTGGACTTTACCGGCAAGCGTGTCGGCATTATCGGCACCGGCTCCTCCGGAGTACAGATGACACCCGTCATTGCCGAGCAGGCCGCCCACCTCTGCGTATTCCAACGTACAGCAAACTACAGCATCCCCGCCTGTCACGCGCATATCAGCGACGAGGAAGACGCGACCATAAAAGCGGGCTACCAGGCTCGACGAGAACAGGCCCGCAACTCTCCCAGCGGCCTGGGCTTCATCCCCAACAAGAAGTCGCTGCTGGAAGACCCCCCCGAGGTTCGTGAACAGGTGCTGGAGAAAGCCTGGAACCGCCTGGGTTTCGGCTTTGCCCTCGCCTATCACGACATCCTGCTGAATGAGGAAGCCAACGACAGGGTGGTGGAGTTTGTACACCGCAAGATCGCCGAGAAAGTTCATGACCCGGCGGTGCGCGAAAAACTCACCCCGCGCGGGTTTCCCTTTGGCACCATGCGGCCATCGGTGGATCACCAGTTCTACGAAGCGTTCAACCGCGACAATGTTGAACTGGTTGATATCAGGGAGCACCCCATCCTCGAGTTCACCGCCAGCGGCATCCGCACCGAAGCCGGCGAATACCCTCTGGACATGATCATCTTCGCCACCGGTTTCGACGTCTTTACCGGCTCCATTCTGGCACCGACAATTGTCGGTCGCGGCGGCGTCACATTGAAACAGAAGTGGGGCGATGGTCCGGCCAACTATCTGGGCCTCAGCACCGCGGGTTTCCCCAACCTCTTTATCATGGTGGGACCCGGTAGCCCATCCCTGCTCAGCAACGTGCTGGTCTCCACCGAGGAGCACGCGGACTTCATTCGCGACCTGATTGCGGATATGAATGCCCGCGATCTCAACGAGGTCGAGGCGCGGCGCGACGCGGAGCAGGAGTGGGTTCAGCACGTGAATGAGCGCTCACAGGAGACGCTCTACCCCAAGGCTCGCTCCTACTACATGGGTGACGAAGTGCCCGGCAAACCGCACGTGTTCATGCCCTACTCTGGCGGTGTACGCGGCTATCGCCGCATCCTGCACCAGGTAATGGCGAATCAGTGGGAAGGCTTCAACATGCAAAAGGTGGGAGGTTCGAACTGACTGGAGCATCGACCCGAGGCCCGGGCCACTAATGAACTAGTGGCCCGGTATGTCTGCTACAGAACTTCGAACAAGCCGGCTGCACCCATACCGCCGCCAACGCACATCGTGACCACCACATAGCGGGCACCTCGACGCTTGCCTTCAATAAGTGCGTGCCCCACCAGCCGCGAACCGGTCATACCGTAAGGATGACCGATGGAAATGCCACCACCGTTGACGTTGTAGATTTCAGGATCAATGCCAAGGGTATCGCGGCAGTAGAGTGCCTGCACCGCAAACGCTTCATTCAGCTCCCAGAGTCCGATATCCCCAACACCCAGACCGTGCTGCTTCAGGAGCTTGGGGATTGCGTACACTGGCCCGATACCCATTTCCTCCGGCGCATTGCCCACCACGGTCATGCCGCGGTACAGCCCTAATGGCTGCAGTCCCTGTTGCTCGGCAAGCTTGCGCTCTACCAACACACAGGCCGACGCGCCGTCCGACAGCTGACTGGCGTTACCCGCCGTGATACAGCCGCCCTCGATGACTGGCGCCAGACTCTGCAGACTTTCCAGGGTGGTATCGGCACGATTACCTTCGTCTTTCTCCAGGGTAACCTCGCGGTAGGACACCGCCTTGGTTTCCTTGTCGACCAGTCTCTGCTGGGCGGTGATCGGCACAATTTCAGCATCCAGACGACCAGCGGCCTGAGCCGCCGCAGTACGCTGCTGCGACTGCAATGCGTAGGCATCCTGGGCATCGCGGCTGATGCCATATTTTCTGGCCACGTGTTCGGCCGTCAGTAGCATGCCCATGTAGGCGTGCTCCTGCATTTTTACGACATTCTCGTCCGCTTCCTCCTGCACCCACTTGAGGTACTGGTTCTGCAGGGCCGAGATATTATCCTGGCCCCCGGCAACCACCACATCCATACCCTCGACCATAATTTGCCTGGCCGCTGTGGCAACTGCCATCAGCCCGGAAGAGCATTGACGGTCTATGGTTTGCGCCCCGGCGGTTACCGGCAGCCCGGCGGCAAGTGCCGCATTACGGGCAACATTCAGACCGGCGGTACCAGCCCCGAGCACTGTACCGAGAATAACGTCTTCCACTCGGTCACCGTCGATACCGGCCCTGGCCACTGCGTGAGCAATCGCGTGACCCGCAAGGGTGGGTGATTTGATGTTGTTGAGGCCCCCCCGAAAGGCGCGACCTATGGGTGTACGGGCGGTGGAAACAATGACGGCTTCTCTCATGACCAGGCTACCTGAAGACTTAGGTTAAATAAGGGTTGTCGGCGAAAAAATTGCGGTAGTGCACTCCCGTGGGTGCAGCTACCGCAGAGCGCACTCAGAAGTTGTAGACAACCTCCAGTCCGTAGGTTCTCGGGGGAGCCAACCACACCGTGCGGGAACCGATAGAGGTGTTGTCGAAACCAAAGTGGGAGTAGACCTCGTCCTTCAGATTGCGGCCAAACAGCGACACCTTGAGGTTTTCCGCGGCGTTGGTATACGAGACGCTGGCATTGTAAAGCTCGTAATCGGGGACGATAAGGAAGTTGAAATCATCGCTTGCCACTTCGTCCATGTAGGAATAGGAACCGCGCCAGGTGAGGTAGCCCGCATCGCCGATACTGTGATCAAAGGTGAGTGCTGCGCTGGTCGTGTTCTCCGGCACCATCTGCAGCTTGAAACTGCTGGCGGGAAGCCCGCGAGCAGACTCCAGGTAGGCTGCCTCATCATACTCGGCGTCGGTATAGCCGTGTGCGAACTCCAGGGTTACGTTATCGGTGATCGCCGCAACGATGTCGAACTCGAAGCCCTGCGTGGTCGAACTTGCAGCATTGAATATTTGCTGCACCCCGGACTGGTTGTTGGCTGAACGCTGGAGGTCATCGTATTCGTTATAGAAAAGCGCGACATTCATGCGCACCCTGCCGCTGGCCAGCTCTGACTTGACTCCCACCTCGTAGGCGTCGACGACCTCTTCATCATAAGGCCCAGGGGTAGACCTGGGATTGTCCGGCGTGTTTACAAGACTGGAGTCGGCAAAGCGCACGTTGTAGCCCCCACTGCGGAAGCCGCGGGTATAGCTGGTGTAGGCCATGACCTGCTCGTTGACGTCCCAGGTCAGGCCAATTTTCGGGGTAAAGTTACCCCAGCTCTCGTCGTCGTTGAAGACCTGCCGGCAATCACCCCAGTCTACGGTGCGTGCAGCGGGAATCTCGCCTATCACCACGGAGCAGGTGCCCACCCCCTGTGGGTCGCCGATAACGCCAATAGCAGCATCTTTCTTCTCGTAGGAATAGCGACCACCCAGCGTCAGGTACAGGCTGTCCGTCAGGCGGTACTCAGCCTGGGCAAACAGACCGGCAGTAGCGTGTTCGATCGTCGACTCAGCCGGCTGTTCCAGCAGGTCAACCACCAGGCGACGTTCGCGGTAGGTGTATTCCTGGTCCATCAGGTTAACGCCGACCGTCATGTTCAGGCGATCACTGAGGTCACCAGCCCAGCGTGTTTCAAACGCCACCTGTTCCTGCAACAGCCCCGTTCCTTCGGCGAACTCAAAGCGATTGAAGCCAGGAGCGCCATCAATATCACCCCAGAACTTCTGCTCGAAATCCCGATAGCTGACGTTGGTCGTCAGCGTGCCGCCGGCGAGGTCCAGATTGTGCTCGAGAACAATGTTGAACCAGTCGATATCAATCGCACCTTCGGTGTCGGTGGAAGTGGAATTGTCGGCCCAGGGGTCAATTTCCTCCCCGAAGATGAAGAAGTTCCGCGGGGCCATGCCATCGCCTTCAATCTTGGCGTACTCGGTCAAAAGCGTGAGGTCATAGTTGTCACCGGTGTACTTGAGTGCGGGTCGAACAATCAGGGATTCCTCTTCACCATGTTCGCCACCCAGGGTCACGTTGTCCCACAGGCCGTCGCGATCCTTGGCAAGAACGGCAAGCTTGCCTGACCAGCGATCGGCGAGCGGGCCGGTTAGGACAGTGCTGATTTCCTTTTGGCCGTGGGAACCGATAACCCCCTTGACCTTGCCCTCGAACTCCTCTGTGGGACGCGTGGTGCGAATGATCACTGCGCCCCCGGTAACGTTGCGACCAAACAAGGTACCCTGGGGGCCGCGCAGGATCTCGATGGATTCAATATCAAACAGGTCTGTGACCACACCGTAGATCAGACCAAAGGGCATGCCGTCCTGGACCACGCCAACAGCGGGATCCGACGAGGGTATACTCTGGCCTGCTGTACCCATGCCGCGAATGATGAAATTGCCGGTGTGTGGCGCGGTGCCCTGCTCAGCAAGGTGTACATTGGGTGCGGTCGTGCCAATATCCACCAGATTCACTGCGAACATGGCCTCGACCTTGTCGCCTGAGTAGGCAGAGATCGCAATCGGCACATCCTGGGAAGCTTCGGCTGCCGACTTCTTCTGCGCTGTCACCATGACTTCTTCCAGTAGCGCATTGGGGCGCCCCTGCGCCGCGGCCAGGCACGGCACCAGCACCGCAGCGGATACCGAGGCAACCAGCAGTGACTTTAAAAAGCTGCGGGGTTCGTGTCGTATTGCATTAGGGTTGTTCATCGTAATCTCCTCGTTATCTTTATGTATTGCCGTATCGCCTGGCGGCGGGACAAAAACCCCTGAACTACCGACCAGGAAAAATCCAAGCCTGGACCCTGTGCCGGGGAGCGCCCTGTCTCACCACACCTTAAATCAACACTATAGTTGATAATACATTCCCTCTCCGTTTTGTCAATACATGTGTTGATTGGATTGCGCGGTGATATTCACGCCAGACCCGATGGCCGGGCGACGAGGCCCCAAGGCAGGACCGGCTAGTTTGATTGATAACTTCTTGGGATGCTCATTGCCCACGGCTCTCCGTGACAGAGAACCGCGGGCAGGAGAAGCTTAGTCAGCGAGGGGGTCGGGCCGCAGCTGGATATGGCCGACATAGGTGCGTGGCACCTCGGACATGAACACAGGATCAAGACCGTTGGTCATCCAGAGCCCGCGCCCTTTCCACCCCGCCGCCGGGTCGTCAATGCGGCCGTCGACACCTCGAGTGAACGTAACCATGGGATAGGGAATACGGATCACCGTAAACTCTTCCGTATCCGGCCTGAATGCAATCAGGGAGTCGGAGTTCGTGCCATTGAGAATCACCGTATCCTTGCCCAAGCCCAGCGTGTCGAACTGATCCACCCAGGTGTAGTAGTGGAAATCGGCGCCCTTGCCCTCAGCGCCCTTGAACCGTGGCCCGGGGGTTTCCCACAGGGTCCAGCCCTCAGGGCACTGGTCGCCGGCACCCCAGGTCTGCTTGCACTTGGTGCGGTCGAAACGCGCCAGGTGGCCGCTGCCCGCCATGCCCGCCCACACGTTGCCTTTCGTATCGACGTCGATACCGCGGGCACCCGATGCGGGAGCCGGTGGCTTGTAGACCTCGTGGGTCCCGGTTGCGGGATCAAAGCGCTCAATGTAACCCCGGTCGCCGTATGTGGGATGTTTACCGTAGGAACCGGGAGGAATGGCTATCCACACATCGTTCCTGACGGGGTTGGGGATAATGCTGTAGCGGAAGCCGATGATCGGCGTATCGGCCTCGCCGTCGCCGGTGGTGTCGACCTTGCTTTCAGACCAGCCCATGGCGGCTTCCAGGGTCTCGGGGTTCTGCGGGTCGAATACTTTGGTGTCGAGCCAGCCGACAACGTTACTGTCGCCATTGACCCAGAGCACGCCCTTGTCGTCAAACTGCAGGTGGTGGGTGCCGAAACAGGTATCCACAGGCACGAACTCGCCGCTGGCGATGTCATGGTAGCCGAGCTGGCGGTGGTGGTACTCGCCGGCAATCAGTGGATCCCGGTTGCAGAAGTCCGGCATATCCTCGCCCCATTCACGGCGCACCTGCACGGTCATCCACAGCCTGCCGTTGGCGTCCAGCATCGGGTTATGGGCATTGGCCGGGTTCTGGTAGGCACCCGGATGCGACGAGACGACACCCTCTTCCGGGCAGCCGAGCAAGCGGGCACCGACATTGATTTCTTCAGTACCACCAAGCGGCTTGTAGGTCTGCTCACACCAGGGCCGGGCATGTTCATAATCCGGTAATTTGACTTCCTCCACGCTGTGCGTGGTTGGGTCCAGAATCAGCAGCCAGTCGTTACCTATATCCAGGCCATAGATCTTGCCGTCCGGGTACAGTGTCGGGTCGCGCTTGTCAGTGGAAATCACGTCATGGGCATAGGTGTATTTGCCACCGTACTCCCACTGGGTAATGACCAGATTGCGCTCCAGGCCCTGTGGCCTTGGGGGCGCCTCGGGAGTCAGGCCGGCAGCGATTTTCTTGCCCCAGCTTTCCATGACATCCAGCAGCACATCGTGATTGAGTTGCGCGGCGAGCGAATTCATTTCACCCACTTTCTTCAATCCATGCTCTATCGCTGCGGGAGAGGACGCCAGGGACCTGACATGAATGCTCCCTGGCTGGTGACAAATGGTGCAGTTGAGCTTCATCTGGCCCAGCCAATCCTCCGCGGAAGGGTAGGGAAACTCCGCCGTCTTGACCGCGTCTTCCGAGGGCGGATCCATCAGCGCCAACCAGTAATTGGCGGGGTAGATGGCTGCGGCCTCCGCGGGGTCGGTTGCGGCCCTGACCCTCAGTTCTAGCTGATCTCCCAGCTGGGCGTCGATCCTGTCCGAATCCGCCAGGCCGTAACCACGCACCCAGACCCTGTAGGACCCCTCGGGCATCTCCGGCAGCACGAAGCGGCCCTCGTCGTTGGTGACGACAATCTTGCGGTAGTTGGTGGGCAGGTCTCCGGTCTCTGCAATTACCCAGACTCCGGCCTCCGGGGAGCCCCCGGTATTGAGCACCTGCCCTCTTATCACACCCTGCTTAATCGGGGCGGCAGCTGAAGTCGACGGCTGGGGCACTGCTACCGTGGCGGTTGCCTCCTCCGAAGATTCACGGCTGCAGCCCGACACCAGCGCAGGCACCAATACGACAAACACACATCTCCTGAGCGTCCTGAAGTTCATTTTCAATCTCATGACAATACTCCACAAGGTGTCAGGCTCGCCGCACAGGCAACTCATGCTCCCTTCAGCGACCTGATGTTGAAACTCGCTACAACGCGGTATAGCCACCATCAATCACGATGTCGGTGCCGGTGATGAAGGAGGATTCATCACTGGCAAGAAACAGCGCCAGGTCCGCAATTTCATCCGGACGCCCCACCCTCTTCACCGGATTGGCCGCGATTACCGCATCAATATACTCCCGGGGCATGCCATTAAGCATGGCGGTATCAATGGATCCCGGGCAAAAGCAATTGACCCGGATACCTCGGTCCGCGTACTCAACGGCAGCATTCTTGGTCATCATCATCACCGCGCCCTTGGAGGCAGAATAGGCCACCAGTTGGGGGAAGGCGACTTTCGCCGCCATCGAGGCAGTGTTGACAATAGCGCCACCACCCTGCTCCAGCATAATGGGTATAGCGTAGCGCATACCGAGGAAGACACCGCGGGCATTGACTGCCATGACACGATCAAACTCTTCCACTTCGTAGTCGCCGGTCAGACGCAGATACCCCTGGATGGCGGCGTTGTTGCACAGCACGTCCAGCCGGCCGAAGCGATCCAGGGCCAACTGCAGCATGGCCTGCACCTCCGGGGCGCTGGCAACATCTGCAGCAAACCCCACGCAGTGGTCACCCAGCTCGCTCGCCAGCGCCTCCTGCTTACCATTGACATCCACGGCCACCACACGGGCTCCCTCGGCACAGAAGCGCCTGACAATGGCAGCCCCCATGGCGCCGCCCGCACCGGTAACCACCGCAACCTTGCCTGCCAGTCTTCCTGCCATCTCTACTCAATCTCCCGGACGCAGTCTTACAATCATGTTGTTGGCGCTCTCCGAGCCAAAGACGGCCGGGTCGCGCTTGCCGACGGGCAGGCTCGCATAGGTAGTCCAGACATCGCCGCTGACGGGATCCACTTCGATCATTCTGATAAAGGTTTCTTTACGGGGCATGGGATAGTGCTGCCAGGTCTCGGTGGCGATATTGAAGCGATAGATCCGGTCGGAGTTGGACGTGGCGGCCCAGATCGCGTTGCGCTTCTTGTCCAGGGTGACGCCATAGGGACCGGCGCCGGGGTCCGGTATGCTATAGCGCGCCAGTTCGATACCGGCGATGCTGTCGAACTTGACCAGCTCACTGGAGCCGTACAGCGGTATCCAGAGAATGCCATCGTCCTGTATTGCCAGGCGCCGGGGGCCGGCTCCGCGATCAAACGGAACGATGCGTTCGACCAGGTTGTTGCGCGGGTCGAAGCTGCCCACGTAGCCGTGTAACTGTGCCCACCACACCCGATCCCGTTCCCGGTCGTAGGCCGCGCCGTACAACAGTGAGTGGAAATTGGATTCACCCACTGCGATGGGCATGGTGTAGGTCGTGATCTCTCCGGATTCGACATTCACGCCCCAGAGCTCATTCATGCCGAGATCGGTAATCCAGATCCGTCCGCCCGAGTCGGGCTGAACGTGCCGGTCAGAGTTGTAGGCGAAATCATGGGTCACACCAAAGGCCTTGCCGGCGGGGGGCGGGTACATGCGCCACTCGCTGGTCGCAGTGTTGAAGCGTCCTATGTAGAAACTGTCCTCAAGCGCCACCCAGAGGTTGCCCTCGGCATCGGCATTCATGGTGTGCGGGCCCTGCTGGCCCTTGCCGGGCACAGGAAACCATTCCACCGAACCATCGACAGGATTCAGGGCGCCCAGACGATCCTTATCGGTCTCCAGGAACCAGACCCGGTCCGATCCGGGGGCGATAGCGATCTCTCGCGTCCAACCAAAGGTGGGCAGCACATATTCCTCAATAATCGTACCCTCACCAGACCCATAGGCGCCAAGCCGCTCGACATCATTGAAGTCGGTGAAGGTGTCGAATTCCACCGGGAAGTTGCGCGCCAGGTTCGGCACCACGATTTCCATATCCCTGGGGACAAACAGGCTGGTTTCGGGCTGCAGAAGCGCATTGTAGAAATCGCTGCCCTCCTCCAGTCCCCAGCGCAGCTTGTTCTGTTCACCCAGGCGCAGAGTGACGAGGCGCATGTACTGCACCATGCTTTCCCAGGCTTCTATTTTTTCCTTCGCAGGGGTGCTTTCATTTTCGCGCCACGCTCCCCGCTTGCCGTCGTAGGACAGGTCCTCTACTGATCTTTCCAGCCAGGCCTCGGAGCGCTGCTCCGCAGGCAGTGCCGCCAGTTTGGCAGAGAATTTGCGTACGCGCTCGGCCCCGAGCTGGTGACAATTGGAGCACTGCAGCGTTGTCATATGGTAGGCAGTCGAACCGGGATCTCCCTGCAGCCAGGCCGATGAAGGGACCTGATCCGCAACGTTTTCAATCGACTGCAGCGTCACCGTCAGCGTTACGCGGTCTGCCCGGGAAGTAGTTTCAACCCCGGTCGCCTGCCAGCCGATCCGGAATACGTCCAGCTCAACCTCGGCCAGATCCCGATCCGGGATACTGGCCACAAAAGTGCCATCGGCACCGGAGAACACGCTGGTCGAATAGGGCACTGACTGGTCACTGGCAAATCGCAGCCTGACGTGGGGCAACGGCTTGCCAGCCACATCGACAACCTGTCCTGAGACCTCCAGTGCCAGCGACCCCGGTGACCATAGCACGACTGCCATTAGCAGCGGGATCATGGGGCCGGGGTACAATGCAGCTTTGAACATGTTCGCGAACCTCTTTCTTACCAACATACCGCACCCCCATCCACCAGCAGGTCCACCCCGGTGCAGTAGGAACTGGCTTCACTCAGCAAAAATACTGCGGGGCCGATCAGTTCCTCAACTTCCGCCATGCGCGCCAGCGGTATGTCATCCAACAGGTGCTCGACCAGCGGCCACACCTCCGGGCTCTTGGCCATCGGCGTCGCGGTATAGCCGGGGCTGACTACATTGACCCGAATGCCATGCTCCGCCCATTCCAGCGCAAGGGATCTGGAAAAATGGGCAACCCCGGCCTTGGCCGCGTTGTAATGCACCTGCTTCAGGCCGCGGTTGGCGATGTGCGCCGAAATGGAGCCGATGTTGACGATGCTGCCGCCACCATTGCGGATCAGTGCCCGGCCTTCAGCCTGACAGCTGAGGAAAATGCCTGACAGGTTGACATCCACTACACGCTGCCACTGCTGCAAGGTCATGGATTCAGCGGCGATGCTGTCGTGGACGCCAGCGCAGTTCAGGGCCCCGGCAAGCGGACCCAGCTCCTTCTCGATCCGCTCCACCGCGGCCGTCAGCGAACCCTCTTCGCGCACGTCGGCGCTGATCGCCACTGCGCGGCCGCCGCTGTCCTCAATGTCCGCTACCGTTTGCGCGAGCCCGTCAGCGGCGACGTCCATGCAGCCCACCGCCGCACCGAAATGGGCCAGTCCGCGGGCGATCCCTGCGCCAATACCACTGGCGGCGCCAGTGACAATGACAACCTTGCCGTCGAGCCGAAAGGAAGGCATGCGCATTATTATTCTCCCTCAGTTACCCTGGATCCGACTCTCAGGCAACGACTGCCTGGAAGTCCATTTTTACCATGTGGGGCGCTGATGCCAGGAACGAGGGTCGCTGTTCAAGGCGGTCAATATAGGCTGCAAGGTTTGGGTGCTGCTGTCGCCAGCGCACCCTCTTGTCGAGCAGTTCGTTCAGGGCGGGAATGTTTCTCGCCATGAAATCGAAGTGGCCGAGCACGGTACCAACCTCCAGATCAGCATGGCCAAATTCCGCGCCGAGGGCGAACTCATTGTTGCCAAGGAGCCGGCCAATTTCCGCCACAGCGCCGACGATCTTGCGCTCCTGCCGGTTCATCCACTCCCTGCTCTGGTTCTCCTGTGAGCGCGCCATCTCGAAGTTGATCCGGGTAATCGCATCCATGATGCCGACACTGAGGACCTGGAACAGGCGCAGCTGCAGCAATCCATCGGGATCCGAGGGTGCGAGCGGCGGCAGCGGATAGTGCCGCTCCAGCCAGGCGAGGATATACGAAGATTCGTAGACCACTTCCCCGTTTTCCCCCAACAGAATCGGCAGCTGCTGCAGGGGATTGTAGTGATGGACCATGGTGTCCTTGTGCCAGGGAATATCCCATTCAATCTCGAACGGGATATTCTTCTCGCGCAGGGCAATCATCACTTTCCGCCCATAGGGGCTGGGTCCGTTGTTGATGAGCTTCACCGCACCGCCTTCGCGCGCCATCAGAAGCTGTACCGGGCTTCAAGCATGTAGGTACGCGGGGCTCCCGGGATCACCGTATTGACCGCGAACAGGCTGGCGAAACCGATACCGCCAACGTAGTAGGTTTCGTCAAAGGCATTCTTGACGTGGGCAGACACCGCCCAGCCCGCCGACTCATCCTCCAGAGTCAACCTGAAGTTCGCCACCGTGTAGCCGGGGATGCGAGTACCCGGATTGAGGGTATTGTTGGTAGAGCTGAAGAAGGTCTCACTCTGGTCGTATACCTCCGAGCGCAGCGAGGCGGTGTAACGGTCGCCCACCGGCACTCGAATGTCGGCGAAGACGGAACCAGACCATTCCGGGGTGTCCGGATAGGGGCCGAAGGCCACCTCCGGATTGCCCAGCACAGACACCAGGTTGTCGGTAAATTCAGCGTCGGTATAGCTCACCGCGGCACCCAGCGACAGCCACTCGACGGGGCTGATGATCGCGTCCAGTTCGAAGCCGGAGATTTCCGCCTCCGGGACATTCACCGTGATGCCCGCCAGGGCGCCAAACACTTCCACGTAGTTGGAGCGCTGGATTTCCTCGATCCACATACGATAGGCCGCGAAGTTCAAGCGCAGCGGCATGTCGCCGATACTGCCAAGATACTTGGCGCCCAGCTCGACGTCAGTGGCAGTCTCTTCCTCGTATTCCGCACCGCCCTGGTTGCCGAAGCCAGGCAGCGGCGGGGCAAAGTAGTTGAAACCACCGCTGCGGAAGCTTCGCCGCGACTTGACGTAGAGCAGCAATTCCTCGTTTACCTGCTGCTCAAGACCGACTGTCCAGCTGGCCTGGTCGAAGGTGTCCTCCAGCGGGTTCAGGAACACCGCACCGGGAGGCGGCGGGTTGGCAATGAAGGTGTCGTCGGGGAAGCGGAAGAAGCTGACATCCTCCGAGGAGTAGCGGCCGCCAAGAGTAGCTGACAGGCCCTCGATGCCGACCACACCGCCCAGGTCCATGGTGCCCTGGGCGTAGGCCGCAATCGTCTCGTTCTCGGTCACACCGTCATTGATTTGCCGCACTGGCGGAGCCGTGGGCAGCAGGTCGAACAGCACGCTCAGCGAACGCACATCCTCTTCTTCGTCGGAGTAGAAAATACCCGTGACATAGGAAAGCTGTCCGTCGAAGGCCTCGCCCAGCAGCTGTATTTCCTCGGAGAACTGCTTCAGTGTGCCGCCTCGACCCTCCGTGCCGTTGTCGTCGGACGGGAAGGGCGTGCCGTCAAACTCGCCTGCATTCTGGAACTCCAGGTCGGTATAACCAAGAATGTTGCGGACCTGCATACCGTTGCCGAGATCGAATGTGGTGATGTTGGAAACCACCAGGTTTTGACCTTCGTGGAAGTTGGGTGCATCCACGTTGACCCTGAAGGGTCCGCGCTGCTGCTGCTTCTCGACAGAGGCTACCCAGCCCTCCGGATCGGCACCCGGGTGTGCCGCGAGAAAGGCATCCCAGGCACCAGGTCCAAAGGCGGCATCCACCAGGGGCGAGTACAGGAACGGGGTGGGCACGAATGGATTGCCCTCGCCGATACCAAAGGTATTGTAGGCGACGCTGGTCAGGTTGTTGCCGTCGGACTTGGCGAAATCCAGCACCAGTTCGTTGCTGATGTTTTCGGTAGGACGCAGGGTGAGGCTGACCCGCACATTCTTGCGGCGCACATCACCGAGGCGGCTGTCATCGAATATGTTGTACTGGTAACCTTCGCGGCGCTGAAAAAAGCCCGCCACCCGCAGCAGCGCCTTGTCCTCCACCAGCGGAATGTTTATTGCGCCCTCGGCCTTGAACTCATCGTAGTTGCCACCCCAGGCGCTGACATAGCCACCGAACTCCTCTTCCGGCTTGGCGCTGGTGAACAACACCGCGCCGCCAGTCGAGTTGCGCCCGAACAGAGTACCCTGCGGCCCCTTCAGCACCTGGACCGAACCCAGGTCGTAGAAGGCGGTCGAGGCCTGGCCACCGACTTGCACCTCGTTGAAGTAGGGCAGCACGCTGGGGCGCGAGCTGCTGAAGGAGTCAACGGTCTGACCGCGGATCGAGTAGTTGAGCTGGTTGGCGCTCTGGCCCGCCTTGACCGTAACGCCCGGCAGCGCTGTCTGCAGATCCAGCTCGGAAACGATTGCCTGATCCCGCAGCGCATCACTGCTGAGCACCGCGATCGAGATCGGCGTGCGCTCCATGGTTTCGGCGCGCCGCTGAGCGGTCACGAGGATTTCCTCGAGCATCGCTCCCGAGCGTGGCTGGGAGCTCTGGGCGAGAGCTGCTGAGGATTGTACTGCCGTCACCATCGCAAGGGCGGACGCTACGCCGGTAAGATATCTGGCCATTTTCTCAACCTCTTATAGTAATGAATGCTTAAACTTACGAACCCGACTGGCTTATCCAGGCCAGGGAACGACAGATGCAGCCCTTATTTCTATCAACACTACAGTTGATATTACGCCGCCATTCTATTTTGTCAACACATGTATTGATTGAGGGGCGAATATTTCAGAATTCTACGAAATCAGTCTTTAAAACTGCTTTCTTATGCGAATCAGTTCCTGGTCTCTTCAGCCATCAGATGCTGCTGGGGCGTGATTTTTGCAATGGCGAACATCAGCAGAACCGCAACACTGGCGAGGATGACAAAAGTAATCTGATAACTCTGGGTGAGGTCATACAGCAAGCCAATGGTGGGTGCAGACAGGGCAGCAAGCGAGTAAACCACGGCGCTGGATGCACCCAAGACGCGACCGTAAATTCGACTGTCGTAAAGGCGACTAAGGGCTGCCGACCACACCGGCACTACCGCGCCACCGAAGAAGCCGAAACAAACCACCGCCGCGACCAGCACAGCGTAACCCTGTGCCTGGTGGAAAAGCACCAGCGCGAGCAGCGCACTCGCGCTCATCACCACAAGCGTCTTGCGTACGCTGAGTATGTCGCTGAGCCTTCCCAGCAGGGGACTGGATATCATCCCGACCAGCGACATCAGGGATACCAGGAATGCGCCTCGCTGCAGGGTTTCACCCTTGTCGACCGCGATCAGCGAAATGTTCGACAGCAAGCCCGAATAGATCATCGACATAAATGTAACGATGGCCACCACAATGATGAAATTGGGGCTGGTATAGATCGCCCGCATGGAAAAATTGGGCGTGACGGCGGGTTCGGAATTTGTCGTGGACGCATTAGCGTCACTCTCCGCACCGTCAGGATACAGGCCCTTGTCCCGCGGATGATCGTGAACGAAGAACCAGGCCAGCGCGGGCACGAAAGCGATAATGAACAGGCCCAGGCAGGTAGCCGCCACCCGCCAGTCATGGGCGGCAGCAATCGCCGCAATCACAGGTGGAAAGACCAGGCCTCCAAACTGGGTGCCCAATGCAGAGATTCCCAGTGCCAGTCCGCGGTGACGCACAAACCAGCGCGTCAGCAACAGTGAGCAGGACAAGGGGCTGAGAATGGTCATGCCCAGCGCGATAAACAGGGCATAGTAGAACACCACGTGGTAGATATTGCCCGAGAAAGACATCAGTATGAATCCGGAGCCCATCACGATTCCGCCGGAGATCAAAACCCGCTTGACCGGATAGCGGTCAAGCAGTGAACCGATCTTGGGAGACATGAGGCCAACCAGGAGCAGCATGCCGGACACGCCCATCATCATCACAAACCGGCTGCCCTCGAACTCGGCTCCGATCGCGCCAATCATCACGCTGTAGAGGTACAAAGAGGTTCCGAAGCCCACGGCCTGGATCAGCAGGCAGACCAGCATCAGCCACCAGCCATAAAAAATGCGCGGACTTGCTTTATCGTTTATTTTCATCGCCGTTTACCTGAGCAAGCGTACGTTCTAAGAGGCTGGAATTACCCAGCATTCACTGGCCAAACCTGAGTGCTCGATACAGACCGAGCCTATCCGTGGTAACGCTGGCGTCCACCACCACGCCAGACCGGACGGTCAGCATGCCGGCAGCGCGGACAATAACCGGCTTGCCGGCAAGGCCCGGATCCAGGTCGGGAAAGCCACCCTTGTAGACAGCCTCATGCTGCAGGTGGAAGGCCGCCCGATCACCGGCTGAAAACAGTTCATCTATGGTCGTGGCGTGGATGTCAAACAGCGCCGCAGGCTGGGGGTCTGAATCGTCTACTTGCGACAACCAGTCCGTACCCGCGGGCTGCGTTACTGCCCCCACGGACGACAACCAGCGTCGCGCAACCGATTCGGTTTCCGGGTTCGATGGGGCGTGCAGCACATCCCACGGAGCCGGATGGGGCGGATCCACCGCATCACAGCTACCGGACGACAACTGGCGCTTGCGCGCGAAATAGTCTTCCTCGGCCCAGCCCTGCCGCAGTTGTTTACCGTCGGTGCGAAACAGCGTAATTCCGCGCCAGGTGGCAGCGCGCCCACCGTCCCTGGAGGATGCGCCGTGCTCGGTAAACTTCATGGCCAGCGCATTGTCGCCGTAGATGACATCGTGCACCGTCACACAAAGTCCCGGAAACTGGTGAATCTGGGCCGCAGTCGGGGGCAGGTATTCTGCGTCACGACCGTTCAGGAGATGACCACCAATACTCAGGCAATAGCCGGGCGCCATGATCCGCTCCGCCACGCTTATGTCATGCCCGGTGATGAAGTCCACGGCAAAGCCACGCAGCAGAGCGGCCAGAGGATGGATTTCCGGCAGGCTATCTGCCTTTTTGTCCGGCGAGGTCATCATTGAGCCCTCCTCTTCTCGGGCCAGGCCATCAGGCGCAGTTCCCGCTTCAGTATCTTGCCGGAGGCACTGCGCGGCATCGACTGTACAAACTCTACCGATGTGGGACACTTGTAGTGCGCCAGTCGCTGGCGCAGGAAGCCAATCAGGTCCTGCTCCACCACCAGACTGCCGGTACGCAGCACCACGATCGCTTTCGGGGTCTCTCCCCAGCGCTCGTGGGGAACCCCGATGACCGCAGCCTCCGCGACATCCGGATGCTGGTAGAGCACATTCTCCACTTCGGTCGGGTAAATATTTTCACCACCGGAGACGATCATGTCCTTGAAACGGTCGTGGATGTAAAAGTATCCATCGGCGTCCCGCCACGCCGCATCTCCCGTTCGCAGCCAGCCGCCTTCGGCGAAGGTAGCGCGTGTCTCCTGCGGCTTGTTCCAGTAACCAACCATGTTCATTCCGGAGCGGACGCGTATCTCTCCTACCTCGCCCTCGCCCACTGGCAGATCCGTCTGCGGGTCAAAAAGGTCAACCTCCGCCCAGGGCACGGGGAGCCCACAGGAACGCAATCGCTCCGCATGTACGCCGCCAGGGTCATGCGCCTCCGGAGGCAGGCTTATCACCGTGCCAGAGGTTTCGGTCAGACCGTAGGCATGGCTGAATCCGCACCCGAACACAGTCATTGCACGCAGCAGCAGCGTTTCGCTGATCGGGGAAGCGCCGTAGGCGATGAGCTCCAGCGTGGAAAGATCCATTTCGTCTACGCCCTCGGCCTCAACCAGACTCTGGATAACCGCGGGTACAAAAAAGGCGTGCGTGACGCCATACCGGACAATCGCATGCAGCACCGGATTAGGGGCGGGCTGCTGCAGCAGCACCGTGTGTCCGCCCTGGGTTAGCGACATCATGCCGTAGCCAATGCCGCCTATGTGAAACAGGGGCCCGGCAACAAGGTTGACGCTGGCAGGCCGGAAGCGCCAGACCTCCCGCGCCATGCGGCTGGTGAAGCTCATGTTCCGGTGCGAGATCATGACGCCTTTTGCACGACCCGTCGTGCCAGAGGTATACAGCAACAGCATCGGTTCATCGCCCTCAATGGGCGCGCCGGGATCGGTGTCCGAGGCCCGGGTGAGCCAGTCACCGAAGTGCTTGTCCAGTATGGTCACCGGGGCGGTATTGGGCAGATTGCCGGCGAACTCCTCGTCCGCAAGCACCAGGCCGGGGGAAGCATCTTCAAGGATTTCGCCCAGTTCCCGCGCAGACAGGCGCCAGTTTACCGGCAGCATGATCATGCCGGCTTTGGCGCAGGCAAAGGCGAGTTCGTAGAACACCGGCGCATTGCGCGCGATGACTGCGACCCTGTCCCCGGCTACCAGTCCGCGCTGCAACAACGCGTTGGCCAGCTGGCTGCTGCGCTGGTGCAACTGTCCATAGTTCAGGGTGTCATCGGCAAAACTGAGACACGGCGCGCCTGCGCGCTGCCGGGCGTGGTCGCGCAGTATGTCGGCGAAATTCACGTTCATGACATCCTCGTACTCCGCGATGCCCTGCAATCAGTAGCTTTTTTCCAGACCGAGACTGTGCTGGGCGACATAGTTCAGGATCATTTCCCGGCTGACCGGCGCGGTCTTGTGCAGGCGTGCGATAAACCACAGGTCGGCAAGGCCGTATTCATAGGATAGCCCATTGCCCCCATGGACCTGCATGGCCTGGTCCAGCGCCTTGAGCGAAGCCTCGGCAGCGCAGAACTTGGCCATGTTGGCTGCCTCGGCGGCATCTTCACCGGCGTCGAACAGCTGTGCCGCTCGCGCGGTCAGCAAGCGTGCCGCCTGGACGTTAATGTAGGATTCAGCCAGCGGGTGTGAGACCCCCTGGTGAGCGCCTATGGTCGTCTTCCACACCGAGCGCTCTCTCGCGTACTGGGAGCCCTTGCTCAGCGCGTAGCGAGCGATGCCGTTGTTGATCGCCGCCGCCGATACACGCTCGGGATTGAGGCCCACGAATACCTGCTTGAGACCCGCCCCCGGTTCGCCCACCAGGGCTTCCCGCGGCAACTGCACGTCGTCAAAGAACACCATGAACTGGTTTTCCGGCGTCATCAGCGCCGCCGGTATCTTGTTCAACGTAATGCCGGGCGCATCGGTCGGAACGATGAACAGGGACAGCGAGGAGCGCTCCGACTGCACGGCGTCACCGTTGCGGGCAACCACCAGCATGGCCTCGGCTTCGTCGACACCGGATGTCCAGTACTTGGTGCCGGAAAGCGTAAAGCCGCTGGCGGTCGACCGGGCTGTGGTAGTCACCTTGTGGGTATTGGAGCCGGCGTTGGGTTCGGTAATGGCGAACGCCATTTTTTTAGTCCCAGAGGCCAGCGCCGGAAGCCACTTGTCCTTGATTTCCTGGGACGCGTAGCGCTCCAGTATCGGCGCACAGATGGACTGGATCACCAGGAACAGCAACGGGCACCCCTGGGCTGCCGTTTCCTCGATGATCACGTTGAGGTCCGCCAGGCCGCCACCGCTGCCGCCGTAGGTATCGGAAATGTGCGCGCCGAGAAAGCCCGCCTCTGCCAAAGCGCTCCACAGCTCGGTCGGTGGAGTACCCGCGGCCACCACCTCTTGATAGTAACGGCGGCCAAAACCGCCCACGAGCTTGCCTACGCTTTCACGGAGAGCCGCGTGGTGATCAGACGTATCCACCAGCGGAGAAAAGAATATGTTGTCAGCGCTCATCATGTGCCTCTTCTCAAATTCGTTGTTGCCTCATCGCCACCGAATATACGTCAGCCCGGCGGGCGATTCAACACTTGTGTTGATTTATTTCCGGTACCCCTTCTCAGACCGGCCAGCCGAAAAATCCCTGCCCCGATTTCTGCCCCAACTCGCCCCGGGCAACCATGTCTATGAGTATCCGGGGCGGCGCGAACCGGGGGCCGTGCGCTTCCTCCAGAGTGCGCGCAATATCCAGCCGCACATCAAGGCCCACAATGTCGCTCAGCCGCAGCGGCCCGACCGGATGCTGGTAGGCGAGCACAGCCGCGCGATCAATGTCTTCCGCACTGGCGACCCCACTCTCCAGCATCCGCATCGCCTCAAGGCTCGCGATCAGGTCCAGGCGACTGGTGGCGAACCCGGGGACATCAATGACCGTCAGCGACTCCTTGCCCAGCTGTTTTGCGAATGCCCGTGCCGACGCCAGGGTGCCCTCGCTGGTCTCCCGGCCGCGCACGAGCTCGACCAGCTTGATCGACCAAACGGGATTGAAGAAATGCATGCCGAGGAAGCGCTCCGGAAAAGGCAGCGCCTCGGATAACCTGTCGATCGACAGCGCACTGGTGTTGCTGCCAATGACATCAGGAAATTTTGCAGCGATCGCAGACAGGACCCGGTGCTTCAGCTCAAGCCGCTCCGGAACCGTTTCAACAACCAGATCAAGCCCTTCGGGCAGCTCCGCCACAGACGCAAGCCGCCGTATCCTGCCCTGCAGTGCATCCGCCTGCTGCGGGTCCAGTTTGCCGCGCCGGACGCCACCCGCCGCTGCGTCCGCAATGCTCTTGAGCATCACGGCGGCGCGCGCCTCGTCCGGCTCAACAGCCCACACCGAGGCGCCCGACAGGGCCGCGGTATAGACGATTCCCGTTCCCATGGTACCGCCACCCACTACTGCCACATTGTCCACGCGAGTTCTCTCCTGATTAGATGTTGTTCAAACCGCTGCTGAACCTTCAGCGACCGCGCCAGACCGGCGCGCGCTTCTCGGCGAAAGCGAGCGCACCTTCACGCGCATCCTCGGAGGCAAGCACCTCGTCCACCAGCGGCGCCTGCCGCGACCACAGCTCGGATGCCGCCCAGTTCGGTGACTCCATAACGATGCGCTTGGTCATGGCAACCGCGAGCGGGCCGTTGGCGCAGATACTATCGGCCAGCGCCAGCGCACCGGCCAGCGCGCCGCCCGCCGCGGTGATCCGGTTCACGAGCCCCCAGCGATGGGCCTCCTGCGCCGGCAACCGGGCGCCGGTCAGCGCGTATTCCAGTGCGATGGCAGGGGGAATCCGGCGGGGCAGTCTCACCAGGCCGCCGGAACCCGCCACCAGGCCTCGTGAAACTTCGGGCAGGCCAAAAAAAGCATCGTCCGCCGCCACGATCAGGTCACAGGCCAGTGCCAGCTCACAACCACCGGCCAGGGCAAAGCCCTCCACCGCGGCGATCAGCGGCTTGCGCGGCGGCCTCTCGGTGATGCCGCCAAAACCACGGCCCTCGATTTCCGGGCGCTCACCGTCGAGAAACGCTTGCAGATCCATGCCCGCGCAAAAACTGCCACCGGCGCCGGTGATAATGCCTACCGACAGCGCCGCATCCCCGTCCAGCTGGTCCATGGCGGCGGCGATGCCCTCCGATACCAGGCGGGTTACCGCGTTGCGGCGCCCGGGCCGATTGATGGTCACCACCAGGGTGGCGCCCCGCCGCTCGGTAAGAACCTCGTCAGTCATTGGCCCGCACTCCCGACCCGGTGGCCTGCGGAAGTGGTGGCCACCTCCTCGTGTGGCGCCGTCCAGCCCCGGTAATCCTCAAGATTGGCTTCGTCCGTCAGACCCCAGAACTCGACGATCCTGAACGGGTTGCAGACCACCACCCGGCCCTTGGAATTGCGGTAATAGGTACTCATCCCCTGATGCGTCCAGATCATTTTTTCGTGGCGCCGGTCGATTTCCCGGGCGTAGTTTTCGTACACCTCGGGGCGCACATCCACGGTATGCAGGCCGCGCGCAAACATCGCCTCAAGCAGGGACATGACGTAATGCATCTGCCTTTCCACGATGCTGATCAGGCTGCCCCCGTGACCGAACTGGGTATTGGGACCATACAGGCAGAAAAAATTCGGGAATCCCGGCACCACTGTGCCAAGGTAGGCGCGGGCGTCATCGCCGTCCCAGTCATCGTGCAGGCTGCGCCCACCTACTCCGTGCAGCTCCATCGGCGCGAGGAAATTCACAACGTCGAATCCTGTCGCCCAGATAATCACGTCAGCTACGTGCTCGGACCCATCGCTCACCCGCACCCGGTCCGGCAAGACCTCCGTTACCGCCCCCGTGACCAGATGAACATCATCGCGGGCCAGCGTGCGGAACCAGCCATTGTCCATCAGCATCCGCTTGCCGAAGGGCGGATAATCAGGCAACACCTGCGGTAGCAATTCCTGGGCGTCCCCCAGTTCCGACTTGATGTATTCGGTAAGCCCGCGGCGATGCACATCGTTGAGGGCATTGATGGAGAGTCCGCCATTATCCCACTCGGGGTCTTTCTGCAGCGCGGCATACTGCTTGTCATTAAAGGCCCAGCTCAGGCGCAGGCGATACCACAGGCGGTAGAGCGGCACCTCGCGCATCAGGCGCTGCAGACTAGCAGGCACCTCCACCTGGAATTTGGGAAAAGGAGCGGCCCATTGAGTCGAACGCTGGATCACCGTGACAGACGCGGCCTGGCCGGCGATGGCCGGTACAACCTGCATGGCGCTTGCGCCATTGCCAACCACCAGGACCCGGCGCCCCGCAAGTTCCACGCCCTCCCTCGGCCAGCGCGCGGTGTGCACGCTGGGGCCGGCGAAACTGTCGATGCCGGGCACATCAGGAAAGCGGGGCTTGTTGAAGGCGCCCACCGCACTGATCACCATATCTGCGCGCGCGGTCTCCTCTGAGCCATCTGCCGTGCGCAGCACCGCCTCCCACTCAGCATCGCCATCGTCATAGTTCGCGGCCATAACTTCGGTGTTAAAGCGGATGTGGCGGCGCACATCGAAAAGATCGGCAACCTCTTCCAGGTACCGCTGGATTTCCTCGCTGGCGGCGAAGTAACGCGACCAGTCGAAGGGCGCAAAAGAAAAAGAGTACAGGTGGCTGGGCACGTCGCAGGCGGCGCCGGGGTAGTTGTTTTCATGCCAGACGCCACCGAGGCGCGAGTTGCGCTCTATGATCGTATACGGGATACCCGCGGCCGCCAGGTTTACCGCGGCGCAGAGACCGGATATTCCGGCGCCAATAATCAGTGCCCGAAACCCCTCCGGGGGATTCATACCCTCGAACCGGGGAAAGGCTTGTACCGCTGCACTCTCGTCCGGTGTCGATGCTGGTGCGGCTGAACCCGTGGGGTTGAGCTCGTGGCGAATCATCGGCGCGTATTCAGCCGGAATGCGCTCGCCGAGCGAGACGCTCATCATTTCCACCAGCAAGTCATCGGCGGGTTCCGGCAGGGCCAGCGGTTCGCCGGCCAGCAGTCTAGTTATGCCTTCCAGCGCAGCTTGCCGAATCTCAGCCTGAACCTCGGGTGCAAGCCCGCCGGAGTCATTGTCATCCAATCCACGGGGCCTGGAGGGAACAAACCTGCCCTCGATCCAGCGGCGCTCGCCGGTTATTTGCACCAGCAGACAGGCCAGGGTCGGAATGTTGGCTCTCGCAATGGCGTCCTGGAGCCAGCGCTCAGGCGCCGGGTTTGTTATGTCATTCATGCTCGTTTCCTCCTGCGCTGCGGGCCGGAATACCTGCCGGCACCACCTCATGCTCCAAGCATCGCACAGGGCGGAAAATTTTGTCAACGCTTTTGTTGACTGAGCGAGCAAGCGGAAACCAGGGACGGCACCACAAGCGTCATACATACGAAAAAAGAAAGGGTTCAGCGGAGGTCAAAAACCTCCGCTGGCGGTGACGGGAGCAGCTTGACCGCGGCTACTTGCCGCGTGCGCTATTTTTTGCGGGCGCTTTCTTGCGCTTGCCGACCGCAACGGGGGGCCGCGCTCGGCCACCATTAATCGACGCGGGTGCCGAACTCATTCCGCCGATTACCATATCAGCGTAGATACGGGCGACCTCATCGGCATCGGCCTTGCCACGGTCGGGCTTGAACCAGCGGTTGGTCCAGCCCACCATCCCGATGATCCCATAGGCCACAATTTTCGGATCACCGACATCCTGGAAAGAACCATCCTGGTAGCCCTCCTCAATGATGGAGATCACCGCGTTGTCGTAATCCCGGTTGATCTGCTTCATGTATCGGGCCCAGTTTGAACGCTGGTCAGCCACGTCGCCGAGATTCTCGCGGATATAGATATACAGGAGCGGATAGCTGCGGGCATAGGCGCGCATGAGCTCGAGAATGAGTTCGCGCAGCTTCTCCGGTGGCGACTGCTGGCTGGACTGGATCTTCCGCGCCATCGCAACGTTGTCTTCGGAGACCTCACGTACCAGTTCGTCGAACAATTCTTCCTTGCTCGAGATGTAGTAATACAGAGATGCGCGGTCAATGCTGAGTTCTTCAGCCACTGCGCTGATAGTGGTACCGCGAAAGCCACGCCGATTGAATACGCGAGCGGCGGCCTCGGAAATCTCCTTGCGCCGCTTCTCGTAGTTGGGCGCGCGGTCGACTTTGGCCGCTGCGCGCCGCTTGCCTATACCACTGGCAGAATTTTTGCTTCCTGTCTTGTCTAGCACCTGAGCCACGCCCACCTTTCAATACTGATCGGCAGCTGACCACACTGCCTTGATTATGTCAACACATATGTTGAATATTGCCCGACCTCACCCAAACTGACCGGCCACCATATGACCGCAGTCTACTATAATCATTGCCTTGATCCTTCACAAACCTGCGTCGAACCGCGGGAGGGGAACCACCATTAACGGACCACTGTTCAGCCGACTGGCCACGAGCCTGTACCTTGCGGCGACCCTCTCTGCCTGCGGCGGCGGGGGCGGCAGCTCCCAGGCCGCGCCGCCCCCGGCCCCCAACCAGCCGCCAGTCGCCGTCATAGCCGCGCCCGCCAGCGCCGACATCGGTGACACCGTGATCCTCGATGGCAGCGGGTCATCTGACGGCGACGGCAGTGTCACGAGTTACCGGTGGCAGCAGACAGACGGGCCGGAGGTGGCGCTGGCCGGCAGCGCCAGCGCCGAGGCCAGTTTCACCGCCCCCAACGTCAACGGCGACACCACACTCGTCTTTTCCCTTACCGTTACCGACAACGATGGCGCCCAGGCGAGCAGCAGCGCCAGCGTTGTCGTTGCCGGCAGCGCCGGTGGCGCGACTTTCAGTCTCAGTGGCAGCGTCCTGGCGTCCAGCAACCAGGCCGTGGACAGCGACACCAATGACCCCGCCAATATCTATCTGGCCAATGACACCCTGGAAACCGCCCAACCCCTGGCCAACCCCATCACCCTCGGAGGCTATGTCAACCAGCCCGGTACCGGCGCGGAGGGACGCTCGCAGGTTTCAGGCGACGTTGATGACTACTACCGCGTGCGGCTACTGGAGGGCCAGTCAGTTACGCTTCTGGTTGCCGACTTCGAAACCGCGGACGCAGACCTTTACCTGTATTCGGAGCAGGGCGAGATCGTCGACTTTTCCATCGAATCGGGAGAAATCGAAACGGTGACCGCACCCGAGAGCGGCACCTGGTTTGCCAATGTCACCGCATTTTCCGGCGCCACCAACTACATCATGGCGGTTGGCAACCAGGCACTGGAGGGTTCGGGCCAGCGGCCGGAGATTGTCCCGGGAGAGATTGTCGTTGACTACCGCCAGTCCGCGGCGGCAACCACACCCTCGCTGGAGGATGTCGCCCACCAGATGGGTATGGAGCGCCGCGCCGGTGCCGCAGGCAGGGCCAGACTGCTGGCCCTGCGCGCAGGGCAGGCGGAACAGCACCGACTGGGCGATTCTGCACCTCGCAGACATCAGTTTGCCGACCCACAGCAGCAACAGCGCTGGGAAACGCTGGTGAGCATCAAATCGCTGCGCCGCGCGCCGGGGGTGCGCTGGGCTGAGCCCAACTACCGGGTGCGGGCATCCCTGCGCCCCAACGACAGCGCCTACCGCCTGCAGTGGCATTACCCGCTGGTTTCCCTGCCGTCGGCCTGGGACGTGACCACCGGGGACCCGGGCGTGATCGTCGCCGTGGTGGATACCGGGATTCTGTCTGGTCATCCGGACCTCGCCGGGCAGCTGGTAGCCGGCTATGATTTTGTCCGGGATCCGGTGGCAGCCGGCGACGGCAACGGCATCGACTCCAACCCCGAGGATCCGGGCGACCGCAGCAATCCCGCCTCCAGCAGCTTCCACGGCACCCACGTGGCAGGCACCATAGCCGCCCGCAGCAACAATGGCGCCGGGGTGGCAGGTGTCGCCTGGAATACCCGACTGATGCCACTGCGCGCCCTGGGCGCAAGCGGTGGCACCTCCTACGATGTCGCCCAGGCCGTGCGTTTTGCCGCCGGGCTGCCCAACGACTCCGGAACCGTGCCCGAACGCCGGGCGGACATCATCAATCTCAGCCTGGGCGGCGAAGGTTTCAGCCAGATCAACCAGCAGCTGTATCGGGACCTGCGCGAAGCCGGCATCTTTGTAGTCGCCTCCGCCGGCAATGAGGCCAGCACCACGCCGGGATACCCTGCTGCCTATGACACTGTGATTTCGGTGTCCGCCGTGGATATCCAGCGCCGCATCACCCCCTACAGCAACCGTGGTACCACCATCGACATTGCCGCACCCGGCGGCGACAGCGGCGCCGATGTCAACGGCGATGGCTATCCCGATGGCGTGCTGAGCACTGGCGGCACTGCCACGGCCTCGGGAGTCGATTTTTCCTACGTGTTCCTCAGCGGAACGTCGATGGCCGCACCACATGTCTCCGGCATCATCGCGCTGATGAAAAGCATCAACCCGGACCTCACCCCGGCGCAGCTGGTCACCCTGCTGCAAAGCGGCAGCCTGACGGACGACCTGGGCGAGCCCGGCCGCGATGACCTCTATGGCCACGGCCTGGTCAACGCGCGCCGGGCGGTAGAAGCGGCACTGGACAGTATCGGGGCGGACTTCACCGCACCGGCGTCGCTGCAGGCTTCCAGCCTCAACCTGAATTTCGGCAGTAACCTGGATACCCTGGACCTGTTCCTCAGCAATGGGGGCAGCGGGACCCTGCGGGTTACCGCGGTGGACAGTGACGCACCCTGGCTGCAGATCCTTCCCGACGAGGTGGACGGCCAGGGCCTGGGCCGTTACCAACTGACCGTGGACCGCGGGCAGCTGGAAGAAGGCCTTTACGCCGCCACCGTTACCGCGCGCTCCAGTGCCAACAGCCTGCAGATCCGGGCCCTGGTTTCTGTCGGCAATGTGGCGGGCGCAGACGTGGGCGTTGTGTATATCCTCGTCTACGACCCTGAAGTCGACGACGTGGTGGACCAGGCCGCGGCCCGGGTGCGCGACGGTCGCTACAACTTCAACTTCCCCGCGCTGGCGGCCGGCCTCTATCAGGTATTCGCCGGCTCCGACGCGGACAACGACCTGTTCATCTGCGACGCCGGGGAAGCCTGTGGCGCCTGGCTCACCACGGACCAGCCGGCAGTTATCGACCTGGACCGGAACCGGACTGACATAGACTTCCCCGCCGAGTACCTGATCAGCCTGCCCGACGCCGCCGCGACTGGCACGGGGGGCACCGAGCGAGAGGGCCTGCCCCGCCGGCGCTGAGAGCCAGCTGTCGGCTTGACGCAGGTCAACGGCCTGCGGCGGCGGGCGAGGTAAACTGGCCGCCAACACCAGGACAGGCAGCCCAGCATGACATCCCGGACCGCGGCATCCACTCCGGCACTGACCACGAGCGCCCTGTGGGATCCGGCCCTCATCGCACGCTACAATCTCGCCGGGCCGCGTTACACCTCCTATCCGACAGCCGCCCAGTTCCAGGACGATGTCAGTGAAGCGCAATGGCGGGAGGCGATAACAGCCAGTAACGCGGTCAGCGCCCCCCTCTCGCTGTACTTCCACATTCCTTTCTGCAGCACCGTCTGCTACTACTGTGCCTGCAACAAGATCATCACTGCCAACCGCAAGCGAGCCAGGGATTACCTGGTATTGCTGCACCGCGAAATCGAGCTGCAGGCTGCCGCTGTCAATCCGGAACGCATCGTGCGCCAACTGCACTGGGGCGGCGGCACACCAACCTATATCAGCGACAGCGAGATGCAGGCGCTGATGGCTGTCACCCGCCAGCAGTTCCGGCTGGCGGGTGATGACGAGGGCGAATTCTCGATAGAAGTGCACCCGGGGGGCATGACCAGCGACCGCATCCATTACCTGCGCCAGCTGGGCTTCAATCGAATCAGCATGGGTGTGCAGGACTTCGACCCCGGTGTGCAGAAGGCCGTGAATCGTTTCAACAGTGTTGACGAAGTCGCCGCACTGGTGAAGGAAATCCG
Source organism: Haliea sp. (assembly GCA_041583655.1). Taxonomy (GTDB): domain Bacteria; phylum Pseudomonadota; class Gammaproteobacteria; order Pseudomonadales; family Halieaceae; genus Haliea. The sequence goes on along the minus strand of JBFHFJ010000001.1, from coordinate 9,243 downwards.
CGCCTGCGGGTTTAAATCGCTGAGCATGGACCTGATCTATGGCCTGCCGCTGCAGAGCGAACGCTCCTTCGCCCGCACACTGGACCAGGTCATCCGCCTGCAACCGGACCGTCTGTCGCTGTTCAACTACGCGCACATGCCGCAACTGTTCAAGACCCAGCGCCAGATCGATGAGCGGCAGTTGCCCACAGCCGCGGTCAAGATGGCAATCCTGCAACAGAGCATTGAGCACTTATTGCACGAGGGTTACGAGTACATCGGCATGGACCACTTCGCCCGACCCGGGGACGAGCTGGCCCTGGCGCAGATGCAGGGCACCCTGCACCGCAACTTCCAGGGCTACTCCACCCACAAGGACTGCGAGCTGCTGGCCTTCGGCGTATCCGCTATCAACGCCCTGGGCAACAACCACTTCCAGAATTTCAAGGATGAGCCTTCCTACAGTGCCGCCATAATGGCCGGCAGGCTGCCGCTGGCAAAGCGGATCACGCTGACCCGGGACGACACCATCCGCAAGGCCGTGATCAATGAGCTGATATGCAATTTCGCGCTGGACTACGGGGCCATTGAGCAGGCGTTCGGCATATCTTTCGCGGACTACTTCGCCAGCGAACTCGAGCGCCTGCAGCCACTCGCCGCAGATGGCTTGCTGGCGCTTACTGAACAGGGTATTGAGGTGCTACCACCCGGGCGCATGCTGGTTCGCCGCGTGTGCATGGAGTTTGACGCCTACATCGATCACGGCCAGCTGTCCGGCAACCGCTTTTCCCGAATCATCTGACCTCAGCGACGGGCGCGGGCGCTGCTGATCAGGTTGTAGAGGAAACCACCGACGGCGCCGGCAAGGCCCTGCAGCAGCAGGCCGTCCCAACCCCTCGCAGCCGCCACCACGTACAGACCCAGGACCTGGCGCATGACCAGGTGCAGTACCACCAGCGCGATAAAGCCCGCCAGGGTGAACCAGAAGACCCGCGTCCCCGGCACCACGTGGATACGCACCAGGCCGGCGGCGACCGGCATGGCAATCACGAAAGCCACCAGGATCAACAGCAGGTAAGCCGTCATGCCCAGCAGGTCGTGCAGACTGGCCTGGAGGCGCGTGGCCAGGGAGATATCCACACCCATGCCAGCGAGGTTGCCCAGAACCACCTGGGTTGCCAACAGGCAGCCCAGTACATAGGCCGCGATAACCGCGGGGAAGAATGCCTTGAGCACACGAATCATGGACGACTACCTCTGGTGCTGTGTCTGTTTATAATGACCGCACAAACCGCAAAGGAAAAGCCCATGAACGCATCAGCGATTGCCCGTCGCGCCCTGGCAACGGTATTCCTGCTGACGGGCCTCGCCGCATCGGCGGCGGAGTACCGGGTTGAGACGGTGGCCGACGGCCTGCACCATCCCTGGTCGGTGGTCCAGGTGCCCGATGGCAGCCTGCTGGTTACCGAACGCCGGGGCAGACTGCTGCGGATCAGCGCCGATGGCAGCCAGCGCGAAGACATCAGCGGCGTGCCAGCCACCTGGGTCGCGGGCCAGGGCGGTTTTTTTGACATTGTGCTGCACCCGGATTTCAACCGTAACCGGCTGGTCTACCTGGCCTACGCCCGGGGCAAAAAAGACGCCAACGGTACCGCGGTCTGGCGTGCCCGGCTGGAGGGCAACGCCCTGCGGGATGGCAGGGATATCCTCTGGGTCGCGGACAAGAAGAACACGGCCCAGCACTACGGCGGCCGCCTGCTGTTCCTGCCCGACAACAGCCTGCTGCTCGCTACCGGGGATGGCTTCGACTTCCGCGAACAGGCCCAGAACCCGCGCAGCGAGTTGGGGAAGGTGCTGCGCATCATGGATGACGGCGCCATACCTGCGGACAACCCTTTCACTGAACCCGGCAGTGAGCGGGTGTGGACGCTCGGCCATCGCAACCCCCAGGGCCTGGTCCTGGCCGGCGACTCCGGCGCGGTATACCTGCACGAACACGGCCCGAAGGGCGGGGACGAAGTCAACCTGCTGCGCGCGGGAGAGAACTACGGATGGCCTGCGGCAACCCACGGGGTCGACTACAGTGGCGCCTATGTTTCGCCGTTCAGCGACTTGCCGGGCATGGCCGCGCCGCTCCACGTCTGGGTGCCCAGCATCGCGCCCTCGGGCATGGCGTGGTATGACGGCGACCAATTCCCCGCCTGGCGCGGCAAGCTGATGGTGGGCGCCCTGGTTGACAGGGAAGTGAGGCTGCTGACGCTGCGGGACGGCCGCGTCACGGGGGAAACCACGCTGTTTAATGAGCTGGACGCACGCATTCGCGATGTCCGCACGGGAATCGACGGCTTTGTCTACCTGCTCACCGACCACTAAGACGGCGCACAGCTGCGAGTGCGGCCGGCGCAATAACGGGCCCCGCCACCGCATTGGGTGGCGGGGCCCGTCCTGCCCGGGCTTCAGCCGGGGCTAGCGGGAGCGGCGCTGGCCTTCCGTGGTGCTGCCTTTCTGGGTGCCGCTTTTTTCTTTGCAGCAGCCTTCTTTTTCGGGGCAGCTTTTTTTGCGACGGCTTTTTTGGCTGCCGCTTTCTTTTTGGGAGCAGCTTTTTTCTTTGCCGCCGCACCTTTCTTGCCAGCCGCGGACTTCTGCGCCTTGTTGCGACGCTCGGCGGCTTTCTCGACCATGGAGGCGGCCTTGTCAGCCGCCATGGCACGCCGCGACTCCAGCGCGAGATCCGCCTGGATCGGCAGCAGTTTCTCGAAGGAGCTATAGGCAGCCTTGGCAATCTTGGCCACGGACTCCGCCAGATCCTGAACCTGCTTGACCAGCTCCTCCACGTGTTTCTGGTTGGCACTGCTGGCTTTGCCGCGGAGCGCATTGCGCGCTTTCTTCAAGCGCGTGTTGGCCGCCGAGTGCTTTTTCTTCGCCGCCGCCAGGTCAGTCTTGACCTTGGCATGCGCCTTTTCTGTTTCCGACAACAGCTTCTTCTGCAGCTGCACCACCTTCTTGTTCGCCTGCTCTGCCATCTTTACGGCCTGGGCCATTTCTTTTTCCAACATGGGCGTTTTCACTCTCGTGGTTGAACGGATACCGCAAGCTAAGTGTAGGCGGAAAAGCCGCCCGCGCAACGTCTAATTTTGATCTACAGCAAGGGATGCCCTGGTCCAGTTCAGTTCTCGAGCTGCAACATGAATTCGGCGGCCGCGAGGCGCGTCGCCGCATCCAGGTGTGCCTGCGGCGGCATCTCCGGGTAGTCGGGCCGCTTGCGTTCCGGGCTGGCGATGTAGTCCGCAATACCCTCGGGGTCATCCATGTACAGGGCCTGCACGACCTGCACCGGCGGCCCGATAAGCCTGGAATTATAGGCATGGCACCCGGCGCAAATACCGTAGTAGACCAGGCGCCCGGTATCCACGTCCGCAAGGTCCCGCGCCGGCACAGGCTGCGGCAGCGTATAGGTGGCGACGTTGGCGGTGGTCGCGAATTGGCAATCTCCGTACTGGTCGAGGCCGATAGTGCGAAAGCGTTCGGCGTTGAGAATACAGCCATCGTCCATGCCCACGGTATCGACAATGTCCGGGCCGCGTGTTTCCAGCATGGCGGCCAGAATGGCCCGCACTGCCGGTGCCGGGTTGCCGCCGTTGTTGAGCATGATGTTGTTGAGAATCACCGGGCGATTGGGGTAAGGGTCAGACTCCGGATCGACCGCGGCGTTGGATGCGAGGGAGAAATCGGTGAACGCGATACCCACGGAGTCGTTGTTGGTGATGATATTGCCCTCCAGGACAACATCGTCACAGGCCATGACCAGCACCCCGGTGCCAGAGGGAATATTGGACACCAGCGAGCCGGGAATGGCGAAGTTCTCGTGATTGTTCCCGGAGACAAAGTTGTTGCGGATGATTACGTCGCCGCAGGTCTTGATCGGCAGGCCGGGGGTAATGAACGCCAGGATGCCGCCCGTATTGTTGTAGACAACATTGCTTTCCACCAGCGCGCCGCGGCTGTTCTCTATCTCGATGCCGGCAACGCTCTCGAATACCTCGTTGAAGACCACGTCGACGTTGTCCGACATGCCGACGTAGATTGCGGCATCCTCTATTCCCGACACCACGTTGTGCGCGACGATGCCGTTCCTGCCCAGCTGCGGGAAGATACCATAGACGCCGGTATCGACGATGATGTTGTTGCGGATGATGTAGTTGTTGCCCGCCTGGCCCATGATGCCGTTGCCTTTATAGCGGGTTATATAGAGGTTTTCGATGGTGACGCCATTACCCGAGTAGAGTACGGCGTCATTGCGGAATTCCTCGCCATCCAGCACCGGGTAGGCGCCGCGCTCAATCACTCCGGAAAGGGTGATGTTGTCCTTGTCGATATAGACAGTCTCGAGATAGGTGCCGGGCAGCACCTTGATGACTGCGCCGGGAGCCGCCTGGCTGACTGCCGCCTGGATCGATTCGCCGTCCCGCACCAGGATCACTTCACCACTGGTGGGCGTGACCAGGCTGCGCACCGGCGCACCCGCGGCCGGCGCGATCTCCACCCCGGGCTCGAAGGCCACCTTGGGCGCCGCCGGCACCTGGATGACCGTGGGCGGTGGCTGCCGTGCCAGGCCGAGGTAAAACCCGGCGGCAAGCAGCAGCACCGCGGCGCTGGCAAAACCCATGACTCTTTTCATTGTGCGCTCCCTGTTGTTATTGCTGTTGCCGGGCCGTGCATCAGCGGCAGTCCCGAGGGCACCGCCACGGGGGTGACGGGCTTTAAGCTCTCATCGGTCAGCGTGAGCAGGAACTCCACCAGCAGATCCAGTTCGTCATCAGTTAACCCGGGCTCCCAGATGTGCCAATGTATCCGCAGGTCTTCGCCATCGGGCACCGCGTGGCCGCGACCGCCAGTGTAGAACGCAACGGCCTCGCGCAGTGAGGCAAAGCGGCCCGAATGCATGTAGGGCGCGGTCAGGGCAATATTGCGCAAACCGGGCGTGCGAAACGCCCCCCGCAGGGTGGGCTCGCCCAGCCCGGGGCCGGCGCCGGGATCAAATGGCAACCCCTCGGGCTCGGGTGTGCCGATCACTGCGAGTTGCTGATTGCTGAACAGGGGCGGTGTATGGCACTCGGCACAGCGGGCCACAACAGAGCGGAAGACGTTCAACCCGGCCTGCTCGCGCTGGCTGAGGGCGTCGCTGTGGCCATGCGCGTACTGGTCGTAGCGGCTGTTGAGGGAAACCAGCGATGTCTGGAAGGCGGCGAGCGCCGTGTACAGCTGTTCCAGCTCGACGCTGGCCGCGGGATCGCTGAAGTGGCGCGGAAAAGCCTGGGCAAAGAGTGCGCGATAGGCGTCGGAGCCGCGCAGGCTTGCCAGCAGGGCTTCCGGCGAATTGGCCATTTCAGTCTCCTTGAACAGCGGCTCCAGGACCTGCTGCTCCAGGCTGTCGGCGCGCGCGTCCCAGAAAAAGCGCTGCAGGAAAGCCACGTTCCACAGGCTGGGCGCGGAGCGCGCACTCAGCTGGCCACGGCTGCCCACACTGCGCCCCATGCCATCGGCAAACCCGCGGTCGGGCTGGTGGCAACTGGCACAGGAGAGTGTGTGATCCGCGGACAGCAGGGGATCGAAAAACAGGTAGCGACCCAGGTCAATCTGCTGCGGGGTAAAACCGTCCCGCCAGCTCGGCAGCCCGGTTTTCAGCCCGCCGACCCCAGCGCCCTGCAGGGAGTCATAGCGCTGGTACAGGCTGCGCAGTCGGCAGGCGCCCTGCACCAGCTCGAACCCCGGCGGGCAGTGCGGGCTGAGACTGAAAGCGCCCGTGTCCCGCGCCGTCGCCGGGCCCGCCGCGCAAGCCAGCAACAGGCATCCGGCAAGCCAGGCGGTCGGCCGCGGCCACCTACTCCGGCTGGTTGCGGATAAAGGCAATGACATCAAGAATGGCCTGTTCGCCGGGCAGCACCCTCGCCATATTGCGCATTTGCCGTCCGGTTCGGTCCTCGCGATGCTGCCCGCGCTGGCCGTCGCGGAACGCATGCAGCTGGGCAGCCAGGTACCAGTCGTCCGCCCCCGCCAGTGCGGGCGCGTTGAGCGCCACGTTGCCCCCCGCGGCAGGGCCGTGGCAGGCACCGCAGAACTGGTTGAAGTAGTCGCCACCCATGACCGGGTCGCCACCCGTCAGCGTGGCTGCCGAAGGCCCACCGTCCAGCTCACTGATGTAGTGTGCCAGCTCCGGCCAGCGCTCCGCCGGCGGCAGCATGGAGACACTTGCGGCCATTTGCTGCGCCGCCGCCGTGGCGCCCTCTGCGCCCCGCAGGCCACGCTGGAACTTGTCCAGCTGGGCCAGGATATACACCGGACGCAAATGGTTGAGGCGCGGAGCCTGCAGGGCGGCATTGCCGCCGGCATCGGCGCCGTGGCAAGCCGCGCAGGGCTGGTAAAGGTCTGCTGGATCGGCGGCTGTGGCCGCAGCTGGCAGCGCGGCGAGCAGCGCTGCCAGCAGGGGTAGAACGAATACACTCATCAAGCTGGTCCCGACAAAGATCTGCAAACCCGGAATCTACCAGCTTTTCGCCGCCCGGAGTATGCACTGGGGGCTCCTGCGGCCAGGACAGAATGCGGACTGCCCGGCCCCGGCATGATCGGGGGAGGACAAAACGGCGGCCCTGCGCTAGACTCGCTGCTGGCCTGCCCCGCGGGACCACCAGTAGAAGCCCGAATACACCGAACTGACAGGGACGAGCGATGGAATACAACCCCGATCAACACAGCCTGAAATGCCCCAAGTGCGGACATGGCATGGAAGAAGTTACCTACGGCGACGTCACCATAGACCGCTGCACCAACTGCATGGGTCTCTGGTTCGATACCGGTGAAGCAGACCAGCTCAAGTCCAAGTGGATGGGTGACGCCCTGGATCTGGGCAATCGCGCCGAGGGCAAGAAGTGGGATGACGTGGCGGAGATCGCCTGCCCGCACTGCGGCAAGGATATGGAGAAAACCTCCGATCCCAAGCAAAAACACATCTGGTACGAAACCTGTAGCGAACACGGCATGTTCATGGACGCCGGGGAGTTCACCGACTACAAGCATGAAACCCTGGTAGACCGGTTCCGCAGCCTGATCAAGGGCGGGCGCTGAGCTTCCCGGGCACGTGGCATCCCGCCCCGTAACGTAACGCCCTGACCCTCCCGCCGTGATCAGCGTCGGAACCCGCCTCCTGTACGGTGCAGGAGGCGCGGTAGCAGCCGCCAAGGAAGCGGCCTACACGATGTTTATCCTGCTGTTCTACACCCAGGTCCTGGGCCTGAGCGGCACCGTCACCGGCCTCATTATCGCCATCAGCCTGGTCTGGGACGGCATTTCCGACCCGCTGGTCGGCTCCCTCTCGGATCGGCTGCGCAGCCGCTTTGGCCGCCGCCATCCGTTTATGGCCCTGAGCATCCTGCCCCTCGGCCTGGGCTTCATCGGGCTTTTTTCACCCCCCCAGGTGGTGATCGACAACAGCGGCCTGCTGGCTTCCTGGCTGCTCTTCTGGTCCCTGTGGGTACGGACGTTTGTCACCACCTTTACCATTCCCCACCTGGCGCTTTCCGCGGAGATCACCACCGACTATCACGACCGCACCCAGGTACTGGGGGCCCGCATGGGGCTGATGTTCCTGTTTGCCGTACTCCTGCCCGCGGCGGCACTGCTCCTCGTCTTCCCGGAGCAGAATGGAATCGACGGGCGTTTCGAGCAGTCGCGCTACCCCCTCTATGGGATGCTGTCCTGCGCGGTGGTCTGGGTCATGGCCACACTCAGCACCCTCGGAACCCGCCACCATATCCGGCCAGAGGTGCCGCGACCCGGCGCTGAGGACAGCGGCCATACAACCTTACTGGCCCTGACGCGGGATCTCTGGCGCACCCTTGGCAACCGCAACTTCCGCTACCTGATCGCGTATGACATCGCCGCCACCTCAGCCTATGGCGCCATCAGCAGCCTGAACATGCTGGTGTGGACGTTCTTCTGGCAATTCTCTGCCGCCCAGATCTCCATCATCCTGTCCGCCCCGACACTGCTGGCGGTGCTGCTGGCCGTAGTTACCATGGGCCCGCTGGGCAGGCGCCTGTCGAAGCAGCGCATAGTGCAGCTGTCACTGCTGGGGCTGATTCTCAACTGCCTGTGGCTTTACCCCCTGCAGCTGTTCGAACTTCTACCCGCGAGCAACGAGGAGCTGATCTTCGCCCTCAACTTCATCTTCATGCTCTTTTTCATGTACCTGTTCATGCTGCGGATCGTGAACAGCACATCCATCGTCGCGGACCTGACCGACGAGCATGAACTGGAACACGGCGTGCGCCAGGAAGCCGGGTTTTTCTCCGTGATCAACTTCGTCGCCAAGATGGCGACCGTCGCCGGCCCGCTGTACGGTGGCCTGGCGCTGGATGTCATCGGGCTGGAGACCGGAATGCGCCCCGGCGAGGTTCCCCTGGATACACTGCACGGCCTGGTCTACGCACTGGGGCTGGGGGTTATCCCGCCACTGCTGATTGCCCTCTGGGTCATCTCCCGCATCCGCACCAGCCAGGCCCGGGTCGAGGAAGTACAGGCTGCTATTGCTGCCCGCCGCGCCCTGGCGGAGTAAAACGGTCAGGCACGCCTGCGGCCAGCCCGGCCACGGGATGCGGTTGCCGGGCCGCGGACCATGGGGCAAAATGCCCCGCCAAAGCGCGCCGAGAACACCATGACCGAGCCCAGCCCCGACGACCGCAGTACGCCTGACCGCGGAGCGACCGACCGTACAGATGATGTCCGCATCCACGGCGCCCAGCCTCTCATCACACCCTGGGTGCTGGCGGAGGAACTGCCGCTGCCCGAGGCCCAGCGCCGCGGTATCGCCCAGGCACGGCGCGATATCGAGGCGGTGCTGCGCGGGGAAGACCCCCGGCTCCTGGTTGTCGTCGGACCCTGCTCGGTGCACGATCCGGCCGCCCTGCTCGACTTTGCCACCCGCCTGCAGGATGCCTGCGCGCCGCTGAAGGATGCCATCCTGCCAGTGCTGCGGGTCTATTTCGAGAAGCCGCGCACGGTGGTGGGATGGAAGGGTTTGATCAACGACCCGGACCTCGACGGCAGTTTCCATATCAACAAGGGCCTGCGGCAGGCACGCAGGGTATTGCTGGATGTCGCCGCCCTGGGCCTGCCGGCGGCCCCAGTTCCGCCCCCGCATCTTCATCGACGGCGACCAGTGGTGCGCCCTGTATGGCGAGAACGTCCAGGACGGCGTGGCCGGCTTCG